>JAZOXF010000060.1:0-16851 GCA_045659605.1 Acutalibacteraceae bacterium
GGGCACAAAGGTTGCCGCTACCTTCGTTATGGTTGACCGTAAAGAAAAGGGCAAAACCGACAAGAGCGCTATGGCTGAGGTTGGTGAAGAATACGGTTTCCCCGTTTACTCGGTTGTTGATGTTTATGACATTATTGAGTATTTAGAAGAAAAACCTGAAAATAAGGAAAACGTTGATCGAATTAAGGCTTATCTTGAAATCAACGGCGCAAAGGAAAATTAGAAATGAGAAGTTTAATTGATATTGCCGAACTTTCGGTACAGGAAATAGACAGTTTACTTAATACTGCCAATGACATTATTGAAAATCCCGCAAAATACGCTCAAAAATGCGCAGGTAAAAAATTAGCCACTTTATTCTTTGAGCCTTCAACCCGTACAAGACTCAGTTTCGAAGCTGCTATGTACGAATTAGGTGGTGTTTGCATCGGTTTCTCCTCTGCTGCTAACACTTCAGCTTCAAAAGGCGAAAGCGTTGCCGACACTGCAAAGGTAATTTCCTGCTATGCTGATATTATTGCAATGCGCCATCCTAAAGAAGGCGCACCTTTAGTTGCTTCAATGAATGCTAGTATCCCTGTAATCAATGCAGGTGACGGTGGTCATAACCACCCAACCCAAACATTGGCCGACCTTTTAACCATTAAACGTGAAAAGGGCCGACTTGATAATTTAACCATCGGTTTTTGCGGTGACTTAAAATTTGGTAGAACAGTTCACTCACTTATCACTGCTCTTCGCCGATATGATAACATTAAATTCGTTATGATTTCACCCAACGAGTTGAAATTACCAAGTTATGTTAAGGATAGTCTTAAAAAGGATAACTTTGAAATTGTTGAAACAACCGATTTAGAGTCAGTTATGCCCGAGCTTGACATTTTATATATGACCCGTGTTCAAGGCGAACGTTTCTTTAACGAAGAAGAATATTTAAGACTTCGTGACAGTTATATTTTAACCCCTGAAAAATTGCAAAACGCCAAGGAAGATATGGCGATTTTACATCCCCTTCCCCGTGTTAACGAAATTAGCGTTGCAATTGATGATGACAAACGCGCTTGTTACTTTAAGCAGGTATTAAACGGCAAATATATGAGAATGGCATTAATCTTAATGCTTTTGGGGGTAGAATAAATGAATATTGATTCAATTAAAAACGGTTTCGTAATTGACCATATCACTGCAGGGCTTGGAATGAAAATATTCACCCTTTTAAAACTCGACGAGCTTGATTGTTCTATTGCTTTAATCAAAAATGTACCAAGCAAAAAAATGGGCAAAAAAGATATCATCAAAATTGATGCTGACATTGAGGTTAATACCGATATTTTAGGTTATATTGACCCTGATATTACTGTTAACATCATCAAAGACGGTGAAATCGTTGAGAAAAAGAGCATTGCTCTTCCCGAGAGATTAACCAATGTTATTTCTTGCAAAAATCCCCGTTGTATTACAACAACCGAGCAAGAATTACCTCAAATTTTCAACCTAACCGACCCTGAAAAAAGAGTTTACAGATGTCTCTACTGTGAGTCTGCAGCAAAATAATTATTTTTAAAAAGGCACCATTAATGGTGCCTTTGAGGTTTTATTATGGAAAATGATAGACAATACAAAACAAGTGTCCTTTTAAAAAGGTTTATGCCCTATTATAAAAACAATATCACAACCGTTATAATAGACCTGTTTTGCGCAGCATTGACAACTGTTTGTGAAATTGTGTTGCCACTTATAATGCGTGAAATTACCAATGCAGGCATTGACGGTTTTCGGGCACTTACAGTAGCCTATATTTTAAAAATCGGTGGACTTTACATTACTCTAAGACTTATAGACTCGGCAGCCTATTATTATATGTCTTATGCCGGTCATATAATGGGTGTTAAAATGGAAACAGCCATGCGAAGCGATGCCTACGCCCATTTGCACAAGCTTTCTTATACCTATTTTGATAATACCAAAGTGGGTCAAATTATGGGTCGCATCACAAACGATTTGTTTGATGTTACCGAGTTTTCCCACCACTGTCCCGAAGAATTTTTTATAGCACTAATCAAGGGAGTCGCTTCTTTCCTAATCCTAATTAACATTAATGTTCCACTAACGTTAATAATCTTTGCGATTATCCCCGTAATGCTTTTAGTTTGTGGCGTCTTGAGTCGTAAAATGAAGGCTACATTTAGAAAAAATCGTGTTTTAACCGGCGAATTAAACGCTCGGATTGAGGATTCTTTGCTCGGTCAAGGTGTTGTTAAGGCCTTTGCTAATGAAAAACTTGAAGAAGAAAAGTTCGATGTTGATAATCGCAAATTCTTTGACATTAAAAAGCTTTCTTACCTTTATATGAGTGCCTTTTCCACCTCAACAAGACTTTTTGACGGCTTAATTTATGCTGTTGTTGTGGTTGCAGGAAGTTTATTCTTAATTGATGGCAAGATTAACGCAGGTGACCTTGTGGCATATCTTCTCTATGTTACCACATTTATTACAACCGTTAGAAGAATAATCGAATTCTCCGAGCAATTCAACCGTGGTCTTACAGGTATTGAAAGATTCTTGCAAATTATGGATTCGGATGTTGAAATTTTCGATGAACCGAATGCCACCGACCTTGTAAATCCTAAAGGTGATATTGAATTTAAGGATGTTGGTTTTAAATATACCGGTGAAGTAAACACTGTATTTGAAAATCTAAACCTTAAAATAAAAACCGGTGAAAAGGTGGCCTTGGTTGGTCCTTCTGGTGGTGGTAAAACAACCCTATGCAATCTTATTCCCCGTTTTTATGAAATTAAAAATGGTGATATTACCATTGATGGACAAAGTATTAAATCCTATACCTTAAAATCCCTTAGAGATAATATTGGTATCGTTCAACAGGATGTTTACCTATTCTCAGGCACTGTTTACGAAAATATCGCTTACGGAAAACCTGATGCCACCGAAGAAGAAATTATCGAAGCTGCCAAAAAGGCAGGCGCCGATGAATTTATTCGTGAACTTAAGGATGGATACCATACCTATGTTGGTGAGCGCGGTGTTAAACTTTCAGGTGGACAAAAGCAAAGAATAAGTATTGCCCGCGTCTTCCTTAAAAATCCCCCTATTATTATCCTGGATGAAGCTACAAGCGCCCTTGACAATGAAAGTGAGATAGTAGTTGCCCGTTCTTTAGCAAGGCTTAGCGAAGGCCGTACAACACTCACAATAGCCCATCGACTTTCTACCATCCGTAATGCTGATAGAATTTTAGTTTTAACCGATGAGGGAATTGTTGAAGAAGGTAATCACCAAGCCTTGATGGATAAAAAAGGTATTTATTATAACCTATACAACATTTCAAATGAATTGAGCATATAAAAAAGACCTCCCGTTTGGGAGGTCTAAATTTTTGTAATCTAAAATTAGATTTCAGCGAAGTACTTAATAGTACGAACCATTTGGCTGGTGTAGCTGTTCTCGTTATCGTACCAAGCAACAACTTGTACTTGAAAAGTATCGTCGTCAATCTTAGTAACCATAGTTTGAGTAGCATCGAATAAAGAACCGTATCTGATACCGATGATGTCAGAAGATACGAGCTCTTCCTCGGTGTAACCGAAGGAATCAGAAGCAGCAGCCTTCATAGCAGCATTGATGCCCTCTTTGGTAACGTCCTTACCCTTAACAACTGCAACAAGAAGAGTTGTAGAACCGGTAGGAACAGGAACACGTTGAGCAGAACCGATGAGCTTGCCGTTTAACTCAGGGATTACAAGGCCGATAGCCTTAGCAGCACCGGTAGAGTTAGGAACGATGTTGCAAGCAGCAGCACGTGCACGACGAAGGTCACCCTTTCTGTGAGGACCATCAAGTACCATTTGGTCACCGGTCCAAGCATGAACGGTGGTCATGATACCGCTTTGGATGGGAGCATACTTATTTAAAGTATCAGCCATAGGAGCTAAGCAGTTAGTTGTGCAAGATGCAGCAGAGATAATTGTATCTTCAGCAGAAAGAGTTTTCTCGTTTACGCTGTAAACGATAGTCTTAAGGTCAGAACCTGCAGGAGCAGAAATAACAACCTTCTTAGCACCGGCATCGATGTGAGCTTGAGACTTTTCTTTAGAGCAGTAGAAACCTGTGCACTCTAAAACAACGTCTACGCCGATTTCGCCCCAAGGAAGATCCTTAGCGTCTTTCTCAGCATAAATTTTGATTGTTTTACCGTCAACAGTGATGCTGTCCTCACCTGCAGTAACAGTATCAGCAAGAGCATATCTGCCTTGAGCTGAGTCATACTTTAATAAGTGAGCGAGCATTGCGGGGCTGGTAAGATCGTTGATAGCAACAACCTCGTAACCTTCAGCGCCAAACATTTGACGGAAAGCAAGACGACCAATACGGCCAAAACCATTAATAGCAACTTTTACCATTGGAAAATACCTCCTAAAAAATTTCTTTAAATATTATACCTTAAACGCAAAAATTTTGCAAGGGGTTTATGACAATTTTTTAACCAATTAGTATATTTTTGTATTTTGGCATAATATATATATAATTTGAGGTGTTAAAATTGATATATTACCCAAAAAAATACGAACTCTACGCAAATTCAATGCGTTGTTTATACCATAAATTAATTTTACAAAAGGGACCGAAACCCAATTTACTCATCTCCTTAAGAAAAATTTACGAATTCGAATGTAAATATTCAGCTACACTGTTACCCACCAATTTATATGAATTTTGTAATGAATTGCTAACTGCCGCAAGTTTTAGAAGAAAATTTATTTTCCAATTAAAAGTTCACGGTAATTATCTTTTAAACCAAAAAATATTTACTGCAATTTTACTTAACATTTGTCAAAACGCCGATTTTGTTGAAATTGAAATTTCTAACAAAACTGCAATTATAAAAACTAATTGCAAAAAAACAAAACAAATAAAGCGGTTGGTTTTTCTTATGGGTGGTGTTATTTTAAACGTTGTAAATAATGATTTTCTCCACATTTTCCTAACACTTAAAAAAACAAAAAAAGAAACAGTGGATTCCCAAGATGCTTATGAACTTTCGGTAAATCCACTGTCTATCATTAATTGTTATTTAATTTAGAAATTATCGCTTCGGCAACTGTCATTCCGTCAACCGCGGCCGAAACAATACCACCTGCATATCCGGCGCCTTCTCCACATGGAAAAAGTCCCTTGATATTACTTTCAAAGTTATCATTTCGCAAAATTCTAACAGGAGCTGAGCTTCTAGTTTCAGGAGCTGTAAGAATTGCATCTTCCGAGTCAAATCCCTTTATTTTTTTGCCAAATTCTTTAATACCTTCCCTCAAACTTTCGCACACAAAATCAGGAAATATTTGACCGAAATCAGCATATCCAAACCGAGGTTTTACCGAAGGTTTAACCTTGCCTAGTTTAAATTTCTTGCCAAAAACAAAGTTTCCAACTGTATTTATGGGTACTACTCCGTGGAGAAGGTTAAAAGCTGCCTTCTCAATTTGTTCTTGCAACTCACAACCCGACAAAATATCTGTTGTGGGGAAATCACTTGTTTCAACCCCAACCAATAAAGCGCTGTTGGCATTTGCGCTGTCACGTTTACAGTTACTCATACCGTTGACGGCCAGACCACCTATATTGCTCGAAGCATTAACAACTTCGCCACCGGGGCACATACAAAAAGTGTAAACTCCCCTACCGTTTTCCAAATGACAAGCAAGTTTATAATCGGCAGCACCCAAGTTTTTATGATTATAAAATTCGCCGTATAAAGCCTTGTTAATATCCTCTTGAGCGTGTTCAATACGAACACCAACAGCAAAGGGTTTTTGCACCATATCGGCACCCGAATTCAATATCATTTTATAAGTATCTCGTGCCGAATGACCCGTTGCCAAAACAAGATTATCGCAAGATATTTCACCTTTATTTGTCACAATTGAAGTAATACATCCATTATTAAGTATCACACTATCTAGACGGGTGTTGAAAAGAATTTCACCACCAAGGGAAATGATTTTCTCACGGATATTTCGCACCACATCCACCAAAACATCGGTACCGATATGGGGTTTGGCATCGGTCAAAATATTGTCATCGGCGCCCATTTGATTTAGCACTTCAATAACAGTGGCGCATCTTGGATTTTTAATTCCGGTTGTTAATTTTCCATCCGAAAAGGTACCTGCGCCGCCTTCACCGAATTGAATGTTACTTTCAGGGTCTAATTTTCCGCCTTCAAAGAAGTTTTTAACCGCTTCGGTACGTTCTTCAACCTTGCCACCACGCTCAATAACAATGGGCTTTAACCCTGCCTTTGCCAATGTTAAAGCACAAAACATACCCGCAGGGCCAAAACCTACCACAACGGGTCTTTTAAAGGTTGTTGTATTGCATTTTTGCCATATATATTCCTTTTTAGTAAAAGGCGTTGCATTTTTATTGAATTTTAAAATTTTACCTTCATTTTCGCTTTCTACCAAAACCGAACAACAAAAATGAACATCGTTTTTTCTTCTCGCATCAACCGATTTTCTATGTAATTTAACCGATGTGAGTTTGCACTTTAAAAGTTTCTCAACGGCAGGTTTTAATTTGGAAAAATCGGTATCGAGAGACAATTTTAAATTATTAATCAGCAGCATATTATTCCTTTATGGCGTCAACTGCGCAAAATGCAGAACTCCACGCCCACTGTAGATTAAATCCACCACAGTCGCCATCTATATCTAAAATTTCACCGACACAATAGAAGTTTCGTGAGAGTTTACTTTCCATTGTTTTATCGCAAAAATCGTTGGTTAAAAGACCACCACAGGTTACCTGTGCATTAAGTAGTCCCGTTGTACCAACAACGTTAAAACTCCACCTTTTCATAATGGAAGCTAACATTTTAATTTTCTTTAAATTAAGTGTTTCAACACTGTCGGTCATTTTGCAACCGATTTGTTTAAGTAAAACTTGGCCCACTCGTTTTTGAAGCATACCTGTAAAAAATTCATCTAATGTACGATTTTTAAGGTAATTTACTCTACACATCAAAAGGTCAACCAAACTGTTATAATCGGTATCGGGCATAATGTCTAAAGAAATTTGATTATTAGAGTTTGCCTCACGGGAAATTTGAAGCACAGCAGGGCCCGAAAGACCGTAATCGCAAAAGAGTACTTCATCAAAATCACTGCGATTTCCCATGGAAACCTTAGCATTGATTTTAATACCCTTTAATTGTTTAACAATATCGGTTTCGGTTTTAATTTGCACAATAGAAGGCGCAGTCTCCACCATCTTAAAATCGGCTTTTTTAAGGATTTTAAACATCTTTCCGTCGCAACCTAATCGGTCGCCACCGGCAAGACCACCCGTTGCTAAAATTATATTTTTAGCGAAAAAACTCATTTGATTTGAAATAACCTTATAATTTCCATCCGAAACTCTAATATCGGTAACGGGAGTTTCGGTGTGGGTTATTACTCCCAACTCATCACAAGCAAATCTCAAACAGTCAACCACCGAAGATGCTTGGAAGGAAGAAGGATATGCTTTATCCTCTTCAAAGACAATTTGAACGCCAATTTTCTCAAAAAAATCGGTTGTAAAATCCAAATCATATTTTTCCAAAGCATAACGGCAAAACTCTTTGTTCTTACCGTGGTAACGGGAGAGTGAAATATTTTTATTGGTAATGTTACATCTTCCGTTTCCCGTCAAGGAAAGTTTTTTACCAACTCTCGGTAAAGATTCTAATATGCGCACAGTGGAATCGGGATGCTTTTGCTTAAAATACACTGCCGCACAAAGACCTGCAGCGCCACCGCCAATAATAATTAAATCATTAATCATACAAAAACCTCTAAAATTTATTAGATTTATTTTACCATATCAAAAAAACTTTTGCAATATTTTTGGACATTGCCCGACACAAATCACCTAAAGACTTGAATTTTTTGAAATATATTATATAATAGATTAAGACAAAGTCAAAAGGAGATTTAATTTTGGAAAGAGATGCAATTACTGCAGGAGTATCAAAAATCGGTGGCTTATTCACCACAGCCGATATTCGCACATTAATTTGTTATGTTATGTCAGCCATAAATGAACCTATGTCAGGCAATATGCTTTGCGAGGTTTTGCATAGCGAAGGCATTGCAAATATATTTGAGGTTAGCGATTCTTTAGCTTTCTTGGAAAACAGTGGTCATATTAAAGAGGTAGACGATAGTGGCGATTATGTTGTTACCGATGCCGGCCGTGATGTTTCCAACACCTTAGAGAGCCACCTTTCAAGTGTTGTCAAGGAAAGGGCTTATCGCGCTGTTTTAAAGGCAATGGTAATCATCAGAAACTCAAAAGAAACAAAGTATGAAATTACCGAAGAAGATGGCAGAACATTCATTAACTGCACTGCCCTTGACCAGGACAAGCCTTTTATGAGTGTTAAACTTTTACTCTCGGATGAAGACCAAGCATTATTCGTTAAACAAAAGTTTTTAGAACACGCTTCGGAAATTTATTCTAAAATATTTGAAATTATCCTAAAATAATTAAAAGCACTGCTTTTGCAGTGCTTTTTTTATACTTATTTCAACTTACTTACTACAATATTAAATCCAAAAACCGAATCAGGATTTTTTACAAAAACAGTTTCCGCTGTTGTAGTATAAGATTGTGAATCGTGAGTTTTGATTTCAACATTACTAAGCAATGTATATGTGCCATCGGGGTTATGGGTTAAATCCAAAGCCTCGTGCTTATAGGCTGCATATCCCATTGGAGAAATATAAGCATAGCCATCCTTAAACTTATATCCATCGTTGATTTTAGAAAAATCATCAACTTTAAAACCGTACATATCATAAAGATAACCATTTAACACATGGGCTTCAAGGTAATCATCAACCTTTTTGTCGAGAAGTGCAATGGCCGAATTATTAACAATAGTATCAATATTCTCAAAATCTTGTGAATAAACAAAATTGTGATTAAGCATATTTAAAAATCTTGTTTCAAGAACTTTATCTGGATTAAAAGTGTTGGGTGTTTCGGGTTTTGCCGCGCTTAAATTTGCAAATAAAGAAACTGCGAAAACGCTTATGATTAATACCATTAACAAACCTTTAAAAATGCTTTTTTTCACAGTTTCACCACCCCTTACGCACTGTTACTATTATATACTTTTGGTTAACATAATAACAGCAACAAATTCGTTACAAATGATTTCAAGTTTGTAATTATTTTTTAAGGGCAATTTTTAGTGCATTTTTTATGAAAATTACATATATTTTTCTAATAAGTTTGAAAACAATTAGTTGTATTTACCAAAAACCTATGATATAATGTTTGTATAATCTATTGCTCAAAGGAGAGTATACACATGAAAGACTATTTGGCTAACGAAATTAGAAATGTTGCTTTGCTCGGTCACGGCAACTCGGGTAAAACTACCCTCGCTGATGCCATTTTATATTACGGAAAGGCTATTGAACGAATCGGTAAGTCTACTGACAGCACTACCACCCTTGACTTTGACCCTGAAGAGAAAAAACGTAAAGTTTCAGTTTCTACCGCTGTTTATTCCTTAGAAGTTAATAATAGCAAATTAAACATTATCGATGCCCCGGGTCTATTTGACTTTGCAGGTGGCGTTTCTGAAGCAATAAACGCTGCCGATGCAGGTATTATTGTTATTTCAGGTAAATCAGGTATAACCGTTGGCGCTAAACAAAGTTATCAAAAACTTAAAGATAACAATAAAGCTGTTGCTTTCTTCGTTGGTAAACTTGATTCCACCCACGCTCATTTCTATCGTGTATTATCAAGTTTGGTTGCAAACTATGGCGCTGTTATTTGTCCCGTTGTTGTTCCCTTTGTTGAAAACGATGCTGTTACATGTTACATAAACCTCATTGAAAACAAGGCTTACGCTTTTGATGGCATTACTCCCAAGGAGTTCAGAATGCCTGTAAGTTCCGAAATTGAAAATATGAGAAATATGCTTTTAGAAGCAATTGCTTCGGCTGATGAAGAATTAATGGAAAAATACTTTGCAGGCGAAGAATTCACCAAAGACGAGATTTTAAAAGGTCTTAAAGCAGGTGTTAAGACCGGTGACATTTGCCCTGTATTCTGTGGTATTCAACAAACCGGTGATGCTGTTGGCATTTTGGTTGATACCATAACCGAAATTTTACCAACTGCCGGTGATGTTACTTATACAACTGTTGATGGTGAAACAAATACTATCACAGCCGATGGCGAAACAGCAATCAGCATTTTCAAAACCATTGCTGACCCATTTGTTGGTAAACTTTCATATTTCAAGGTATTGTCAGGCACTTTACAAGGCGATACCAAACTTATTAATGCGAGAACAGGTGAAGAAGAAAAACTCAGTAAACTTCTTTGCTTAAAGGGTGGCAAATCCGAAGACATTAAATCCCTTTCCGCAGGTGACATTGGCGCCGTTGCTAAACTCGGTGATGTATTAACAGGTGACACCTTATCAACAAAAGGTAAAATCGCTGCATCAAACATTGAATTCCCTGCTCCCACACTTTCAATGGCAATTTATCCAAAGGCTAAGGGTGATGAAGAAAAAATTGCCACTTCCCTTAATCGTCTTACCGAAGAAGACCCAACAATTATTGTTAAACACAATAAGGAAACCAAGGAACTTATTTTATCTGCTTTAGGCGAACAACATATTGATGTTATCGTTTCTCGTCTAAAATCGAAGTTTGGCGCCGATGTTGAACTCAAAGCGCCGAAGATTGCTTACCGTGAAACCATTAGAAAATCCGTTAAGGTTCAAGGTAGACATAAGAAGCAATCAGGTGGTCACGGTCAATTCGGTGATGTTTGGATTAGATTTGAACCTTGCGATAGTGATGAATTAGTATTCGAGGATGAAATCTTCGGTGGCGCTGTTCCCAAGAACTTCTTCCCCGCTGTTGAAAAAGGACTTCGTGAGTGCACCGAAAAGGGTGTTCTTGCAGGATACCCAACCGTTGGTATCAAGGCTGTTCTATACGATGGTTCTTACCATCCCGTAGATTCCTCTGAAATGTCCTTTAAAATGGCCGCTGCTATCGCTTACAAAGAAGGTATACCTCAAGCTTCACCCGTACTCTTAGAGCCCATAGGAACACTTAAAGTGCTTGTTCCCGATGAAATGCTTGGTGATGTTATCGGTGATATTAATAAACGCCGTGGTAGAATTATCGGTATGGAGCCGACAGCCAACAAAACACAGGAAGTTACAGCCGAAGTTCCAATGTCCGAAATGACCGATTTCTCAACTGCTATGCGCTCCATAACACAAGGCACTGCAACCTTCACATTAGAAATTGCAAGATATGAAGAGGTTCCTGCAAACCTTGTTGCAAAAATCGTTGAAGCAAGTAAATAAAACTTTTGAGTTGTCATTTTAAAACAAACATTAATAAATCCCCACTGAATTTTCAGTGGGGATTATTATTATATTTCGAGTTCGAAATAAAAACCGTAATGATCAGATGGGTATTTACCGTCAAAGGTTTGATCCAACAAAACAGTATTTAAAGGTTTGATTTTTTCATCCACAAAACAATAATCAATATGCTCATCTTGAGTTTCGGGAGCGTAATTATGAAATGTTGTTCCGGTGTAGTTTAAGGTGCACTTGTTTGCATCTTTGTAATACTTTGTAATTTGCGCATAACCTGCCGAGGCGGGAGTCATATTAAAATCACCGGTTATAAAGGTGGGAAACTCTGTTATTTTCTTATTATAGTTATATATTAAATCTGCGCTATCGGTTTGACATTTATCACCGAAACCATAATGCGTGTTCATAAAGCAAAAACTTTTATTGCTTTCTTTATCTTTTAAAACGGCATACATACATATACGGTAGCAATTATAAAGTTCATCCCAACCTTTTGACATTTCATCCGGAGTATCGGAAAGCCAAAACACACCTTTTTTAATGCAGTCAAACTTATCTTTCTTCCAAAGAATCGGAATTGACTCATCATCTCCGCGATGTACTAAAAACATCTCATATTTATTTCCATAATCGTCGGAAAGGATTTCTTCCCAATTATTTTTACATTCTTGCAAACCGATAACATCAGCATCCATATTATCCAAAATAGATTTAAGTCTTGGTGCACGTTCAATTATCGAATGCCCGTTTTTATCGTCATAATTGCGTATATTAAAAGTAACAACCTTTAATTTCATTAAAAGCAACCCCATTTATATCTTTTCAACTAAAATCTTAAATAATTCGGTAACAGGAAGAATAAGTAAAGCCAAAACCAAACAAATTATAAAGTCTACAAATTTTAAACACTGTAAACCAAAAATTGCGCCGGCAGGAGTTACACATAAGAAAACAACTATAAACAATGCAACTAAGGTTGCTAAATTCATAAACTTGTTATTAAATAAATCCTTAAACTTAATTCTGCCCTCAAACTTACAGTTAAAGCAATGGAATACCTGAATCATACCAAGAACTGCAAAAGCAAAAGTAGAAGCTCTTGCAACATCACCGAAGTCAAAACCGATTAAAAAGGCAATTAAAGTAACAGCGGTGATAAACACACTTTCAAAAGCAATCAATACAACCGAGCGTTTATTAAATAAACGATTCACACTGGTATTTTTTCTTTCCATTATATTCTTTTCAGCTTTTTCCAAACTAAGAGAAATAGCAGGAGCAGAGTCGGTCAAAAGATTAATCCACAACAATTGCACTGCCATTATAGGCATATTTCTAAAGAAAATCCAACCAAATAAAATCGTTATAATCTCAGCTAAATTACAACTAAATAGGTAAAGTATGGATTTTCTTATATTAGCAAACAATCCACGACTTTCTCTAATAGCCTTTAAAATAGAATGGAAACGATTATCCGAAATTATAATATCCGCATTACCCTTAGCTACATCAGCGCCAAATTTACCGATAGCGCAGCCTACATCAGCAAGGGCAAGACTTTCGGCATCATCAACATTGTCACCGGTAATGGTTACAAGGCGACCTAGTGTTTGCCAAGCCTTAACAATTCTTAATTTGTCACCGGGTGTAACTCGGGCAAATACCGAATATTTTTCAATATTTTGGACCAACTCTTCATCGGTCATTTGGGATAAGTCGGCGCCTGAAATTGCGAGAGTACCTTCACGCAATATTCCAATTTCGGTTGCAACAGCCTTGGCAGTTTCCAAATTATCGCCCGTTATCATTATTGTAGTTATACCTGCGTTTTGACAAGCTTTAATATCATCAATAACGCCTTCACGAGCAGGGTCGCTTAAAGCAACTAATCCTACAAATATTAAATCGTTTTCAACATCTTCAGCAGTAGGATTAGCAGGAAGTTCGGTCAAGGTCTTCATTGCGATGCAGACAATTCTAAGACCTTCCTTTGCCATATCCTCGTTGAGTTTTAAAATCTTTTCCTTATCACAATTATTACAATTTTCAAGCAATGTTTCGGGTGCGCCCTTAACAATTGCAACCGCTTGTTTATTGATCATTGTTATAACAGACATTGATTTTCTAACGCTGTCAAAAGGAACCATATCAATTTGCGGAAATACATTTAAAACATCCTGCAAGGACATGGAATTATATGTAAGACATGCTTTTTCAATAGCATTTTCGGTAGAATCGTTTTGCAAGGTAGAACAAGCAGTAGCGAGTTTTATAACCGTAAGAATCTTTTCGTCCGGAACATCATTTGTTAAATCGCAAACCTTATCGCCATCAAATATACGATTAACTACCATTTTATTTCTTGTAAGAACACCGGTTTTGTCGCAACAAAGAATATCGGTTTTTCCTAGCAACTCGGCTGCACTGGCGTCCTTTACAATAATATTATCCTTTAAAATTCGCTTAATTCCCAATGCAATAACCACGGCAGCGATAGTAGGCAAACCTTCAGGTATTGCCGCAACTGCCAATGCAACCGCATTAACAAGCATTTTCATTGTCATTGAAGCAAAATTATCAGCAGCAAAATTGCAAATTAATGAAATTAAAAAAATCACGCCGCAAATTATCAAAATGGCAATATTAGAAACTCTTGCAATTACATCCAATTTAGCCTCTAAAGGAAGTTTGTCCTCCCCTGTTTGTTGCATTATAGCCGATGTTTTGCCCATTTCGGTATTTAAAGCAACAGCAGTAACAATTGCTTTTGCAGTACCATGAGCAACGCTTGTGCCCGAAAATACCATATTGTTTCTTGTCTCAAGAGGAGCAATATCCTCAAGAATACTATCGGCATTTTTAGCAACCGGAACCTCAACGCCTGTTAAAGTAGTTTCGATGCAGCGAAATTCGTTAGACTCAATAATTCTGGCATCAGCGGGTATATAATCGCCTTCTTCCAAAATTATTATATCGCCAACAACCAAGTTTGCCGAATTTATAACCTTTGCCACGCCGTCACGCAAAACAGTTACCGAAGGATTGGTGAAATTTTTAATATCATCAAAGGTATTTTCACTGTTTTTAATATGAAAAGCGCTTATAAAAGCATTTAAAATAACAATGGCAATTATAAGTAATGCTGACGCGCTGTTAACATCTTTATAAACCAAAGAAACAACAAAGGAAACAAAAGCAATTACAATAAGCGCAATAACCATTTTGTTATTAAGTTGAGATAAAAACAACTTAAATAATGAAGGTTTTTCAATTTTAGAAATTATATTTTGGCCGTAAACATCAAGTTTTTCTTCACATTCACTATTTGTAAGACCTCTTTTATGGTCTACTTTAAAGTGATTTAAAACTTCTTCGGCAGTAGAACTGTGCCAAATCATAACTGCACCTCACCCTTTAAACTATTGTAATAATCCATCATTTGTTTAACATCTTCGGTTTGGGTACCAGCCGACTCGCAAATAAATGTGGGGCTCAAATTATATTTATAAATAAGTTCCATCAAAGGTTCAAAATCAGGACCGTAAACATTATCTTCAAAGGTTAAATGTCTCTTTTCGCCACCATTTGTGTACTCAATTTTTGAAAAATGAGAATGGAAACAATTTAAACGGTCGTGCCCCAAATTATTTTTAATTTCGGTTAAGATTGCATCATAATCTTCTTTAGATTTAATAACACCTAAATCACGGGCGTTTAAATGACCAAAATCAATACAAGGAATAAGACTATCATCCACTTTACAAAGTTCCATAACTTCATGCAAAGTACCAAGTTGATTAACCTTGCCCATAGTTTCAGGGCAAATGTGTATATGCGAAAGTCCCTCACTCTTTAAGGCATCTAATGAAATCTTCATTGTATCAATAGCAAGTTCCAAAGCCTTTTCGCGGGATATTTTACCGCAAGAACCTGTGTGCACAACGATTCTATCGCCACCCATTGCATTAACAGCACGGGCTGATGCTAAAATGTAATTCACCGAATTAAGGCGTTTTTCTTCCTCAACCGAGGACATTGATATATAATAAGGTGCGTGAAGCGAAAGAGTTATTCCCTTTTCCTTAGCAATAACTCCCAACTGTCTTGCTTTATCTTCGCCAATATTAACCCCTCTGCCACATTGATATTCAAAGGCATTTAAACCAAATTTGTTCAAATATTCAGGGATTTGCAAACTGGTTTTATATCCCATTTCCTTGAAACTATCGGCAGAGCCGGCAGGACCGAATTTTGCAGACACAATCTACACCTCCGTGTTTTTAATTTTATAAATCTTAAAGACTAATCTTTCAATTTTTCTTTTAAACTTAAAACCCCAAGTGCTCTCAAGCAAAATTGGAGTTAAAAGCAAAGTCCTAACGCCAACAATATTACCGCCTAAAACATCGGTAAAAATTTGGTCGCCTACAATGGCAGTATTCTTACGTTTACTTCCCATTGCCTTTAATGCGCGAATATACCCAAAAGGCAAAGGTTTGGCTCCCGAACTGATAAAAGGAAGGTTGATTCTTTCAGAAAAAGGCTTAACACGGGGTTCTTTAGAATTAGAAAGCACCATAAGTTTAATCCCATTATCTTTCATCAGCTGAAGCCAATCTTCCAAACCATCGGTTAAAACATCGCCGTGATGGGTGGATAAAGTATTATCAATATCTAAAATAAGACTGTCTAAATTATATTTCTTAAGAATTTCGGGTGAAATGTCCGTAACTCTTTCTAATTTGATGTTTGGTTTTAAAAGCATAATATATCTCCTAAAAAAATTAAAGGGGCTACCGTAAAGGTTAGCCCCTAAAAACTTAGCGGAACTTTCTCTTACGAGCGGCTTCCGACTTCTTCTTACGCTTTACAGAGGGCTTCTCATAGTGCTCTCTCTTGCGAACTTCTTGAATAACACCGTCTTTAGCAGTTTGTCTCTTAAAACGACGTAAAGCATTATCCAAAGATTCGTTTTCTTTAATTCTTACTTGACTCATTAATATTCCCTCCCTCCGCAAAAATGCAGGGGTTTAATTTAGATTTTTATGTAAGCCACGAGGCTTAATTATTTTGCACCTAATCTGATTGCTATAAAGTTAGCAACGATAGCAAGTACAAAGAAAAGGACGGCAATATACTTTGTCCAGCGAGCTAATAAAGCGTCAACTGTTCTAGCCTTATTTTTAGAAAGGAAAGTATCTGCACCGCCGGAAATTGCACCGTTAATGCCGGCACGACGACCTTGCTGTAAAAGGACAGCGCCAATTATAATTAAAGAAACAATAATTACTGCAGCACCAATAATGTATTCAACTACGCTCACTAGTATCACCTCCGTATACAAATCTTATATTATAATATCATACTTGTAAAAATTTTGCAACAGTTTTTTATTATTTAACAACAATATTTACAAGCTTTTT
>JAZOXF010000061.1:0-36039 GCA_045659605.1 Acutalibacteraceae bacterium
GTAGCGGTACGGGACCGGATACTCTAGCGCCTGTACGTTTAGCGGTTTCCACTATCTTTTCAGCGGACTGGTCTACAAGTGCGTGGTCGTAACCCTTAATTCTGATTCGGATTTTTTCTTTCACTGCCATGTGAATTTCGCCTCCTTAATTAGTTGGCGGGCAAAACTTACAACGAGCCGTGTTTTTCATCACGGTCCATTATAAAACCGGCACTGGCTGGGGTCGCAGTCAATTCCGGACAGCCAATCGCTTGGCCGTTGTACACAAAGTTCGCAAGTTTCTCTATGTACTCCTAATTCTTTCGCCCGGTTTAAAATCGGACATACTCCGTGGAAATTTCCCCGATCGAGTCGGGCCACCTCCCACATCAACGCATGTTTTACGCCATACTTTCACAGCGTACTGTCGTATAATAACATATATTTTTCATAATTGCAAGTGTTTTTTTAAAAAATTTTAAACTTTTTTTAGGGCTACAATATATAGGGTTTTCTCTCCTTTTAAACAACAAAACTCCCCTAAAATAAGGGGAGTTAAATTTACAAATGCTATTATTTATTTGTTTCCGGATTATCGGTACGTTCTAAAATATAGTCCACACTAACATTATAAAACTTTGCCAATTTAATCAATATTTCAGTTGGTATATCATTTTCTCCAGTTTCATATTTAGAGTAACCTGTTTGCGACATTCCAAGCATCTTAGCAACTTCGGTTTGATTTAAGTCTTTATCTTCTCTAAGGTCACGTATTCTCTTATACATAAAAGCCTCCAAAAGTATCTTATGTATTTATAATAAGATAATCTGTTTCAGGTTATTGATTTTTAACCTAAAACAGGTTATTGTTTAATTAGAGGTGTTGTTATGTATAAATATTATTACCTTTGTGGAAATAACGGCAAAAACTGTCCTTTAAATGGACTACATAAAGACAGAAACGGCATTCTTATTGAATGCCGTTGTGATGAGTGTAATTATATGATTTGTTGTTTGGACGGCCAATGTAAAAAATGCAAAGACAAAAACTGTTACCGCAAACGGATTTTAAGAAAAATAAATTATCAAAGACTTAAAAAGTTGAAAAAGATTTTAAAAGAAATTCTTCATTTGCTAGGTGGCCGATATTTTTTATTACCCTAAAAATGTATTTCTAACATAGCCAACCGTTTGGTTATATCCCACCAGTGACCAGTCTGGCAGTGTGGCGTAAACCGTAACTTCGCTGCCGTTTGGAATGCTGCCAATAATGGCCGCCGAAGCCGAAGGAGTATATCTGACATTAAGATTAGAACCCCTTGTCGCCACGGTCGTTACATATATCGGTTGGGGATAATTGAAAGGTATCCCGAAATATTCGGTCAAGGAAAGTACCAAATTTTCCGCAATTGCGTTAACATTGTTTTTAATCCACATCGCATCCAAAGGATTATCGTGGTAAGCCACCTCAAGTAAAACGCTTGGGGCTTTGGTGCGCCTTACCTCACCCAAAGTGGTGGTGGGCACAATCCTTGTGCCGTTTGGCAGTGGGTAAATCAGTTGCAAATTCCTGACAAGTATTTCGGCAAAGCGTTTACCCTTAGCACTTGCAGGATAATAATACGCCTCCACTCCCCTGGCATTACCCCCGCTTGAAGCATTGGAATGTAATGCGAAATGCAGGTCATAATTTCCCATATTTGACTGGGCTATTGAACTCGCCGCCGTCATATCAGGACTGTTTCGCACAAACCTTATTCCGCTTGCCACTAAATACGGTTCCATAGCATCGGCAATTAAATTCATATATTCTTCTTCGTTGCCTCCGCCCGAATAAGGATTAAATTCCTGAGTTGACGGACTTAAATAAATAATTGGCATAAAAAATCACCCTTTAAACCTTATTCGGCAAAAGGGCGATTTATGTTTATCTGATATTTAACTTTTGGGCTTCTTCCTTTACTACCGACAAGAACCAACAGTAAAGGGCTTCGCCAAGTTCCTGATAAATTGGGTCGCCATCGTGGGAACAAAGCATTGCAAAGGTTTGACCGATTCGGCGCTCCACATCATTTCCCCTTCTAAAAGCCAAATAATAGAAAGAGAAGGCGCCGTTATCCTCAGCCGTTACATAGTGCTTGGGGTCTTTTTTCTTCAAAGTATCCAAAAAACTTTTTTGAGCCAGACCGCCCAAAGTATCATTCTCGGTCAAGGTTTCAAATCCAATGGACGCCGCAAAGGAAAGCAACATTCTTCTTTGGGAAAGCATTTCAAGGTTTGTTTCCCTTTCCCCCACCAAAGAATCGGCAATATCCTTAATGAATTTTTCGGCAACGCCTTTGCCCCAGTTCTTTGCATTTTGGATTTGCTCTTTAGTTATTTCTTTTTCAGCAATACTTTTTGCCAAGTTTGCTTTAACACTTGCCGAGGGTTTGTCCCCCGCAATCTTAATATCATTATCTAAGTTCATTTTTTCCTCCAATCCGAAAGAAAATATATTAAACCTCTTTCAAGGCCTCCGCTAATTGGGCAGGACAAGATGTTCCCTTAAAACCACACTTAATATCGGAAAGTTTTGTAATAACATCTTCAACCTTCATTCCCTCTACCAAAGCGGAAATGCCCTTGGTGTTTCCGTTACATCCACCTTCAAAGCGCACCTTTTTAACAATGCCGTCTTCAACCTCAATGTGGATTTGTCTTGAACAAACACCCTTAGTTTTATATGAAAATTCCATTTAAAATATTCCTATCTATCCTTAAATTTATTACTGCGCACAGGGTGGCGAAGTTTTCTAAGCGCCTTAGCCTCAATTTGGCGGATACGCTCTCTTGTGACATTAAACTCCATACCAACCTCTTCAAGAGTATGGCATCTGCCGTCTTTAAGACCGAAACGCAAACGAATAACCGCTTCCTCACGGGGAGTAAGAGTTTTTAAAACACCGTCAATATCTTCGTTTGTGATAGACTTAAGGGCTGCATCATCGGGAGCCAAAGCATCTTCATCACGAATAAAGTCCATAAGGCGAGAATCTTCCTCGGGACCGATGGGGGTTTCCATTGAAACAGGCTCCTGCCCCACACGCATAATCTCACGAACACGCTCAACGGGTAAATCCATTTTTTCAGCAATCATCTCTTCACTGGGCTCAACGCCGTTTTCGTGGAGAAGTTGGCTTTGGATTTTCTTAAGTCGGTTAATAGTTTCAACCATATGAACAGGGATACGAATTGTTCTTGCTTGGTCGGCAATAGCGCGGGTAATCGCCTGCCTAATCCACCAAGTAGCATAGGTGGAGAATTTAAAACCTTTGGTGTGGTCAAACTTATCAACAGCCTTAATAAGACCCACGTTACCCTCTTGAATAAGGTCAAGGAAATACATACCACGGCCAACATATTTCTTAGCGATACTTACAACAAGTCTAAGGTTAGCCTCGGTAAGTCTTTGTTTTGCATATTCGTTTCCTTCGGAAATTTTAACAGCGAGTTCAACTTCTTCTTCACCCGACAAAAGTGGAACACGGCCGATTTCACGAAGGTATACCTTAACAGGGTCATCAAGAGAAATGTTGTCAAAGTTGCCGTCATCCTCGCTTAACTTTTCAACATCCATTTCCTCGAGTTTAAGGTCATCCTCGGTAGGTTCGTCGTCAAAATCAAGTTCTAATGCAGGAGGCTCAGCAAAAAGTTCATCTAAATCCTCCGGAGCATCGCCAATATCATCAAGACTGTCAGTTTTTTCGGCAATAATTTCATCTGCCGCTTCTTCTAAAACATCCTTCTTTTTCTTTTCACTCATTGTTAATTCCCCTTTTGTTTTTTATCTATAATATTTTGCAGTCCCCGAGCCCAGTCCTCAACCGAAGACTCCGAATTGCGGGACATTTCTAGTTTTAGGTTTTCTTCTAATATAACCTCAATACAATCATTTAATACAACTTTCGGGTTATTGGAAGCTTTTTCGCTGTTTTGCAAAGAAACCAAAAGTCCCAACTCGGCAGGAAGCAGTTGTTGACCGAAAACCGAAACATCCAAATTAAGTCCTTTGTCTAAGGTTTCAATTATTATATTGTATATCCTCCTGTTTAGAGAGGTTATCATTTTTTCGGGTGGAAGTTTTTCCACCGCAATTTTATAAAAATCAGGGTGTTGCAAAAGCACCGCAATAAGGGTTTCTTCCGCATTAGTGCCCTTGACCGAAATTCTCTTTTCGGGATTTACATCATCCTTGGAAAATTTAGGTCTTATAATATCATTAATTTCCTTCTTCTCCTGAGCCTTAACAAACCTACGGCGAAGGTCCTTGACCTTGGTTTCAAGCGCAGTTCTTGAAACGCCGTATTTTTCACTCAGCCTTCCGATATAGATATCTCTTGTCATTATATCGTTTTGAGAAGCGATAATTTCAGCTGCGGCCGAAAGGTATTTAAGTTTACCGTCATCCGAAAAAAGGTCGATATCTTTTGCCGCCATTAAGAGTTTATATTCAATATCGCTGACTGCACCCTCAACCAAACCTTTAAATCGGTCAGGGCCGTTTTTCTTTATAAACTCATCAGGGTCTTTGCCGTCAGGAATAACGATTACCCGAGTTTTAAGCCCTGTCTTTTCCAAGATTTCGGCTGCTCGGCGTATTGCCTTTTGACCTGCCGCGTCGGCATCCATTGTCAGTACAACTTCTTTGGTGTACCTTGCCAAAATGTTGGCTTGTTCTTCGGTAAAGGCAGTGCCCAAAGGCGCTACTGTGTTTTCAAAACCTGCTTGGTGAAGGGAAATGACATCCATATTACCTTCAACCAAAATGATTCGTTCTTCACAATGGTTTTTAGCCAAATTCATTCCGAAAAGGTTTGCGCTTTTCTTATATACGGGAGTGTCGGAAGTGTTAACATACTTACCGCCCTGCTTGTCCTCACCGGGCATTGCACGACCACTGAAACCGACAACATTTCCTCTTATGTTAATTATTGGGAACATAACCCTTTTTCTGAAACGGTCATAATATGTTCCTCTTTGGCTTTTGCCCACCACATTGGCGGCCACCATTTCATCAATGGAATAACCTTTAGACTTAAGATGCTTGATAAGTGCATCCCAACTGTCAGGCGAAGCGCCAAGACCAAACTTCTTTATGGTCGCAGGTTTAAGACCACGACCCAAAAGGTAATCTCTCGCCCAAACACCTTCATCACTTAAAAGATAGTTGTGGAAAAATCTTGCAGTTTCTCGGTTAATATCATAAATTCGGTTTTTAAGCCGTTGCATAGAATCATCATAGCCACTATCGGGCAAATTGACCCCCGACCTTTCGGCAAGAAGTTTTATTGACTCCATATAATCCAAGTTTTCAATAAGACTTGTGAAGGTGAAAACATCGCCGCCGACACCGCATCCAAAACAATAAAAGGATGCCGTTTCGGGATAGACCGTAAAAGAAGGAGTTTTCTCACCATGGAAAGGACAAAGGCCTACAAGGTTTTTACCTCGGCGTTTTAAGGTTACATATTGGGAAATTACCGTTTCAATATCATTTCGGTATTTTATTTCATTTATAATATCCTCGGGTATTGCCACTAAAACATCCTCCTTTTAATCAAAATTTACAGGTAAAAAATTTCCCTTTAATTATA
Organism: Acutalibacteraceae bacterium; assembly: GCA_045659605.1. Taxonomy (GTDB): domain Bacteria; phylum Bacillota; class Clostridia; order Oscillospirales; family Acutalibacteraceae; genus UBA737. Next base: position 5,616 of record JAZOXF010000061.1, read on the forward strand.
TATTAGACTTTTTTGTCGAAATACCTTTATTTTTTTAATATTTTTTATAAAACTAAAAAAACCGTTCAAAAGAACGGTTTTTAAATCACCTTAACGGTGTTTTTCTATTATTTGTTTTCTAACGGCAGGTACGGAAATTGCCACACCAACAAGCATAAGTGCTACCCAAATTAATATTAAATTATTCCAACCTATGGTATTTACAGAATTTGCAAACAAGGTTGATGATGCCGACGCCGACATATAACTGACGAAGTCAAGAAATCCTGTTGCGGTAGATACCATTCCCGTATCGGCAAGGCTTGGACAGTAACGGCTGAACAGCATTGAAGCTGCACAGTTTGATGAAATAATTGAGAAAACCAAAAGAACCACATTTAAAACCGGCACTTTAACCAAGAACACCAAAGTGAAGCAAATCGATGCCGACGAAAAGGCCAACAACAAGGTGAGTTCCATATTTCTTTTTAATTTTTCATATGTGGTAATGGCTATAAAAGCGGTCATGGAAATCAAGAAGGTTGCCACGGTGAAAATACCTGCCGACATCTTGGTTGAAAATCCAAGTCTTTGGGTAAAATAGGTTGGCATCCAAAAAACAACCGTTGTTCTTACAACACCTGTAAGAATTGAAACAAAGGTAAATTTTATGATTTGGCGGCGAATTAAAAGTTTAATTCCACCAGCCTTGCCTTCCGGCTTTTTTCTCGGCTTTTGAGAGATAAGTCCTTTTCTTTCAAAGCCCGTAAACACTGTAAGAGCTATGGCACCCATTACTAAAAGCAATGCACTTCCAACATTGAAAACCCTTTGCCAAGAAAGGAACATTGCAAGGATTCCGGCCATAGGCGAACCCAAAAATGAAGAGAACATATAACCTATACTGCAACGGGTTGCATATTTAAGTTCAACATTTTCGGCAACAAGTCTTGTCATTGGACCGTAAATCATTGAAAGGAAAAAGCCCATAGCTGCGTAGGCAACAAAAGCCACAGTAGGAGTTTTATATGTAAAACTGAAAATCAAATTGAAAATTCCTGCAAAGATAAGTCCAAAACCTATCATATACTTTGCCTTGATTTTATCCCCTATTATACCATTGATAAGCTGACCGCATGCATAGGTAATAAAATACACCGAAGAAAGCGTTCCGATTTGCTCGGTGGTAAAACTTCCGCTTTCAATCATCTGAGGTGTTACTGTGCCTAATATATTACGAACAATATAAACTGCCAAATAAGAAATAGCGCACATACCGCCTAACATTACGGCCTTTTTTGCTTCATTGCTAAATTTTAAAATTTTCAAAAATTACCATCTCTCTTCTGCCTATTAATATTAATACCAAGCAAATCCGACACAGTCAATAGAAATATCTAATTTTTCCTCCAAAAATTTATCAAAGGTTTGGATCATGGCATCAATATTAGAAACAACATAGTCTTGCATTTGTTTTGCGGTTTCACCTTTCACCGAACCAACCATTTCAAAAAACTGACTTGGGTTAGAAGAATGAACCATATCTATATTAAATTCACCTTCGACATAATCGGTCGCAGTGGAATATTCAATACGGCACAAGTTATCATCCAAACTATAAACCGATATACTTATCTTTCCTTTATCACCATTATCAAAATAGAAAGATATGTTTCCGCCGCCGTTTGTTCTGATGTAATATCTACTGTCATTTAAACGAACAACTCCACCACTGTTTTCAACCCAATCAGATACAGTTTTTTTGTAATTCACCGTTTCGGTGTAATCACATTTTTGGCATTTGCCCGAAATAAGTTCGTGACCCAATGCTTTTAAAACAGTTTTTTCACTGTAACCGCAAAGTTTACAAGTTTGGGTTAAATGTCCTTCCCTTTCGCAACCCGCTTTTACAGTTACACCAACAAATTTATGTTTACAGTCTTTGCTTTGGTTTTTTGAAGAGTCGGAATCCTTCTTATTATCCTTTTCAGTTGAAGATGTTAACTCGGTCTTTTGAGTTGCGCTTTGAGTAGCCGAACTCGTTTCGGCATCTTTGTCAACCTTGCGGCAACCACAAAGCGAAAGTCCAATTATAAGCGCCACCAAAATACTAACAATTCTCATTTTTCACCTTTTTAATCTTTTCAATATCGTAAGGAGTTGTTTGATAAACAAAATAGTTAAGCCAATTTGAATACAAAAGATTTGCATGGGCTCTCCAAGTATTAGCGGGAGCCTTTTTAGGATTATCATCAGGGAAATAGTTTTTAGGAATTTCAATTTCCTTACCTTCGGACAAATCTCTGAAATACTCGTTAGCCAAGGTCACGCTGTCATACTCCGAATGACCTGTAATAAAGATTTGTTTTCCGTTTTTGGAAGATACTGCGTAAATTCCGCCTTCTTTGGAAGATGCCAAAATTTTAAGTTCCTTAACAGCCTTTACATCCTCGGTCTTAACGGTTGTGTGTCTTGACTGTGGCACCATAAAGGTATCATCAAAACCACGGAAAAGAATAGACTTTTTATAATCAGCCTTGTGAGGGAAAACACCGAAAAGTTTTTTCTCCAAAGGATATTTATTAATACCGTAATGGTAGTAAAGTCCTGCTTGAGCGCCCCAACAAATATGGAAGGTTGAGTGAACGTGGGTTTTGGTCCATTCCATTATTTCGCAAAGTTCTTCCCAATACTCAACATCCTTAAAATCCAAAAGTTCAACAGGCGCACCGGTGATAATCATACCGTCAAAGGTACGGTGTTTAACATCATCAAAGGTTTTATAAAATGTAAAAAGATGCTCAGCCGAAGTGTTCTTGGATTTATGACTTTTTGTATGTATAAACTCCAAGTCCACCTGCAAAGGAGAGTTGCCGAGAAGTCTTGAAAGTTGGGTCTCGGTTTCAATCTTTTTGGGCATTAAATTAAGCAATAAAATCTTAAGAGGGCGAATATCTTGGGTAATCGCTCTCGTTTCGGTCATAACGAAAATATTCTCTTCGTTTAAAGTTTTTACTGCAGGTAAATCGTTTGGAATTTTAATAGGCATTTCGCTACCTACCTTTTTTTAAAAATATATATTAAATATAATACAAATTCCCCTTTTTGTAAAGGGGAATTTATCTTCTATTCTTTATGACACTTATCCTTTAGTGCGCAAGTAGAACAACCACAAGAGCATCCACCCTTGCCATTTTTTCGTTTTTTAATTTCGCTAACTATAATCGCTATTACCAAAATACCAATTATTGCCGAAATGATTATTGTAGGCATAATATTCTCCTAATTGTTTTTATTTTTTCTGACAAGCATATAAATCATAAATGCCAAAACGCCAATTGCAAAAACGGTGCCGATTACATTACCGTTTCCTTGAATTAAAGAGCCGAATTGGAAAATCATAAAGGACACGGCATAGGCAAATACGCACATATAAGAAATAGCAAACAAGGTCCATTTTCCGTTATTCATTTCACGGCGAATGGCACCCATTGCCGCAAAGCAAGGAGCGCAAAGCAAATTAAACACCATAAACGAAAATCCTGCCAAAGGTGTGTTTAAAATTGCGGTAACATTTTCACCCGCATTTTGGGCCAAAACTTCAAGGGTGCTAACAACCTGTTCCTTAGCCACAAGACCCAAAATAGTAGCAACAGCCGACTGCCAGTTACCAAACCCTAAGGGAGCAAAAATCCAGGCAATGCCTTTGCCGATGGTTTCCAAAATTGAGGGGTCGCCACTTTTTTCGGTTATGTAATGAAGGCCACCTGCAATTGACAAGGAATCCAAACACCAAATAAGCACGCTTGCCGCCAAAATAATGGTACCCGCTTTTTTAATGAATGACCAACCTCTTTCCCAAGTGGTTCTTAAAATATTAGTTGCCACAGGAGCGTGATAGGAAGGAAGTTCCATTACAAAAGGAGCAGGATTGCCGGCAAATGGTTTTGTCTTTTTAAGAATTAGACCCGAAATAATAACGGCCATAATTCCTATAAAATAAGCCGAAACAGCAATCAACGCGCTACCGCCGAACAAGGCACCTGCAATTAAACCGACTATTGGCATTTTAGCGCCGCAAGGAATAAAACAGGTGGTCATAATAGTCATTTTGCGGTCACGGTCCTGTTCGATGGTACGGGAAGCCATAACACCGGGTACCGAACATCCGGTTCCAACAAGCATTGGTATAAAACTTTTACCCGAAAGACCGAATTTTCTGAATAGTTTATCCATTATAAAAGCAATTCTCGACATATAGCCACAGTCTTCCAAAAGGGCCAAAAGCAAGAACAAAATAAGCATTTGGGGAACAAAACCTAATACGGCGCCAACACCGCCGATTATTCCGTTGGTTATAAGTTCAATAAGCCACTGCTGACAGCCAATATTTTGAAGCCCAACTGCTGCCGCAGCGCTGATGTTTTCAAAAAGACTCTCGGTAAAGCCAATGGTCCAATCTCCCACCGAGCCAATTGAAATGTAATAAACCAAGAACATTGCCACAAAGAAAATCGGCAAAGCCAAAATTCTATTGGTAAGAACATTATCAATTTTATCCGAGAGTGACAGTCTATCGGGATGTTTCTTTTTGTAACAATCCTTTAAGATGCGTTCAACATAATTATAGCGCTCGTTGATGATTATACTCTCGGCATCATCATCAAACATAACTTCAACCTTTTTAATATCTTTTTCAATATGCTCTAAAATTTCCTCGCTTAAATTAAGGCTTTCTAAAACCTTTTTATCTCGCTCAAAAATCTTAACTGCATACCATTTTTGCTGTTCTTCGGGGAAATGGTGAACGGTGGCTTCCTCAATGTGAGCAATAGCGTGTTCCACATCACCTGCAAAATAGTGTCTTGGTATAACCTTTCCCTTTTTGGCGGTTTCAATTGCGAGTTCTGCTGCTTCCTCAATACCTGTAAGTTTAAGGGCAGATATTTCCACCGCAGGACAACCAAGATTTTTGCTTAAACATTCAATATCAATTTTATCCCCGTTTTTACGGACAATATCCATCATATTAACCGCCAACACAACGGGAATTCCAAGCTCCATAAGCTGTGTTGTGAGATATAAATTTCTCTCAAGATTTGTTCCGTCAACAATATTTAAAATTGCGTCGGGGTTTTCTTCTACTAAATAATCTCTCGCAACAACCTCTTCAAGAGTATAGGGAGAAAGGCTGTAAATTCCGGGAAGGTCGGTTAAAATAACCTCGCTGTCCTTTTTAAGTCTACCCTCTTTTTTCTCAACCGTTACTCCCGCCCAGTTTCCAACATATTGATTAGAACCTGTCAAGGCATTGAAAAGGGTTGTTTTACCGCTATTGGGGTTTCCTGCTAAAGCTATCTTAATACTCATTTATTCTACCTCTATCATATCAGCGTCGGCTTTTCTAAGGGACAGTTCGTATCCGCGAACATTAATTTCAATGGGGTCACCCAAAGGCGCCACCTTGCGCACATAAATTTGCACACCCTTTGTAATACCCATATCCATAATACGGCGTTTGATTGCACCTTCGCCGCCAACCTTTATAACTCTTACTCTTTTGCCAACCTTGACATCCTTTAAAGTACTCATTTTCAGCCTCCTGTTTTTCAGTTAGCCTCTGCTAACTGGATATTATATTACCACATTTTTCAAATTTGTCAAGTATTTTTTGCAAAAAATAGCGGAGACCCTGAAAGCTCAGGTTCTCCGCTAAAATTTAAAATTATTTTAACTTTTGCAATTTTGCAGTATTGGCAATTACAATGAGTTGCATTCCCTTTTCAAGAGGCAATAATGGGTCGACTACAGTATTAATATCTTTTTCCTTGCGAATTGCAACAACATTTATGGTGTATTTTTTTCTAAGGTTTAAATCCATCAAGGTTTTGCCTACCCATTCATCCTTAACATCAATCTCCACCATGGAAACATCATCGGATAGTTCAATCATTTCCGCAAAACCTGAAGTCAACAAGTTTTTAGCAAGTCTGACGCCTGACTCTTTTTCGGGGAAAATCACCTTGTCGGCGCCAACACGGCTTAAAATCTTTTGGTGCATCTCATTACCGCACTTAACAATAACGGTTGGCACACCTGCTTCTTTACAAAGGGTTACCGCCATAACACTGGCTTCAAGATTACTTGCCATGGCAACAACCACCACATCAATATTAGCGATTCCAAGTCTTTTAATGGCCTCGGGCTCGGTAATGTCGGCACATTTGCAAACAGGGATAGTCTCGATAGCGTTATCCACATTATCTTGGTCAATATCCACTGCCAAAACTTCGGCGCCGTTATTAATAAGTTCTTCGGCTACGGCTCGGCCGTATCTGCCTAAACCAAAAACCGCATAAGTTTTATTTATACTCATAATAAATTCCTTCCCTATCCTACGCTTATTTCTTCAATTGGGTTTCTAACTACATTTTGATTTACCTTTCGTCTTTTAAAGGCCACAGCGAGAGAAATCGGTCCCACTCTTCCAAGATACATTGTAAATATTATGATAATTTTGCCTATATTTGAAAGCGTGGCAGTTAAATTTCTCGTAAGTCCAACAGTAGCCGTTGCGCTGACCGTTTCGTAAAGAATATCTAAGGCGCTAGCATTTGTAACCGCCGAAAGCAAAACGGTGGAAATAAACATTATAATAAAGGACATTGAACTAACTGCAACCGCCTTGCTTACTGCTTGTTTAGTAAGTCTTCGGCCAAACAATTCGGTATCCTGTTTATTGCGAATTGAAGCAAAGGCCGATGCCATAATTATAACAAAGGTAACCGTTTTAATACCGCCTGCCGTACCCACAGGAGAACCGCCGATAAACATAAGCAGCAAACAAACAATGGATGTTGCATTGGTGAGATTTTCTTGAGGTACTGTTGCAAAACCCGCCGTTCTTGTGGTTACTGACTGGAATAAGGATACCTCTATTTTCTCAAGCAAGGTATAATTTTTTATGGTTAGAGGGTTATTATATTCAAAGCAAAAAATCAACAACGCCCCTGCGAAAATCAAAACAAGTGTTGCCGAAATGGCAATTTTACTTTGCAAGGTAAGGTCTCTTAAAAACTTCACCTTTTTGAGTTTCGCCGTTTTTGCCAGGCGAAGCACATCCCACCAAACAATGTAACCTATACCACCCAAAATTATCAAGGCGCAGGTTACAAAATTAATCAAAGGATTAAGGGCGTAATCACACAAACTGTTCTCGGCGATTATATCAATACCGGCATTGCAAAAGGCTGAAACTGCCGTAAATACCGAAATCCAAATTCCTTTTAGTCCAAATTCAGGAACAAAAACCAACATATAAAACAGGGCGCCAATTCCTTCAACCAAAAATGTAGCCCCCACAACCCGTTTAACAAATCTGACAAGTCCCGACAAAGAATTAAGATTAAAGGCATCTTGCAAAAGAAGTCTATCCCCAAGCCCCATCTTTTTGTGGAACAAAATCATAATTCCCGACATTATGGTTATAACACCAAGTCCGCCGATTTGAATCAGCAAAAGGATTACAACCTGACCGAAAACACTCCAAGAAGAAACGGTAGGTGTTACCACAAGTCCCGTAACACAGGTGGAGGTTGTAGCGGTGAAAAGCGCATCAACAAAAGGGGTGGCTTTGCCGTTTGCCGAACTGATGGGCAAAGACAATAAAACTGCGCCCACTAAAATTGCAATTAAAAAACTAAATAATATAATATGTGTTGTGGATAACATTTTTTGTCTTTTCTTCACAGCAAACTTTAACCCCTTTCTTTTTGTTTTCTAACATTATATCACATAAATTTAAAAATTTCCATCATAAAACGAAAAAACGGCAGGGAAATCTCCTTGCCGTTTTAAGATTTTAAATAGAAGTGGTGTTAGCGATGTCGTACATCTCCATATCCAAATCTTTAGTCATATTAAGTGCTTCGTAGATATCGTAATCCACAACGGTGTTATTCTTTATAGCAACAACACGATTGCCCTTGCCTTCTTGCAAAAGTTTAACTGCAGCATGGCCTAATTGGGTAGCGCGAACACGGTCTCTAACAGTGGGGTTACCACCACGTTGAACGTGGCCCAAAGTGGTAGCACGGGTAACAACACCTGTACCTGCTTCGATTTGTTTTGCTATTTCATCAACGCCGCCAACGCCTTCAGCTACAACGATTATAAAGTGGCGTTTGCCGGTTTTTTGAATTTCTTTAATTCTTGAAATAACTTCCTCAACCTTAAGTTCAACCTCAGGCACCATAATTGCAGTAGCGCCAACAGCAATACCACATTGAAGAGCCAAGTGACCTGCATGTCTGCCCATAACCTCAACAACACTGCAACGGTCGTGAGACTGAGAAGTATCACGGATTTTATCAACCATTTCCATAGCAGTATTCATGGCAGTATCAAAACCTAAAGTATAGTCGGTACAAGCAATATCGTTATCAATAGTGCCGGGAATACCAACACACGGAATACCCTTTAAAGATAGGTCACGAGCACCTCTGAAAGAGCCGTCACCACCGATTACAACAAGACCTTCGATACCTGCTGCTTTACAAGCCTCAGCACCCTCAATGATACCTGCTTCTTCTCTGAAGCGAGGACTTCTTGCGGTGTAAAGCATTGTACCGCCACGGTTGATAATATCGGATACACTACGAGCATCTAAATCAACAATATCTCCCTCGATAAGACCATTGTAACCACGCATAATTCCCTTAACGGTCATACCGTTGGCTATAGCAGTTCTAACAACCGCTCTTACCGCAGCGTTCATACCGGGAGCGTCGCCGCCGCTGGTTAAAACACCTATAGTTTTCATATATAATCACTCCTGAAAGGTAATTAGTTTAAAATATTAGAAATATAGTATAAAACAAATTCTCCCAAATTTCAACTGTTATTTAATTATTTTACGAATTTTACATTTTCTTCGCCTAAAAGTGTGGATAATTCAAGTTTCAATTCTTCACTTTCGGCCACATACAACTCTTTTGGCGCTGCCAAACGGCGATTTTCTTTCACAGCCACAATATATACCGGATTATCGCCCTTGAAATTTGCCAAAATCTCCTTTGCTTTGGCAAACTCACCTGAATTTAAAGAGTCAATTTTAATGTAAAGTCCGGCCTTGGGTTTGGGTTTTGCAACTTCCCTTTCGGGGATTTCTTCGGCCCTTTCCAAAATAACCTCGGGTTCTCTATCTTCCCTTTCGCTCACCTTTCCCTTGACAATCAAAGGTTTGCCCGATTGCAAAAGTTCCTTAAACTGCTCGTAAGCCTTTGAGAAAATAGTTATACCAATGGAAGAATACATATCTTCAATAAAGGCGCTTGCCAAAATATTGCCGTTTTTAAGTTGGCGAACCTTTAAATTATCCACAATTCCTGCCAAGGTAACCCTTGCCGAGTCCGAAACCTTACCCGATAAAATTTCTTCGGTGGTGGTAAGCCCCATTCGGTTTAAAAGGGATGCATATTTATCCAAGGGATGCCCACTGAGATAAAGACCTGTAGCCTCCTTTTCAAGGCTTAACTTAACATCCTTATCCATTTCGGGCATTGGTTCCATTTGGAAGGTGTTAACACTATCCATTTCCCCAAACAGGTTAAGTTGACCTTGAGAAGAGAAACGCTTTTCGGCTTCCACCGCCGCCAAAATACCATCAATATTATAAAGCATTTGCCTTCGGTTTGGTTCAACACAGTCCAAAGCGCCACTCTTAACCAAACCTTCCAAGGCTTTTCGGTTTAATTCCCTCGAATAATTTCTAAGGCAAAAATCGTATCCCGAAAGGTATTTTCCGTTTTGTTCTCTTTCCAACACCAAACGGTCGATAACTCCCGCTCCCAAAAATTTAATTGCCATAAGTCCAAAACGAATACCACCCTTTTCGGGGGTAAATCCACTAAAACTTTCGTTAACCGAAGGTGGCAAAAGGTTTATACCCATTTTCTTGCACTGGGCAGTGTAATGGGTGATTTTGGCAGTATTATCCAAAACACCTGTCATAAGGGAGGCAAAATACTCAGCCTTAAAATGACATTTTAAATAGGCAGTTCTATATGCCACAAAGGCATAAGCGCAAGCGTGGGCTTTATTGAAGGCATAGGAACTAAAACTCGACATACTTTCAAAAATTTTCTTTGCGTGGTTCTCGTCTACCCCGCGGTTTACAGCGCCTTCGCATATAACATTACCCTGACTGTCCTTTTCACCGTAAAGGAAAAATTCCCTTTCCCTTTCCATAACGGCGTGTTTTTTCTTGGCCATAGCCCTTCGGACAATATCCGCCCTTCCGAAAGAATAACCTGCCAAGGCTCTGAATACCTGCATAACCTGTTCTTGATAAACAATGCAACCGTAGGTTACATCCAAAATCGGTTTTAAAAGTGGTGTTACATATTTAATATCCTGTGGATTATGACGGTTATGAACATATTTGGGTATTGAATCCATGGGGCCCGGTCGGTAAAGGGACAGCACAGCCGTTAAATCCTCGATACTTGTGGGAGACAACTGTCTTAGCACACTCTTCATACCCTCCGACTCAAACTGAAACACACCGTCGGTATTACCTTTAGACATAAGTTTATAGGTTTCCTCATCATCCAAAGGTATTTTTTCAATATCAAAATCGGGATGCTCTTTTTGAATCAGTTTAACAGTATCATCAATAACAGTAAGGTTCCTAAGACCCAAGAAATCCATCTTTAAAAGACCTAATTCCTCAAGGGAGGTCATTGTGTACTGGGTGACAACAGCATCATCATTAACACCCAAGGGAACATACTCAGCCACGGGCCTATCAGCAATAACTATTCCTGCCGCGTGTGTAGAAGCGTGGCGAGGCATACCCTCAAGGCGTTTTGCCATATCAAGCAACAACTTTGCCTGTTCATCGTTTTCGTAAATATCCTTTAACTCTTTTGATAAATCCAAGGCTTTTTCAATGGTCATACCTTGGGAGAAAGGAATTAGTTTCGCAATTTTATCGCACAAGGCATAAGGCACATCCATTGCCCTACCCGTATCTCTGACAGCTGCCCTTGCCGCCAAGGTTCCAAAGGTTACAATTTGGGAAACACGGTCTTTGCCGTATTTTTCAATAACATAATCAATTACCCTTTGGCGACCGCGATAGCAAAAGTCTATATCAAAGTCAGGCATGGAAACACGCTCGGGATTTAAAAAGCGCTCAAAAAACAAATTATATTTAATGGGGTCAATACCCGTTATTCCTATACAATAGGCTGCCAAAGAAGCCGCTCCCGAGCCTCTGCCGGGGCCAACGGGGATATCGTGTTCCTTGGCATAGTTTACAAAATCGGCTACTATTAAATAATAGTCAACATAGCCCATTTTGTTTATAATTTCAAGTTCGTAATCCAAACGGTCGGTAACCTCTTTTGAAGGGTTGTCGCCGTAAAGTCGCTTTAAACCTGCAAGGCACTTTGATCTGAAATATTCAAAATGGTCCTGTTCGCCAATATCGAATTTAGGTAATTTAATTTTGCCGAATTCAAATTCCACATTGCACTTTTCGGCAATTTTTACGGTATTATCCAAAGCCTCGCTGTCATTAGGGAAGGCTTTTTCCATTTCCTCACGTGATTTAAGATAAAACTCATTAGTCTTAAATTCCAAAGGATTTTCGCCCGAAACAGTGTTACCCGTTTGGATACAAATAAGTACCCTTTGCATCTCACTGTCGGTCTTTTCAATATAATGAACATCATTAGTAGCAACAAGGGGAATATCTAATTCTCGGCTTAATCTTTTAATTCCCAAATTAACGGCTTCTTGCTCACCGATACCGTGATTTTGAAGTTCAAGATAAAAATCTTCGCCAAAAACACCCTTATACCAAAGGGCAGTTTCACGGGCCTTTTCGTAATCATTATTTAAAAGGGCTTTTGGAATTTCACCTGCAAGACAGGCCGAAAGACAAACAAGTCCCTCACTGTATTTTTGCAAAAGTTCACGGTCAACACGGGGTTTTGAATAAAAGCCTTCGGTAAATCCTGCCGAAACCATTTTAATAAGGTTTTGGTAACCTAAATTATTTTTGCAAAGCAAAACCAAATGGGAATAGGGTGAAAAGGGACCTTTAACCTTATCAAATCGGCTTTTTGGAGCAACATAAACCTCACAACCGATAATGGGTTTAATACCCTTTTCTCTTGCGTATTTATAAAAATCGATACAACCGTACATAACACCGTGGTCGGTGATGGCAATACTTTTTTGACCCAGTTCAGCAGCTTTATCTATAAGTTTTTTTATACGGCAGCAGCCGTCAAGCAGACTGTATTCAGTATGGACATGTAAATGCGTAAAATCCATTTGGCGGCGCCCCTTTCAAATTATTTTTCTATATCCTCATAAATTTCAATAATCTTTTTAAATCGGTGATTAAGACCCGATACGGTTAACGGCTCATTAGAAATTCTAACCAACTCTTTTAATGTGGCCTCGGGGTTTTTAAGCCTTAAATTTGCCGCTTGTAAAAGTTCCTCGGGCAAGCTTTCAAGCCTGTCCGACTCCTTCAAAAACTCAATGGCCCTTCGCTGTTTAATGGAAGCCTCAACCGTTTTTGAAATGTTTGCGCTGTCACAATTTCTTGCTCGGTTAATATTGTTTTTAACACTTTTGTAAACCTTAGTATCCATAATTTCAAGGCTGTGGTGGGATGCGCCCATAAAGGTCAGCAAATCCTCAATAACCCCACTGTCTTTGGTGTAAAGTTTTAAACCTTTTCCGTTTTTTGTGCTTTTAAGGGAAATTCCCTCTCGCAAAAGAAGTGCTTGAAGTTCAAGGGCTATAGTCTCGGTTTTAACATTAAACTCAAGTCTATACTCCTTTTCGGGGTCATTTATATTTCCACAAGCTAAAAAGGCGCCTCTAACAAAGGAAGCAAAGCAACAGTCTCTTAGAAAAATTGAATCATCTATCAATTCTTCACTCATACCGAAATCATACTGAGCTAAAATTTTAAGTCTGTCTGCCTCACTTATAACCTCTGCAACAAAGGTTGGCTTTTTACATCCGCCAGTCTTTATTTCGGGTTTTATTTTATAATTCTGGAAAATCGCGTTAGCGTATCCGCGTGCCACCTCTTCGTTTGCAGTTTGCAGAGCTATTCTTTTAATCGAAAAGGCTCGTCCAAAAAGCATAAAACCGTAACAAAAGGCTTGTCTGCAACAGCCGGACACTCTTAAATTCAAAAGTTCACCCTTAACAGAAGAACAAAAGGACATTTTTTACCTCTTTAAAATATCTCTATGCACTATGGCACAGTCGTAATTTTTATCTTTCAAAGCCTCGCCGATTTTTTGGGCAAAGGTAACCGAGCGATGTTTACCGCCGGTGCAACCAAACGCCACCGTCAACTGGCTTTTACCTTCTTTTTGGTAAAGGGGAATAGCATATTCCAAGAAGGAATATAATCTATCCAAAAACTCCAAACTTTCCTTGGAATTCAAAACATAATCCTGAACCTCTTTTTCAAGGCCTGTTTTTTCCTTCAAATTTTCATCGTAAAAAGGATTGGGAAGGCAACGAACGTCAAAAACCAAATCCGCCTCATTATCGGCGCCATATTTAAAGCCAAAGGACTTGCTCTGGATTTTCATTGCAGCGCCCTTGTCTCCATAAAACAAGGCCGTAATCTTTTCCTTTAACTGGGCAATGGAAATAAGGCTTGTATCAATAATATAATCTGCTCGGCTGCGAATTTTTTTAAGGGCCTTACGCTCTTTTTCCACAGCACTTGCAAGGGAAAGTTTTCCGTTTTTATTAAGAGGATGAGTACGGCGGTTTTCCTTATATCTTCTGATAAGCACCTCGTCCGAAGCATCAAGGAAAAGAATTTTATACTTAAATTTTCTTTCATCAAGACCTTTTAAAACATCATCAATGCTTTTAAAAAGTTCACCGCCACGAATATCGGTGATAAGGGCCATTTTGGAAAACTGATCCTTGGCATCACTCATATCCACAAAAGCAGGGATAATTGCAGGGGGAACATTGTCCACACAGTAAAATCCCATATCTTCAAGGGTGTTGGATGCCTGAGATTTACCCGCGCCCGACATTCCCGTTACAATAATTAATTCCATCTACTGTTCCCTTCCTACAAAAATAACTTCCGGTTCTAATTTAACGCCATTTTTTTCAAATACCGTTTCCTGTATCTTTTTCATTAAATCTAAAATATCCTTGGTGGTAGCACCCGATTTATTTATAACAAATCCTGCGTGTTTTTCGCTAACCTCGGCGCCGCCAACGCCCTTGCCTTTGAAACCGTTTTCTTCGATTAAGGCTCCTGCAAAGTAACCTTCGGGTCTTTTAAAGGTACTTCCTGCGCTTGGGTATTCCAAGGGTTGCTTATCCCTTCTTTTACCCATTAAGGTATTCATCTTTTCCCAAATTTCGGTTTTGTCGCCTTTTTGGAGTTTAAAGGTAACATCGGTAATAATATTTCCGTTTTGCTTGAAACAACTTGTTCGGTACCCCAAGTTCATATCCTGTTTTCCGATTGTTCCAACCTCACCGTTTTGGGTGACAAATTGGGCGTGTGACACCACATCAGCCATTTCTCCACCATAAGCGCCGGCGTTCATATAAAGAGCGCCACCAACGCTTCCGGGTATTCCGTAAGCAAACTCAAGTCCCGAAAGGCCCTCGTTTGCCACAGCAACACAAAGAGCAGTCAAAGAAGCACCTGCCTTGGCAGTAACGGTATCGCCGTCAATAGTGATTTCATCCATTTTTGACAAGGAAACAACCGCTCCCTCAATGCCATTGTCCGACACCAAAAGATTTGAGCCTTTTCCCAAAATAAACAAAGGGATTTCCAGCGAATTTGCAGTCTCAACTAAGGCGCAAAGAAGTTCTCTATCACCCAAAGTGATAAAGATATCCGCACTGCCACCTGTTTTAAAACCATTGTGGTTTTTCATCGGCTCATTCAGTTTTACGTCAATTCCTGCTTGTTTGCAAAACTCTGTAAAAACGCTGTAATCCATAAACTCTCTCCAATTTTACTTGTATAAATCACCAAGATATGCAGCACCGATAATACCTGCATCGTTGCCAAGTTCTGCAGCCTTAATCACTGCCTTTTTCTCCATTAAACGAGCGTAGTTTTCACCATCAACAATTTTTTGAAGGGGAACAATAATATTGTCGCCCTCTTTGGAAACACCGCCGCCGATACACAAAATCTCGGGTTGGAAAATGTTAATCATATTAGCAATACCAACCGATAGATAGTAAATATATTTATCAACAACCGCTTTACCTGCCTCGTCACCCTTGCGCATAGCATCAAAAGCGGTAAGACCGTTAACGGCATCAATATTCCCCTTAACAATTTCCCACATAATGCTGTTTGGATATTTCACCATAGCCTGTTTGGTTTGGCGAATAAGGGCGGTTGCCGAAGCATAAGCCTCAAAACAACCTTGGCGACCGCAACTGCACATTTGTCCGTTAATATCAATAACGGTGTGACCAAGTTCGCCACCGGCATAGTTAGAACCTGTCAGCATTTTGCCATCAATAATGGCGCCACCACCAACACCGGTGCCTAAAGTAATCATAACAAAGTTGTTAACGCCCTTACCTGCGCCTGCAATAAGTTCGCCGTAAGCTGCAGCGTTGGCATCGTTATCAAGATAAAAATCAATTCCTGTCTTTTCCTTTAAAAGTTTGGATAACTCAAGGCCGTAAAATCCTAAATTATTAGAGTAAACCACAACACCGTCGGTGGGATTGATAGAGCCCGGTGAACCCACGCCTGCCGACTCAATATCCTCTACCTTAATTCCTGCTTTAGAGATAGCCTCCAAAGAAATTTCAGCCATATCGTTAACGATTTCTTCGGCAGGTCTTGGGCAGTTGGTTTTTCTCTTTGCAGTGGCAACAATGTTGAAGTTTTCATCAACCACACCTGCCACAATATTTGTTCCTCCAAGGTCAATTCCTAATCTATACATATTAATTCTCCTTATCTTTTAATTATCGGTCATGCCTAATTTTTTAAGTAAATCTTCAGCCGCATTATAGCCTAATTTCTTTTGACGGTTGTTCATTGCCGCAACCTCAATTATAATCGCCAAATTTCGGCCGGGTTTTACAGGGATTGTAAGGCTTGGAATATTAAGTCCCAAAATTTCGGTGGTCTTGTTTTCCAAACCCATTCGGTCGTATGTCTTGTTAACATCCCAAGGTTCCATTTCAATAACAAGGTCAATTTTTTCGGTAAGTTTTACAGCGCCTGCACCGAAAATACGACTTGCATTTATAATACCTATTCCGCGAAGTTCTATAAAATGCCTTATGTTATCGGGAGCGGAACCAACAAGGGATTTACTTGAAACCCTTTTGATTTCCACCGCGTCATCGGCAATTAAACGGTGACCTCTTTTAACAAGTTCAATTGCGGTTTCACTTTTACCTACACCGCTTTCTCCAAGAAGTAAAATGCCTTCACCGTAAACCTCAACCAAAACACCGTGCTGGGTTATACGAGGAGCCAAATTGAGATTTAAGAAAGCAATTAACGCTGCCTCAAATTCCGAAGTAGAAGATGTTGTTCTAAACAATGGCACTTCATATTTAGATGCCAACTTGCGATAAACATCGCTTACCTGAAGGTCGTGGCAAATAACCACCGCCGCAGGTTTTTTCTCAAAGAATTCTTTAAGTCTCGACTCGGCCTTTTCCTCGGTAAAATGTTGCAAAAATCCGTTTTCGGTTCGGCCTATAATTTGAATTCGTTCTCTATCAAAAAATTTGAAATATCCTGCCATTTGAAGACCGGGGCGGTTAACATCTATTGCAGATATTAATATCTCCTCATCGCAAAGTGGCATATTAAGAATTTCCAGTGAAAATTCCTTTATTATTTTATCTAATGATACAGTATGTTTTTTATTCAAGGTACACTCCTCCTTATATCCTTTATTATACTATAGTAGATTATAAAAATCAAAGCTTTTTACAAATTTTACACATTATTTTATTGACTTGTTCTCAAAAACTAAATAATAGTAGAAATTTTTATTAATATATAGTATAATACATTTGAAAGCGAGGTCTTTTTTATGAAAAAAGGTTTAAAAATTTTAATTGCAGTTATTGTGGTTATTGTTATAATTGCAGGAATTTTAATTGGTTCATATAACAGTATGGTTACCAAGCGTGAAGAGGTTGAAAGCGCTTCATCTACCATTTCCACCTATCTTCAAAGAAGAGCAGATTTAATCCCCAACTTTGTGGCAACCGTTAAAGGTTACTCTGATTACGAAAAAGAAACCTACACCGCTGTTACAAATGCTCGTAATGCTTTGCAAAATGCCGATAGCGTTGCCGAGCAAAGCGCAGCTTCAAACCAACTTGACAGTGCGATTGATATTTGGGTTAATGCCGTAACCGAAGCATACCCCGACCTTAAAGCCAACGAGCAATACAAGGCGCTCCAAGACGAACTTGCAGGCAGCGAAAACCGTATTGCCACTGCTCGTAAGGATTACAACGACAAGGCAAAGGAATACAATACTTCTATAAAGAAATTCCCCCGCAACATCTTTGCCGCTATGTTCGGTTTTGAAACCTATGACTATTTTGAAGCAAATGAAGGCGCTCAAAATGTTCCACAGGTAAGTTTTGATTAATATGAAGAAGTTATTAAGTTTTGGCATAATAATTGCCCTTGTTTTATCCCTTTGCGGATGCGAAACAAAGGATAAATACCCGTCCGTCAGCGAATATTTTTATGTTAACGATTTTGCTGATGTTTTGACCGAAGTGGAAGAAAACGAACTTTTAAGCCGTTCGGCTGCCCTTCAAAATTCCACCACCGCTCAGGTTGTTGTTGCCACCGTAACCAGTTTAAACGGCGAGGAGCCTGCCACTTATGCCACCGAACTTGCTCGTAAATGGGAAATCGGCGATAAAGAGGCCGACAACGGAATTTTAGTTTTACTTTCAACCGGTGACCGTGAAATTTTTATTGCAGTGGGTTACGGTTTAGAAGGTGCTTTACCCGATAGCAAAACCGGTAGAATTATTGATGTTTACGGACTTGAGTATCTTCGAAACGACCAATTCGGGGCAGGTATTAAAGCCATTACCCAAGCCCTGATTAATCAGGTTTATATTGAGTATGGTTATGAACCCGAAGAAGGATATGTTGACATTGAAAATGTGGCTATGCCCACCGAAGATGCCTCAAGTGTTTTAGTTTCGTGGGTTATTATGCTTGCGATTATAATTATTATTTCTTTAATTTCCCGAAGAAGTGGAAGAATGTTCTTCTTCGGTATTCCCCACATACACGGCGGTTTCGGTTCGAACAATTTCCATTCGGGCGGCGGATTTGGCGGTGGCGGTTTCCGAGGTGGAGGCGGTTCATTTGGTGGCGGAGGCGCCGGCCGAGGATTCTAAATCATTTACAGGAGTTTACTAATGTCTAATTTTTTCGATGACAAGAATTATAACGATTATTTCGAAAAACTTAATACACGCTTAAATTCGGTCGAGAAAAAATCGGACGACAGTAACCCTAAACCGAATAAAAAAGGCTATTACAAGGTTATTCGTTTGAAAAGACGGACTTTGGCAATAGCCTTAGTTCTTGTTATATTGATTATTGTCGGCCTTTCGGTTAAGGGTTGCAAAAAAGAAACTTCCGAAAAACCCAACCTTATAGGTTCCGTCCAGACCTCAACCATCACCGAAAAGCAACCCAAAAAGGTGACCTTTAAAGCGGCAGGGGGCGAAACCTTTGCCATCCCCGAAAGCAACGATGCCAAAACAGCTATTATCATAAGACTTTCAGATAAGGCAATTATCGCCGAGCGTGGAGCAAATGAAAGAATCTTTCCCGCATCCACCCTTAAAATTATGACCCTGCTTACGGCTGTCGACCATATTAAAAATTTAAATGACACCTTTACCATGACCTACGAAATCACCGACCCCCTTTACGTTGCCGATGCTTCGGTGGCAGGTTTCTTAAACGGTGAAAAGGTTACAATGAAGGACCTTTTATACGGTATGATTTTGCCATCGGGGGCGGACAGCGCTATGGCCTTAGCAATTAAAATTGCAGGAAGCGAAGAAGCCTTTGTTAAACTGATGAATCAAAAGGCAAAAGAATTGGGACTTAAAAACACCCACTTCACCAATGTTTCGGGTCTTCACAATGTAAATAATTATTCCACCGCATA
Organism: Acutalibacteraceae bacterium; assembly: GCA_045659605.1. GTDB lineage: Bacteria > Bacillota > Clostridia > Oscillospirales > Acutalibacteraceae > UBA737. Next base: position 24,833 of record JAZOXF010000061.1, read on the forward strand.
CGATATGGCAATTATCACCTACCACGCAATGCAAAACGATTTGTGCCGAAAGATACTTTCTACATATCAGCACACTACCAGAAAAACTCCCCAAAACCCCGAAGGCATTTTGCTTTCAAGCACACTTTTCAGTTATATGTACGGCGACGAGCCTGAAACGGCAATAATTTCAGGTGGTAAAACAGGATATGTGAACGAATCGGGTTATTGCATTTCTTCCTTTGGAAAGGCAAGCGAAACCGGTGAAGAATACATTGTGGTTACCATGTCCAACTCTTCCCTTTGGCCCGCAATTTACGGCCAAATAGACCTATATAAAGAATTTGTAAAATAGAAAATTCCCAGCCTTTTTTAAGACTGGGAATATTTTTTTAAAAAATTTTTAAAAAGGTATTGACAAATTTGAAATTCGCGTTATAATAAAAACAGTAATCATTACTGATTTTTGAAAACGGAGAAAACTTATGAAAAACTATTCACGACAGCGTGAGGCAATTTTATCGGTTATCCGTTCAACCGACACCCACCCCACTGCCGACTGGATTTACACCGAGACTCGAAAGATTATTCCTAATTTAAGTCTTGGCACAGTTTACCGAAATTTAACCGAACTTAAAAATTCGGGAGATATTGTTAGCGTGGATGTGGGCGACGGAAAGGAACATTTTGACCGAGACACTTCCCCTCACCTACACCTAAGTTGCAAGAAATGCGGTAAAATTTCCGATATATTCTTGACAAACGACCCCTTTGAAATGTATTATAAAAATGTGGATTTCACCCCTGAAAATCGCAGTTATGTTGTATGTGGTTTTTGCAGTGGTTGTAAAATATAGTTACTAATCCCTTTAAGGGTTAGCATATAAATTAACAATTAATTTTTGGAGGAAAATAAAATGAAAAAACATGTTTGCTTGATTTGTGGTTATGTTCACGAGGGCGAGACTGCTCCCGATAAATGCCCTATTTGTAACGCTCCTGCTTCTAAATTCCAAGAGCAAGCCGGCGAAAAGACCTGGGCTGCTGAGCACGTTGTAGGCGTAGCTAAGGGCGTTGACGAGAGAATCATTTCAGGCCTTCGCGAGAACTTCAATGGCGAGTGCTGTGAAGTTGGTATGTACCTTGCAATGGCTCGTGTAGCTCATAGAGAAGGTTATCCCGAAATCGGTTTATACTGGGAAAAAGCAGCTTATGAAGAGGCTGAACACGCAGCAAAATTTGCTGAACTTTTAGGCGAAGTTGTTACCGACTCCACCAAGAAAAATCTTGAGATGCGCGTAGATGCTGAAAACGGTGCTACCTTGGGCAAATTTGAACTTGCTAAGCTTGCAAAAGAGTTAAATCTTGACGCTATTCACGACACTGTTCACGAAATGGCACGCGATGAGGCTCGTCATGGCAAGGCATTTGAAGGACTTTTGAACCGCTATTTTAAGTAATATCTGATTGAAAAATCACCTGAGATGTGCTATCATAAAGGTAGCACATCTTTTGTTTTGAGGTGATTTAATGAAGAAAGCAAAAAAATATGTTTACCCTTTTATTTTTTCGATAGGATTTTTCATTTTTTATTTAATTTTAGGAGCTATCATAAACTCGGTTGATTTTGGTGAAGGTTATGGCGGTCTAGGTCTTTTTTTGTTAATTATAATATTATGGGTATTAGTGGCAATACCTGTTTATTGTTTTAGATATTGTAAGCTTATTCGTCAAGAGAAGCATAAATTTTTATTCGGTTTTTACAATCCGTTTGTTGTTGTTCTTTGTCACATCGGCCCTTTTATAAGCGGAGCAGGACCAAGCAGTTTAAACGTTATTATTAAAATTGCTATTTTTCTTTTTGTTTGGGCACTGTTTTGGAACGTATTGCTGTTTAAACCGCGAGAAAAATCTTGTGAAGAATCAGAACAACTAAGCGAAAAGAAAACGGAAACATCTTTGTTGTTGCAAAACAAAACGAAGAATATAATTGCAATTTGTTTTACAAGTTTATATATGATAAACTTGGCAACAGATTCAGTGACTTGGCAATTATATAGTCTAAGTAATTTCTTAATATATACATTGCCGCTATTTTCAGCAGGTCTTTTTCTCCTTTTTTTACTTCTCAAAAATGCAAATTATATATTCAAAATATGGTTATTACCTATGGCATTAGCAGGAGAATTGATTAGCGGTCTGTTTTCAATTTGTTCAAGCTTGAGAAATATGGATATACAGCTAAAATATATCCCTTTGTATCCTGTAAATTTTGCATTTTCTTGTTTAATGGTTATATTAATTTCTATTATGTTTATAGGAACGCTTTTAAATTTTAAATATATAAAACTACTTAAATACGGGGCATTGGGTTATGTTATACTTTCCGTTGGTTTACTTATATTTAACATGATAAATGTAGGTGGGATTGCATATCACCAAATTAATTTGAATGGAACTCTCGCTCTAAACACCTCAGTGGTTATAAGGTCGTTAATATGTGCATCGTATTTCATAGCAATTTTTATTCTAACAACAAATAAAAAGAAGAAAGATTTAGTGTAAAAAAAGTGGAATTTTCAAAAATTTAATAATAAAACCTTGATTTTAAGCGGTTTTCGGTGCAGTTTCAAGACAAAGCTCCACACAGCAAGGCATTTGAGGGACTTTTAAACCGTTATTTTAAGTAATATTTGATTGTAAAATCACCTGAGATGTGCTATCATAACGGTAGCACATCTTTTGTTTTTGGGGTGATTTAATGAAGAAAGCAAAAAAATATATTTACCCGATTTTATTTTCGGTGGGGTTTATAGTTTTCTGGACGGCTGTTGTAGAAATAATAAATACCAAGTCCAGCGGCGAGAGTTACGCCGGACTTGGTATAGGAATATTAATTTTATTTGCTTGGCTTTTCATTATTTTGCCAATTTATTGCATTATATATGGCAAAATAATTATCAAAGAGAAATTGAAATTTTTATTTCCTTTTTACAACGCTCTTGTGTTATCGTGTTTTTATTTGCTTCCATTCAGTCTTGAGGATGAAACATATATTTACGCGCTTATTCTTTTTACTTGGGTGTTGTTTTGGGGTTTAATCCCATTACTTATAAAGTTCGATTCTACCAAAAAGCAAGATAATAACGATTCAAATGAAATTCAAGAATAGTGTGACAAAAGTGTGATTTTGAAAACACGAATAATCCCCAATATTTTAACAACACTAACAGCGGAGGGATTATTATGAAAAAACTATCAGCTTTAATTTTAACCTTGGTTTTTGTTTTGACTCTTTCCGCCTGCGGCGAGAGTGTTTCAGATAACATGGACCAAAACCAAAGCGATACTCTCAGCGACCCGCTTATTACCGACTCTGAACAAAGCGCCGTGTCGGGTAATACTTCTGTAGATGCCGAGCTTATAAGTCGCGAAAGGGCTATTGAAATAGCTCTCGAACATGCAAAGTTCGAGCAAAAGGATGTAACTAACCTTACAGCCGACCTTGACCGAGAATACGGTATATCAGAGTGGGAAGTTGAGTTCGACAAAGACGGCTTTGAGTATTCATATGACATCAACGCCTCAACAGGCGAAATAATTAAAAACAATAAAGAACAAGATTAAAAAGAGGTGAAAAACATGGCTAAATATGCTTGTCCTTGCAGATATATTTACGACCCCGAAATCGGCGACCCCGATAACGGTGTTGCTCCCGGTACCGCTTGGGAAGATGTACCCGAAACTTGGGTATGCCCCGTTTGCGGTTTGGGTAAAGATGCTTTCGCGGAAGAATAATTAAAAAACAGCCCTGCCTTAACGGTGGGGCTGTTGACTTTAATACGGGTTTGATATATAATTTTATCATACCTTAAACTAACAAGGAGGATAATTATGAAAAAACTTTTATCCACAGTTTTAGTCTTAATTTTTGCATTGTCCCTTTGCGGATGTGGTGTTAAAACCACCCCAAAAGAAAAAATCACCAAAGACCAAGCAATTGCCATTGCTTTGGATAATGCAAAACTCGCTAAAAAAGATGTAAAAAACATCGAAGTCGACTATGATGCCGATGAAAAAAGACCCCAATGGGAAGTTTCCTTTGAAATTTGGGATTATGAATATTCCTACGATATTGACGCTTATTCCGGTGAAATCATAAATGCCGAAAAGGATAAAGATTAAAAAGCAAAACCGCGACAATTAAGTCGCGGTTTTTTATTATTCATTAATAAATTTAGTCCAGCCCTTAATTTTGATAATGGAAATTACCAAAGCCACAAAAGCGATTAAGCACCAGCAAATTAAAACTAAACTCCAACTGATTGTTGCAAGTGCGGCAATTCCGTAGGAAGAAATAGCGGCTCCAACATAGGTGAAGGAATTGATTACGCCCGAGAAGGTAGAAACCATACCGTATTTCTCAAATCTTCTTGGAATAAAGCCTACCAATAAAACATTAACGCCGTGCATACAAGCCGAAACGGCAGCTGCCGAAACTATAACGATTATCGGGTTGCTCACGCCAAAGGCTAAAGGAAGGGTAAATGCAAATGCCACACCGAACATAACAGCAGTTGTTTTTAACTCGTGTTTTATCTTTTTATAAAGCCAATTCATTAATTTAAGACTTACAATACTTAAAATTGGCAATATTGATGTACTTAAAATTGACATTGACTCATCAAATTTAAACTGTTCGTTCACAAGTGAGGGCAACCAAGTTTGAATACCGTCTCTTAAAACGCCCTGCAAAATAACAACAAAGAACAAGGACAAAAGACCTGCAATACAAATAAGTTTCCAAGCCGAAATGGTTTTCTCGCTGTTTTCAGTTTTTGCCTTAATTTCTGCCTTACCGAGTGTAATATTCTTGGTTGTAAACAACCACCAAACAAGCATTATTGTGCCAAAAATCGCCATACTTCTGAAGGTGTTTCTCCAAACAGTAACCTTTAAAAGGAACGGAACAAAGATGTATATAAATATGGTTGCAAAAGCAGATGCTGTGCCAACACTTGATATTGCATCGGAATACTTTTCGCCCTTAATGTTTTCGGAAACGAAACGAACAAGCGCCGGCCAAATCATTGCCTGACAAAAACCGTTAATGCTCCAAAACAAAGTTATAAACACCATACTCGAACAAAAAGAAACCGCAATATTAACCAAAACTGTGCCAAGCATCGCAACGCTCATCATCTTTATGGGAGATACCTTATCCCCCGCAAAGCCGCAGATAATCTGACCCAAGCCGTATGTAATAAAACTGCCTGTAACCGCTGCTGAAGCCATTGTGTTGGAAATTTTTAAATCAGATACAATAGCAACTATTGAGGCGGAATAATCGAGCCTCATAATATAACTAAAGAAATAAATCAAAAATCCGAGAGCAACCGTCTTTTTATATGAAAGTGCTTTTGCTTTTTCCATTAGCTCACTCCTATTGTTAATTATTTATAATTATCAAAACAATTATACTCTTTTGTAAAATTATGTCAAGAGGAATTTGTTATATTATATAGGAGTCGTGCCCTCTTTGACTCACAATTTCAATCGGGCGGATGTGGGCATCCGCCCCTACAATGTTTGCAAAAAAAGAGCGGCTCAAAGCCGCTCTCAAATATTATTTATATGCAATACCGTACATAAAAATTGTTGTGCCGTGTATCTGGAATTGAACATCCATAATACCTGTTGCTCCTGCTTCGCTTGCTTTACCAATTAGTTTTAATGCTGCAGAAGATTTCGCTTTTTCTATTTTTTTGTCATACATTTCGCACTCTATACCAAAAAGATTGCAAAAATAAAAAACAATTGATGTTAAAAATCCTACACCATAGGTTGAACTTGCGGAAAGCATTTTAATATGTTCTACGTTTTCGATGTGTGCAAAAGATAAATTCATATTAATTCTCCTTTAATCTAAAATATTTGTTACACTATTAGATATTTTTTCTTTGTTTTCTTTTTTCTTAATTTTAGCTCTTTTACTTCCTCTAATAATCAAAATAAAAGTAGCTATACCTTCAGCGCCCAAGGGGAACCATAGGATAAAACCAAGCCAACTCAAAGGCTCCTCTTTTATAAAGCTAAAGATGTAGTTGTAAACATTGCCGTATTCTTCTACATTTTCGCAGTAGGGACAAGATAATTGAGTAGACAAATGTTCGTGCTCTGGATTATAATTTGTCATTTGAACTATAATCAAGTACGCAGACAATATTAAGCCTAAAATAATACCTATAATAAGAAAGGTAAACAAAATTTTCTTTGCCGACCAAGTTGTTTTAGTTTTATTCTCTTTCATATCAAATTTCCCTTAATCCAAAATGTTTGTTATACTGTTAGTTTCTTTTGCTTGGCACCGCTTGTTTTCATCGGTTGCTTTCTTTGTGTTTCTGAAAATAATTAAAATTAAAAGTTCTAAAAAAACAAAAACACCTATAATCACTAACAAGTTTTGGTTCATCCAAGTTCCCCAATTAAATATTTCATAAACAGAATATCCGCCAACAACAACATGTATTATATGCCAAACAATAGCTATACAACCAAGGATTGCAACTATTATACACAATGTGATCTTCGCAATTTTCTTACCCTTTTTCATATTATCAACCTCACTTCGCACATCAAAAAATGTGGTAACTCAATATAATAAAATTATACTCAATATATTGAGTATTGTCAAGAGATTGGGTATGTTAATATTAAAGTGGTGATAAAAATGATTAGTTACGCGCCATTTTATGAAACGCTTTTTAAAAAAGGCATAACTGAATATAATTTGATTTTTAAGCAAGGTTTTTCGGCGAACACTATCCACCGAATTAAAAAAGGTGAAGCCATTAGCACCAAAACCCTTGATGCGCTTTGCTACGCCCTTGACTGTGAAGTCAGCGATATAATTAAATTTGTAAAAGAATAGCACCCGACTGGGAGTTCCCAAGCCAGGTGCTGTTTTTATTTCATCTTATTTTCAATCGTTATACAAGAAGCAGTAAGTAATCGTTTTATTCTGCCGCAAAGATTTCTATACTTTTTGAAAATTTTTTCATCAATTTCATTTGTAGAAAACAAAAGTTTTAACCATCCCTCGGTTTCGTTGCATTCTTTACGTGCAATTTTGAATTTCGAAAGCATATCAGGTAAACTTTGTGGATATTGTGCTTCCATAATATTTGCAAATACACTTGACGAAGATTTGCGAATTTGAAAAGTTACATTAGAATTAAAATTTGTGTTCTTGCAAAGTAATTCGATTTCGGTTGCTAATTGTTCTGAATATCTTAACAATAAATTATCACTCATATTTATCACCAAGGTAATTATACCACAACAAACTAAATTCCGCAATCAAATCACGCGCAGCGTGTATGTAATTCGCAACAAAGTTGCGGTATGCAATCAACACAAAGTGTTGTATGTAATCAATCCAAAGAAAGCTTTATACAAAGCTTTCGCCTTGATAACATACAGTTTGCTTTGCAAACTGATTACATTCCGCTAACGCGGATTACATACCAATCCTTTGGATTGTATAAAAATAGAGCACTTCAAAACGAAGTGCTCTATTTTTTGGTGATCCATCGGGGATTCGAACCCCGGACACCTTGATTAAAAGTTTCAAAAACTAAATATCTGATAATCACTTTTAGGATTAACTAAAATTAGAAAATCCCTTTAAATATGCGGTTTCAAAAGACTAAATCAAGGATTATCACCAAAACGCCGATAAAACCCAAATTTTTATTTTTAGAAAAAATGTTAGAAAAGTGTTAGAAAATACCGTGCTAAAAATTGAGCAGTTGCCATAATGGTGACTGTTCTTTTTTGCTTAGTGCGTGGTACAGACTAACCGAGTACAGTGCGCTATGGCTTAGGGCGTGGTAGAGGCTTAGAGGTTCTGTATCAGCCGTTCCCCGATGTCGGGAAAGCAGGGACTTCCGTCATCGGTCGGCTTACAGTCCTGCACTTGCTACCGCAATAGCAGAAACACATCACCTTATCAGCCTTAAATAACTACCGCTACGCAGAAACTAAACGGCTACGCACAAACTAATCTTCTTGTTCTTCAAAATTACGCATAAAGCCAAGTAACATTTCAATGGCATTAGTCAATTTTCCTAACTGCTCCCTTGTTTCAGCATCACCCGATAATATTTTGCCTTTCATTTCATCTATAACGGCATCAAAATTATCAAGTTGTTTCATAATCGCAGACTTTTCTTTCGTGATATTATCTTTTTGCAATATTAAATCTGTTGGAATATTATACAGATAAGACAAGCGGATAATAATTTCCGCAGGGGGTTCGTTTCTCCCACGCTCGTAAGTAGCATAAGTCTGTGGGTTTATACCAATATGTTCTGCCACTTGCTTTTGTGTCATTCTTTTGGATTGCCTTATAATTCTTAATGAGTCAGCAATCAACTGTTTTCTTTCTTCAAATGTATATAAGTTTTCATAAACAAATTTTTCATTAGGCATATTAAAACCTCCACCAAAAATTATAACACAAGCGAATTTTAAAAACAATACATTTTGTAGTATTTTGTTTATAAAATGTTTACATTACAAAATATTGCATTACAATACAATTTGTAGTATACTAATATTGATAATTCAAGAGGTTCGGTTGCGGTTGGCGTAATTTATTCGCCACCGCTCCACCGTTGCAAAGGTTAGTATTACCCTTTGCAACCTCTGTGTTTTGTGTATTTTAATAGAAAGGTGGTGAAAATATGCCAATAGAAAAAAGTAGCCGAAAATATCAGTTGACTATTAATAACCCATTGGAACACGGCTTTACACACGAACAAATCAAGAAAAATATTGATACGATTAAAACTGTATATTGGTGTATGTGTGACGAAATAGGATTAGAAGAAAAAACACCGCACACGCATATTTTTCTGTGTTCAAAAAATGCGATTATGTTTAGCACCATTCAAAAACGCTTTTACGGTGCTCACATTGAACTTGTAAGAGGTTCTTGTCAGCAAAATAGGGATTATATTCGCAAAGAAGGAAAATACCTTGAAACTGAAAAGAAAGAAACAAATTTGATAGATACTTTTGAAGAATTTGGTGAAATGCCGTTAGAGAGAAAAGGTTCAAACGAAAATGTATCAGGTCAAGTGTTACAGATGATTAAAGAGGGATATACAAATCTTGAAATAATTGACGAGTTCCCCTCATATATGACTAAAACCTCACATTTAGATAAAATGCGACAAACAATACTCGAAAGTGCAAACGCTGATAGTTTTCGGAAGTTAGAAGTCACTTACATATATGGCGAAACAGAAACGGGAAAAACCCGATATGTACTTGAAAAATACGGATACCGAAATGTTTATAAAATCACTAATTACGAACACCCTTTTGACGGATACGAAAATCAGGATGTAATTCTGTTTGATGAATTTCGTAGTTCTTTACCGCTCAAAGATATGTTGCAGTATTTAGACGGTTATCCGTGCCGTTTACCTGCAAGATATACGGATAAATCAGCTTGTTATACAAAAGTTTATTTAATAAGCAATATACCATTTGAGAAACAGTATATCTATATTCAAGAAAATGAAAATAAAAGTTGGGAAGCCTTTAACAGAAGAATAACAAAATTTTTAAATTTTATAAAGAAAGATAAGGCTTTACCCTATTACGATAAAAATAATATTGAAATTATAGAAAGTTATGAATAAGAGGTGTTGTTTATGAACAAACGAGAAAAAGAAAGGAGAAATTATGCAATTAAGGGAATACCCCGATGTTTTAACAATACAAGACTTAATGCAGATTTTTCATATTGGAAAAAACACTGCATATCAAATTGTGAAAGAAAATATTATCCCCTCTCATAAAATTGGGAGACGCTACATAATTCCTAAAAGTGGCGTATATACATATTTGAAATCCGCACAGTATAGTAAAATATAGCACGGTAGGTTTCTAACGGTCAACGAAAGGAGTTAATTAGAATGACAGGAAGCCTACAAATTAAAAATGATAAATATTATGCCGTAATAAATCTTTACGAGAACGGCAAACGCAAACAAAAGTGGATATGCAGTGAATTATCCGTTAAAGGCAATAAAACTAAAGCCGAAAAATTTTTGCGTGAACAAATCGCATATTATGAAAGTAAAGCAGGACTTATTTCTTCCGATATTCTGTTTTCTGAATATATCAAAATATGGCTTGATAGAGTTAAAAACACGGTTGATGATGTAACTTTTCAAGGATATGAACAACTTGCTAAATCGCATATAATACCATATTTTGAAGAAAAGAAAATACGCCTGCAAAATCTTAATAAAGACCATTTACAAGCGTATATTGATGAAAAATCCAAAAACGGCAGATTAGATAATAAAGGTGGTTTATCTGCTAAATCTTTAAAGTTGCACCGCAATGTTTTAAACCAAACTTTAAAAGAGGCTTTAAAGTCTGGATTAATATCTGTAAATCCTTGCCAATGGGTAAAGTTTCCGCAAATACAACGCCGTGAGCCAACATTTTACACCGCCGAACAAGTAGAAAAATTACTATCTGTTATCAGGGAAGATAAGGTTTTTTATTTGCTTGTAAAAATTACTGCAACCTACGGACTACGCAGGAGCGAGGTTTTAGGTTTACAATGGAATAGCATAAACTTTGAACGAGATACCCTGCAAATCGGTCATACCGTTGTTAAACTAAATACTACGGTTAGAAAAGATAAAACAAAAAATGCAAGTAGTTTTCGTTCTTTCCCTTTGATACCTGAAATAAAGCAATTACTTATTGCCGAAAAGAAACGCCAAGAGCAGAACCGCAAAGAGTTCGGAAAAGCGTATGAAAACACCCCGTATGTGTTTGTATGGGATAACGGTAAGCCTTACGCAACCGAATATGTCAGCCAACATTTCCGCAGAATTTTAAAATGGAATAATCTGCCTCACATTCGTTTTCACGATTTAAGGCATAGTTGTGCAAGCATATTATTATCTCGTGGGTTTACACTCAAAGATGTTCAAGAATGGCTTGGACACTCCGATATAACCTTAACGGCTAACATATATGGTCATTTGGATATTGAGCGTAAAAGGACCATTGCTGACACTATGGCGAACATATTTTAGATAAGTGTTAGAAAAACTGTTAGAAAGAACCTTTTTTTATTTCACCTTTAGAGAAATAAAAAAAGAGCAACCCCACTATTTAAGCGGGATTGCTCG
>JAZOXF010000062.1:0-9939 GCA_045659605.1 Acutalibacteraceae bacterium
TATAATGTAAATAATACTGTGAAGCGCCTAAACGAAGCACAAACTGACAGCGATTTTCAAATTGTTTTCTTCCACGGCGGAACTGAGAAAATCCACGCTCCCGAACAGTTTAAAATTGACGCTGCTCACACCTTTGTTGACAACGGAGCCGACCTAGTTATCGGTGGTCATCCCCATGTTTTGCAACCGAGAGAAATTTACAACGGCGTTGAAATTATTTATTCTTTAGGTAATTTTTGCTACGGCGGCGCTTTAAAACCAGAAAACCGCACGATTATTTATCAGTACACTTTAAATATTAATCCCGAAAGTCGGGCAGTTGAAGACCGGTTCTCAAGCATTATTCCTTGCTATGTTTATACAGGAAGTTCTAATAACTACCAACCAACACCCATAACAAACGAGGCCGAAAAACAAAAAGTTTTAGATTTTATGAATCAAAAAACCGACAGTCCTATATAAAATAAAAAACACAGAAGCATTACGCTTCTGTGTTTTGTTTTGCTTATATTTATTCAGCAACTTCTACAGTTTCTGAATCGTATAAAATTTCTTCTGCCTCGCTTGAGAAATCATCTTCGCAGTTGATTTCGGCACATTTCATACCTGTACCTGCAGGTACTAACTTACCGATAATAACATTTTCTTTAAGACCGAATAATGGGTCAACCTTACCCTTAATTGCAGCCTCGGTAAGAACACGTGTAGTTTCTTGGAAGGAAGCAGCGGACAAGAAGGATTCGGTAGCAAGAGAAGCCTTGGTGATACCAAGCAAGGTTGCTTGATACTGAGCCTTCGAAAGGCCTTCTTCACCGGCATCGATGCGAGCCTGAATTTTCTTGTTCTCATCGTCAATTTCCTTGTACTCATAACTTACATTTTGTAAGAGTGAAGTGTCACCGGAATCGGTAATAACGAGTTTCTTCATCATTTGACGAACGATAACCTCGATATGCTTATCGTTAATGTCAACACCTTGAGTACGGTAAGCGTTTTGGATTTCAGCAATAATATATTGTTGAACAGCCTCAGGACCTTGAGCCTCTAAGATATCTTGAGGATACTTAGAACCGGGGATGAGTAAATCGCCGGCGTGAACAAAGTCACCATTGTTAACCAAGGGGCGAATACCGTAAGGAATGGTTACCTTTTCCTCGGTTGCAAGTTCATTGTTAGTAATAACAATCACATTGCTCTTCTTCTCCTCGGAAATACGAACGGTACCATCAATCTTGGCAATCAAGCCGCAACGCTTAGGTCTACGTGCTTCGAAGAGTTCTTCAACTCTGGGAAGACCTTGAGTAATATCTTCGGTACTTGCAATACCACCGGTATGGAAGGTACGCATGGTAAGCTGGGTACCGGGTTCACCGATAGACTGAGCAGCAACGATACCAACAGCCTCTCCTGTGGTAACAGGTTTAGCGGTTGCAAGGTTTCTACCATAACATTTCTTACATACGCCGTGGTGGCTATGACAAGTAAGAACGGAACGGATTTCAATTCTTTCGATACCTGCGTCAACAATCATTTGAGCAGCATCGGAAGTAATCATATCATCCTTAGACCAAATAACTTCACCGGTTTCAGGATGAACTGCATCGTGAAGCAAGTATCTACCCTCTAAACGCTCAGCTAAAGGCTCTAAGATGTGGTTGCCGTCTTTAATGTCAAATACTGTGAGACCTTCTTCGGTTCCGCAATCGTCCTCACGAACGATAACATCTTGAGCAACGTCAACCAAACGACGGGTTAAGTAACCCGAGTCAGCAGTACGAAGCGCAGTATCAGCAAGACCTTTACGCGCACCACGAGAAGAAATAAAGTATTCAGCAACGTTAAGACCCTCACGGTAGTTAGCACGAATGGGAACTTCAATAACCTTACCTGCGGTATTGGCAATAAGTCCACGCATACCTGCAAGCTGTCTAATCTGAGCCATAGAACCACGAGCACCCGAGTCAGCCATCATAAAGATTGGGTTAAACTCATCAAGGTTGCCCTTAAGTGCATCAGCAACATCTTCGGTTGCCTTGTTCCATACTTCAATTACGTGACGGCTACGCTCATCATCATTGATGAGACCTCTGCGATAGTCGCGTGTAACACGGTCAATTTGAGCTTCGGCATTGGCCAAAATTTCCTTCTTCTCGGGAGGAATTACAGCATCGATAACCGCAACTGTAACAGCGCCCTTGGTAGAATATTTAAAGCCTGTAGCTTTAACATTGTCAAGAACAATGGCCGATTCGCTTGTGCCGTGGATGTTAATGCAACGGTCAATAATCTTACCTAATTGTTTCTTGCCAACCTTGTTTTGAATAATATCATCATTGCTCTCAACCATATTCTTGGTGGGGTCTTTAAGCTTAAAGCACCACTCAAGGTCAAACTTGTGGTCAGGGTCATTTCTGTTAACAAAACCTAAATCTTGAGGAATAGATTCGTTAAAGATAAGGAAACCTACTGTACACCAAACAAGTTTATGCTCACCCTCATCGTTAAACATTCTAACGCGGATAGGAGCATGGAGACCAACAACGCCATCATTGTAAGCCATTAAAGCTTCATCTTTGTCACGGAAAACCTTGTTGGTGCCGGGCTCGTTAGCCTTAACAAGTGTTAAGTAGTAAGAACCAAGTACCATATCCTGTGTAGGAACAGCAACAGGTTTACCGTCAGAAGGCTTGAGAAGGTTGTTAGCAGCAAGCATAAGGAAACGAGCCTCAGCTTGAGCTTCTGCTGAAAGGGGTACGTGAACAGCCATTTGGTCGCCGTCAAAGTCAGCATTGTACGCAGTACATACTAATGGGTGAAGTTTTAATGCCTTACCCTCAACCAAAACTGGTTCAAATGCCTGAATGGAAAGACGGTGAAGCGTGGGAGCACGGTTGAGAAGAACGGGATGCTCTTTAATAACGGTTTCAAGTGCGTCCCAAATTTCGGTAGAAGCACGCTCAACCATCTTTCTTGCCGACTTAATGTTAACAACGGCCTTGGTTTCAACCAAGCGTTTCATAACAAAGGGCTTAAAGAGTTCGAGTGCCATCTCTTTAGGAAGACCGCATTGATACATCTTAAGTTCAGGACCTACAACGATAACCGAACGACCGGAATAGTCAACACGCTTACCAAGAAGGTTTTGACGGAAACGGCCTTGCTTACCTTTAAGCATATCAGAAAGGGATTTTAAAGCACGATTGTTAGGACCTGTGACAGGTTTACCGCGTCTGCCGTTATCAATCAAAGCGTCAACAGCTTCTTGCAACATTCTCTTTTCGTTACGAACGATAATGTCAGGAGCGCGGAGCTCTAAAAGTCTCTTCAAACGGTTGTTACGGTTAATAACTCTTCTATAAAGGTCGTTAAGGTCGCTGGTTGCGAAACGGCCGCCATCCAACTGCACCATAGGACGCAAATCGGGTGGAATTACAGGAATAACATCCAAAATCATCCACTCAGGGCGGTTGCCTGATTGTCTGAATGCTTCAACAACCTCAAGTCTCTTTAAGATTCTGATTTTCTTTTGGCCGGCTGCAGTCTCAAGCTCCTCACGAAGCTCGTTGCAAGTAGCCTCAAGGTCAATTTCGCTAAGCAATTTCTTAATTGCTTCAGCACCCATTCCTGCCTCGAAATCATCCTCATACTTTTCACGCATATCGCGATATTGCTTCTCATTGAGAAGTTGTTTCTTCTCAAGAGGAGTGGTACCGGGGTCGGTAACGATATATTGTGAGAAATATAGTACCTGCTCTAAAGCCTTAGGAGTTACATCGAGTACTAATCCCATACGGGAAGGAATAGTCTTAAAATACCAGATGTGTGAAACAGGTGCGGCAAGCTCAATAGAGCCCATACGCTCACGGCGTACCTTTGCGCGGGTTACTTCAACGCCGCAACGTTCACAAACCTTGCCCTTATAACGGATTCTCTTATACTTTCCGCAATGGCATTCCCAGTCCTTTTGGGGTCCGAAAATACGCTCGCAGAAAAGACCGCCGGTTTCGGGCTTTAATGTTCTGTAGTTAATGGTTTCAGGTTTTGTTACCTCACCATGAGACCAGCTTCTAATCTGTTCGGGAGATGCAAGACCTATTTTAATGGATTCAAATTCTATATCTGCCATAATGCCCTCCGTTACATTTCTTCATCGAAATCGGACATACCGAAATCGTCGTTAGTTTCTTCACTGATTGCTTCACCGTTTTCATCCTCAAGGCCAAAACCTTCAAGACCGTCAACAACGGTTTCACTTTCGAACTCGCTGTCATCAGCAACAACAGGAGTTCCTAATCCTAAATCATCGTCATCATCAAAGGTTTGCTTAAGGTCGATTTCTTCATTCATTTCATCGAGAACCTTAACATCAAGACCCAAAGACTGAAGTTCCTTAATAAGTACCTTAAAGGACTCGGGAACGCCGGGCTTGGGAATGTTTTGACCCTTAACAATAGACTCGTAAGTCTTAACACGACCTACAACATCGTCCGACTTAACAGTAAGGATTTCTTGTAGAGTATATGCTGCGCCATAAGCTTCAAGTGCCCAAACTTCCATCTCACCGAAACGTTGACCACCGAATTGAGCTTTACCGCCCAAAGGTTGTTGGGTAACGAGTGAGTAAGGACCGGTTGAACGAGCGTGAATCTTATCGTCAACCAAGTGATGGAGTTTGAGGTAGTACATATAACCAACGGTTACAGGGTTATCGAAAGGTTCACCTGTTCTGCCGTCGAACAACTGGGTTTTAGCATCCTCGCGCATAGGAATCTTGGAGAAGTCCAACTTAGCGCTATCCTTGAGTGCATAATCATCAGCTTTGGTGCTTTCCTCAGCCATTGCAAAACACTTACGGATATCTTCTTCGTGTGCACCGTCAAATACAGGTGTGCAAATATTCCAGCCTAACGCTCTTGCGGCGTAACCCAAGTGAACTTCAAGTACCTGACCGATGTTCATACGGGAAGGAACGCCCAAGGGGTTAAGAACGATATCAAGAGGTGTACCATCAGGCAAGAAAGGCATATCTTCGCTTGGTAAAATGCGAGAAACAACACCCTTGTTACCGTGACGACCAGCCATCTTATCGCCCACAGAAATCTTACGTTTTTGAGCAATATAGCAACGAACAACTACATTAACACCGGGGCTAAGCTCGGAAGAATCTTCACGGGTAAATACCTTAACATCAACAATGGTACCATATTCACCGTGAGGAACTCTAAGGGAAGTATCTCTAACCTCTCTTGCCTTTTCGCCGAAGATAGCGCGAAGGAGTCTTTCCTCGCTGGTAAGCTCGGTTTCGCCCTTAGGAGTAACCTTACCAACAAGAATATCACCTGCAGTAACCTCAGCGCCGATGCGGATAATACCGCGCTCGTCAAGGTCGCGTAAAGCATCTTCACCAACATTGGGGATATCTCTTGTGATTTCCTCAGGTCCAAGTTTGGTGTCACGAGCTTCAATTTCATATTCCTCAATATGAATTGAAGTATATACATCATCACGAACCAAACGCTCGTTAATTAAAACAGCGTCCTCGTAGTTGTAACCTTCCCAAGTCATAAAGCCGATAAGTGCGTTACGACCCAAAGAAATTTCACCTGTAGAGGTAGCAGGACCGTCAGCAATTACATCGCCTTCGGAAATCTTCTGACCAACAGAAACTATAGGTTTCTGATTTATACAGGTACCATGGTTAGAACGAAGGAACTTAATGAGGTTGTACTCATCAATTTCACCGTTCTTTGCTCTAACCTTAATTGTATCAGCAGAAACGTAGGTAACTTCACCTTCGCGTTTTGCCAAAACAACAACGCCGGAATCCATAGCTGCTTTATATTCCATACCGGTAGCAACAATCGGATTCTCAGGTTTAAGAAGCGGAACAGCTTGCTTCTGCATGTTTGAACCCATGAGCGCACGGTTGGTATCGTCATTCTCAAGGAAGGGAATCATTGCAGTAGCAACCGATACTACCATCTTGGGAGAAACGTCCATATACTCAGCGCGGTTAGCTTCAATTTCCAAGAAACTGTCGCGATAACGGGTGTTAACACGCTTGTTAACAAAGCAACCATTCTCATCTAAAGGCTCATTAGCCTGAGCTACATAATAATCGTCCTCTTCGTCAGCAGTCATATACTGAACTTCATCAAGAACTCTGCCGGTTTCTTTGTCAACCTTACGGAAAGGTGTTTCAATGAAACCATACTTATTAATCTTTGCAAAGGTTGCAAGATAGGAGATAAGACCGATGTTAGGACCTTCGGGAGTCTCGATAGGACACATACGACCATAGTGGGTGTAGTGAACGTCACGAACTTCGAAAGATGCACGGTCTCTAGACAAACCGCCGGGACCCAAAGCAGACAAACAACGCTTGTGGGTAAGCTCGGATAAGGGGTTGGTTTGGTCCATAAATTGAGATAAGGGAGATGAACCGAAGAACTCCTTAATAGCAGCCACAACAGGGCGGATGTTAATTAAAGATTGAGGTGTAATATTGTCGGGGTCTTGTGATTGAAGAGTCATCTTCTCACGAACAACCCTCTCCATACGGGAGATACCGATTCTGAATTGGTTTTGCAAAAGCTCACCAACAGAACGGATACGACGGTTGCCAAGGTGGTCAATATCATCAATGCTGCCCACATTGTGGGGTAAACCTAGGAAGTAGCTGATAGAAGCAAAAATATCATCTACAACGATATGCTTAGGAATAAGTGCATCGGCACTGTCAATAACAGCGTTGATAATTTCTTCCTTGCTGTCAGAATTTTCAATAATTTCCTTTAATGTTGCAAAAGAAACTTTCTCGTAAATTCCGTTTTTATCAAGATAAGCCAAATCTTCTTCAGTAAGGTCAACAAAGTCAGAAATATTTACCATTCCATTGGAAATAACCTTAACTTCACTAACATTACCTTCGAAATCCATTGCGTTGATGTAAACTTCGCTTACACCCTTCTTCTCAATTTCAAGGCTTAATTCTCTTGAAATGTTAGTATCAGCATCTGCAATAATCTCACCTGTCATAGGATCGATAACAGGACGTGACAAAACAGCGTCCTTAATGCGGGATGCGATGCTTAATTTCTTATTGTATTTATATCTACCAACGGGAGAAATATCATAACGATGAGCATCAAAGAATAATTGCTCTAAATAGTTTTGTGCTCCCTCTATGGTAACGGGCTCGCTGGGACGAAGTTTTTTATAAACTTCAACCAATGCTTCCTCAACACTCTTGGTATCGTCAGCCTCTAAGGTTGCAGCAAGACGCTCATCCTCACCGAAAATTTGGCGAATTTGATCGTTGGAAGCAAGACCTAAAGCACGGATAAATGTGGTTAAAGGAAGTTTGCGGTTTTTATCTATTCTTACGTATAAAACATCGTTAACAGATGTTTCATACTCAAGCCACGCACCACGGTTAGGTATAATTGTGGAGGAAAACAGTCTTTTACCGGTTTTCTCATCTACCTTTTCAGCAAAATAAACACCGGGCGAACGAACCAACTGCGAAACAATAGCACGTTCAGCGCCGTTTATAACAAAGGTACCGGACTCGGTCATTAATGGGAAGTCGCCCATTGAAACTTCGCTTTCCTTAATTTCGCCTGTCTCGTTATTAACGAGGCGAGCGGTAACCCTTAATGGTGCTGCATAGGTAGTATCACGAGCCTTACATTCAGATACATCATATTTCGGCTTTTCGTCGAAACGGTAGTCAATGAAGCTGAGTTGCAAGTTGCCGCTATAGTCGGTTATAGCCGACATATCACGGAATACTTCCTTGAGACCCTCCTCTACAAACCATTTGTACGAGTCCTTCTGAATTTCAATGAGGTTAGGCATATCAATAACTTCATTGATTTTTGAGAAGGTCATACGGGTATTGTTGCCCATTGTAACAGGCTTTACCATTGAAGTTGACTCCATAGGTATACAATCACTCCTCCGTAGATTTTAAGCAATTTTATAAGGTAATATTAAGGTTTTTTGTGCACTTTTAATGCGATTTTGAGAACAAAACCCCATAATAAGTGCATAATACCCTATTATCACTAGTAATAAAATATTATATAGCATGTCAAGTCATAAGTCAAGCCCTTTTTTGGAATTTTTTTGCATTTTTTAAAATACAAAAAAGGAGCCCTTTCAGGCTCCTTTTTAAGTACAATTTTTAAATTAATATGCCTTGCCCCAATAAAGCATTTTATCGGTCTTCTTGCCGCAGCAAACGCAGGTATCACCAATTTGTTCTTGTTCAAAAGGCATACATCTTGAAGTTACACCTGCAACCTCTTTGAGTTTATCCTCACACTCGCGGTCACCGCACCACATCGCACGAATAAAACCGGGTTTATTATCAGCAATATCCTTCATTTCTTCAAGGTTATGAGCATCGTAAGTCATAGTTGCTCTGTGTTCTAAAGCCTTATTGTAAAGACCATCGTGAACAGCCTTCAAGAGTTCGGGAATCTTAGTTTCAAGTTCATCAAGGTTTACAAAGGTCTTTTCACCATTGTCACGGCGAACAACAACGCAAGAATTGTTTTCAATATCCTTGGGTCCAAGCTCAATTCTAAGGGGAACACCCTTCATTTCGTACTCAGCAAATTTCCAACCGGGTGATTGTTCACTATCATCAAGCTTTGCACGGCAAATATTCTTAAGTCTAGAATAAACCTCATTTGCCTTTTCCATTACGCCCTCTTTATGAGATGCGATAGGAATAAGAACTGCCTGAATGGGGGCTACTGCAGGGGGTAATACCAAACCGCTGTCATCACCGTGGGTCATAATGAGCGCGCCGATTAAACGGGTTGTTGTTCCCCAAGAAGTTTGGAAAGGATTAACAAGATTATTGTTTTTATCGGTATAAGAAATATCGAAAGCCTTAGCAAAACCGTCGCCAAAGTAGTGAGAAGTTCCGCTTTGTAAAGCCTTGCCGTCGTGCATTAATGCTTCGATTGTGTATGTGGCTTCAGCACCGGCAAAACGCTCTTTCTCAGTCTTTTGACCCTTAACAACAGGCATAGCTAAAACATTTTGGCAAAATTCAGCGTAAACATTGAGCATTTGGATAGTTTCAGCCTGTGCTTCTTCAGCAGTTGCGTGAAGAGTGTGGCCTTCTTGCCATAAAAACTCACGAGAACGAAGGAAAGGACGAGTAGTCTTTTCCCAACGAACAACGTTACACCATTGGTTGTAAAGTTTTGGTAAATCTCTATAAGAATGAACAATATTTTTAAAATGGTCACAGAAAAGGGTCTCGGAAGTAGGACGAACACACATACGCTCCTCTAACTTTTCCTCACCACCATGGGTAACCCAAGCAACTTCAGGAGCAAAACCTTCAACGTGGTCCTTTTCTTTTTGTAAAAGACTCTCAGGAATGAAAAGAGGCATATAAACGTTTTCATGACCTGTTGCCTTAAAGCGATTATCCATTTCTCTTTGTATATTTTCCCAAATGGCATAACCGTATGGACGGATAATCATACATCCCTTAACCGATGCATAATCAACCAACTCAGCTTTAATGCAAACGTCGGTATACCATTTTGCAAAATCCTCATCCATTGAGGTTATTGATTTAACTAATTTTTCCTTAGCCATTGTTCAAGCACCTTTCATAAAAGCCTAAAAGAGGCACATTATCTAGATAATTATACGGCAAATACTCATATTTTGCAATACTTTTTTAAATAAAATAAAAAGCAACCGCATTAGCGATTGCTTGAAATTTCAGTGTGCTCACACCCTGAAAACTGAACAAGTATGTGTAGAGAATCGAAATAGGTTAAGCCCTCGGTCTATTAGTACTGCCTAGCACACATGTCACCATGCTTACACTTGCAGCCTATCAACCCGGTAGTCTTCCGGGGACCTTACTAGCTTATGCTATGGGAAATCTTATCTTGAGGTTGG
>JAZOXF010000063.1:0-6040 GCA_045659605.1 Acutalibacteraceae bacterium
ACGGGAGCCTTGATGGGAACACCTGCAGCCATAAGAGCCAAGGTGGAACCACAAATAGAACCTTGTGAGGTAGAACCGTAGGAAGAAAGAACTTCGGAAACAACACGGATAGCGTAGGGGAATTCCTCAACACTGGGGATAACGGGAACCAAAGCTTTCTCAGCCAAAGCGCCGTGACCGATTTCACGTCTGCCGGGACCACGGGAGGGTTTGGTTTCGCCTACAGAGTAGGAGGGGAAGTTATAGTGGTGGATGTATCTCTTAGATACTTCTTCATCAAGGCCATCAAGTTTTTGAGCTTCGCTAACGGGAGCTAAAGTAGCAATAGAAAGAACTTGAGTTTGGCCACGGGTAAACATACCTGAACCGTGAACACGGGGGAGAAGGTCAACCTTAGCATCTAAGGGACGGATTTCGTCGATGCCACGACCGTCAACACGCTTTTTATCATCTTTAAGCCAAGCGCGAACAACGTGCTTTTGAACGAGATACATAATCTCATCAAGTTTAGCTTCTTGGCCTTCAAAACGCTCATCAAACTTCTCGTGAACTGCTTGGTAAATGGGAAGTAAAGCAGCATCGCGAACAAGTTTGTCATCGGTATCAAGAGCTTTTCTAACATCTTCAATGCAGAAAGCTTCGATTTCTTCCATAATAGCAGGATCGGGATCGTTGGAAACGAACTCAAACTTCTCTTTGCCGATTTCAGCAACGATGCCGTTGATGAATTCAACAACCTTTTTGTTTTCTTCGTGACCTGCCATAATGCAGTCAAACATTAAATCATCATCGATTTCGTTTGCACCTGCCTCAATCATAGCAACCAAATCAGCAGTAGAAGAAACAGTGAGGTTAAGGTCGGTCTTTGCTCTTTGTTCTAATGTGGGGTTGATAACGATTTCACCGTCAACAAGACCTACATTAACGCTAGAAATAGGACCAGCCCAAGGAATATCGGAAATAGCGATAGCAGCCGATACACCGATAGCAGCAGCAACTTCGGGTGAGCAGTCGGGGTCAACAGCCATAACTGTTGCACCAACCGAGCAGTCATTTCTCATATCTTTGGGGAACAAAGGACGAATAGGACGGTCGATACAACGGGAAGCCAAAATAGCCTTCTCACCTGCACGACCCTCACGGCGTGTGAATGAGCCGGGAATTCGACCTACAGCGTACATCTTCTCCTCATAATCAACTGAAAGAGGGAAGAAGTCAACACCCTCACGGGGTTTAGCGGATGCGGTAACGGTACAAAGTACACGAGTGTCACCATAACATGCCATAATAGCAGCATTTGCAAGACCAGCCATCATACCTGTTTCAAGTTTTAAAGGACGGCCGGCAAGTTCGGTTTCATAAACCTTGTAATTTTCAAACATTGTTTTTTCTCCTTTTTGTTTTATTTTTTGCAGGAGATTTAGCTTAGCAATAAATCCAACACCCCAAATTTTTAGATGCTCGATTTATCGCTAACAGCAAAAATCTCCTATTTAATGACAATAAGGCAGACCGTTGTTGATTACGGTCTGCCCTTGAATCCTGATTACTTACGGATGCCGAGACGCTTAATAAGTGAACGGTATCTTTCAATATCAACCTTTTGGAGGTAAGCGAGAAGGTTTCTTCTGTGACCTACCATCTTTAAAAGACCACGATAAGAGTGCTTATCCTTTGGATGATCCTTTAAGTGAGCGTTGAGCGCGTTGATACGGTTGGTAAGAACTGCGATTTGAACTTCGGGAGAACCGGTGTCGCCTTCGTGAGTTGCATATTCAACCATAATCTGTTGCTTTTTCTCTTTTGTCATTTGTTTTCACCTCTTTTAATGTTTAATCCAAAAACCAAGCCATGGGTCATAGTGACTCCCTAAAGTCGGGCGGACACCCAAAGCATAGTATTAGGTATGCCGATTTCACATCAGCCTTAGTATTCTACCACAAAACTTTTCAAATGTAAAGAAAAATTTTAAAATAAGATTATTATATGTGTAAAGTGGCGAATAAAATCGTTGCAATATATGTTTTTTGGTGGTAAAATATTAGCGTTAGAAAAAAGGAGTCGAGAAAATGGCTAAAATCGAAAATTTAAGGAATGTTGCAATAATCGCCCACGTTGACCACGGTAAGACCACCTTGGTTGACCAACTTTTAAAACAAAGCGGAACATTCCGTGATAATGAAAATGTTGATGAAAGAGTAATGGACTCTAACGACCTTGAGCGTGAGAGAGGTATTACAATTCTTTCCAAAAATACAAGTGTTATGTACGGCGATGTTAAAATTAATATTGTTGATACTCCGGGACACGCTGATTTCGGTGGCGAGGTTGAGCGTATTTTACAAATGGTAGACGGTGTTTTACTTCTTGTTGATGCTTTTGAAGGTTGTATGCCCCAAACCCGTTTTGTTCTTAAAAAAGCCTTGGCTTTGGGCAAAAAGGCAGTAGTTGTTGTTAATAAAATTGACCGACCAATGGCAAGACCTTTAGAGGTTGTTGATGAGGTTTTGGATTTGTTTATCGAACTCGGTGCCGATGAAGACCAAATTGAATTCCCCGTTGTTTTTGCAAGCGGTCGTGATGGTTACGCTACCCTTAACCCCGAAACACCTTGCAGTGATATGAAGGCTTTGTTTGAGGCTATGGTTAACGAAATCGACCCACCCGAAGGTGAAATTGATGAACCTTTGCAAATACTTTTCACCAACATTGAATATGATGAGTATTTGGGCCGAATTGGTGTTGGCCGTGTTATTCGTGGAACCGTTAAATCGGGTCAAAGCGTTGCTGTTTGCCATAAAGACGGTACAAGCACCAATGTTAAAATTGCAAAGTTATTTATGTATAAGGGTCTTAAACGCTACGAAGCTGAAAGCGCTCAAGTAGGTGATATAATTCAGGTTGCAGGACTTAGTGAACTTGAAATCGGTGAAACTGCTTGTGACACTGCTCACATCGAGCCCTTGCCCTTCGTTAAAATTGACGAGCCTACCCTTGCTATGAACTTTATGGTTAATAACTCACCATTTGCAGGTAAGGACGGTAAGTTTGTAACCTCAAGAAACCTGCGTGACCGTTTGTTTAAAGAGGTTATGACAAATGTTAGCCTTCGTGTTGAGGAGACCGACAGTGCCGATACCTTTAAGGTTTCGGGTAGAGGAGAATTGCACCTTTCAATTTTGATTGAAACCATGCGCCGTCAAGGCTATGAGTTCCAAGTTTCTCCCCCTGAAGTTATTTACAAACGTGATGAAAACGGCAACCTTTTAGAGCCTATTGAACTTTTGATGATAGAGGTTCCTGAGGAATATGTGGGTACCGTTATGGAACGCCTTGGAACCCGTAAGGCTGAAATTAAAAATATGGGTACCCGTGACGGCGGTACATCCCATCTTGAGTTTTTAATTCCTGCTCGTGGACTTTTAGGTTACCGTTCACAATTCTTGACCGATACTAACGGTAACGGAATTATGAACCATGTTTTCAATAGTTACGAGCCTTATAAGGGTGATATTGACCAACGTTCTACCGGTTCTATCATCGTTCACGAAACAGGTGAGTCTACAGGTTACGGTTTGTTTAATACGCAAAGCCGTGGCCGACTCTTTATCGGACCCGGTGTGCCTGTTTATGAGGGTATGATTGTGGGTGAAAATCCGAAAAATGATGATATTGTGTGTAATGTGTGCAAAAAGAAGCAAATGACCAACACACGTGCTTCGGGTTCGGATGATGCTTTGCGTTTGATTCCACCTTCAAAATTGAGTTTGGAGCAATCTTTAGAGTTTATTAAAGATGATGAACTTGTAGAGATTACCCCCAATAATATAAGACTTCGCAAAAGAATTTTAAACAAAGAAGAAAGAATGAAGGCAGAATCAAGGAAAAAGTAATGGAATATGTAATTTTCGACCTTGAATGGGATAATGTTTTTTACAAAAAGGAAAAGCGTTTTATAAACCAAATTCTTCAAATCGGCGCAGTTAAGCTTGACAGTGATTTTAATATCATTGACAGTTTGAGTGTTACTATCCGTTCCGTCCTTTCAAAAAGGGTGACGGGTAGATTTGCAACCCTTACGGGAATTACCACCGAAAAAATGCTTGCCGGTATCCCTTTGGAACAAGCGGTGAAGTTGTTCAACGAATTTTCCTGTGATGCTCAGGTTACAATGACCTGGAGCGATTCCGATTTATTTACCATTGTGGAAAATGAAAAACTTCTTAAAGATTCGGGCGTTTCTTTTAATATGAATTTTTATCTTGACCTTCAAAAAATGGTTCAGGCAAAAATGCGAGAAAAAGGGTATGAGAATAAAAATCAGGTATCTTTGGAATTTGCTGCTGAGTTTTTCGGTGTAAGCACCGATGGTTATGCTATGCACACGGCAGTTGATGACAGCACTGTTTGTGGAAAACTTCTCAAAATTTGTTATAACGAGGAAGTTTTCAAATCCTTGCTTCGCGATACCAAAAACCCCGAGTTTTATCGCCGACTTCACTTTAAGGCATATCCTATTGTGGATATTAATGACAATGCTTTGGATAAAACCAAGTTTTGTTTCACTTGCCCCGAATGTTCGGCTAAACTCAGTAGAATTTCCAAGTGGAAATATCGCAACCGTTGGTTTTCTTCTCCTTTCAGATGCCCTAAATGCAATAACAGGTACATCGGTAGGGTATTTGCCAAGATGACATTTGACGGTGTGAGTTACAAACAAAGACTTTCCAAAATTGAAAAAAAGGAACCTCAAAATGAAGTGCAACCTATGCCCGAGAAAGTGCAATAGTGATAGAGAAAATTCAAATGGTTTTTGCAAAATGCCCCTGCTGCCAAAGGTAGCAAGGGCTGCTTTGCATTTATGGGAAGAGCCGATTATAAGCGGAAACAAGGGCTCGGGTACAGTCTTTTTCAGTGGTTGTTCTTTGAGGTGCATTTACTGTCAAAACCACGAAATTTCAAGCGGGGGAAAGGGCAAGGAAATTTCCGTTTCTCGTTTGGCCGAAATTTTCAAAGAACTTGAAGAAAAAGGCGCCCATAACATAAATTTGGTCTCTCCAACCCACTATGTAGGGGCAATTAAAGAAACTCTCGAAATTTATAAACCGAATATTCCCATTGTTTATAATTCGAGTGGATATGAAAATGTTGAGACACTTAAAATGCTTGAGGGCATAGTTGATATTTATTTAATGGACTTTAAATATTCGGATAGCGATAAGGCAAAAGAATATTCTTTTGCACCCGATTATCCTGAGGTTGCAAAAGAGGCTATAAAGGAGTGTTATCGCCAACAACCTCAGTGTATTTTGAAAGATGGAATTTTGAAAAAGGGAGTTATTGTGCGCCATTTGGTGCTGCCCCAAAACACCAAAACTGCTATGGAGGTTTTTGACTGGGTAAGGGAAAACACACCGAACGCTTATTTTAGTTTAATGAGCCAATATTTGCCTTTTTACAAGGCGTTAGACCACAAAATTTTAAACCGAAAAATCACAAATCGGGAATACGAAAAGGTTGTGGATTACATTTGCAGTTTTGATTTTCCTAATGTATTTATCCAAGAAAAAGAAAGTTCAAACGAAAAGTTCATACCTTCCTTTGATTTAGAAGGAGTATAGAAAAGCTGTGTGAATTTTTTTCACACAGCTTTTAATTTTGTCTCGCATTATAACAAGCAGGAGAACATAGAATACTTGGTTCAGTATTGCTATTTTATGGTTTATAATATATAATACTTATAAGGCGAGGTGTCATTATGAACAATTACAATACAATGGCTATTTTAAAAAAATACAGACTTTGTTCATTAGGCGTTTTTTGTGTATTTGTAGCGATTGCTATCATTATGTTGATAGTTACCGATAGCAATTTTTTATATGGTTTATCACTGCTTTTGGGTTTTGTTTCAATTAAAATATCTGGAGCGATTTTTTATAATAAATTCTTTAACTCCATTTTAACTAACGAATTAAATCTCCCAAAATATATTGATTTGATTGAAACGGGAAAAATCGTTTCAAACAGTCTTCTTGAACAC
>JAZOXF010000064.1:0-23860 GCA_045659605.1 Acutalibacteraceae bacterium
ATACCTCTCCGAATGTCCATAATATATTATCACAACAAAATCTAAAAGTCAATAGAAATTTCAATATTTTTGTGATAAAAAACAACAGTTGGAAATTAACCCAACTGTTGTTTAATTTTATAGCAATATGCAAACTAAACCATTGCAACCCTCATTGATAACTCGCTCAACCGTTTCCTGTACTCGCATTCTGGCATCAATAGGCATACGGGCAAGTTTGGTGTGTAAACCTTCGTTAACAAGATCGTGAAGCGATTTGCCGAATATATTTGAATCCCAAATTTTTACCGGATCTTCTTCAAAACCGCTTAACAAGTACATAATTAAGTCTTCAGACTGTTTTTCACTGCCCACAATGGGACTAACTTCGGTTGTTATATTTGCTTTCATTAGGTGTATTGATGGCGCCGATGCTCGAAGTTTAACGCCGTAGCGACCACCTTGTTTTACAATTTCGGGTTCTTCAAGTCTCAGTTCATCGGTATCAGGCATTATAATACCATATCCTGTTGCCTCAACCTCTTCTAAAGCATCTTTCACACGAGAATACTCTTTTTTCATTGATGCAAGGGAAGAAATGTTTTCCATAAGCTCTTGTTCATCGTTAATTTGAAGGCCAGTGGTTTCACAAAGAACTTTATAGAAGAGGGAATTTTTAGTGTGCAGTTCAATTTTTGCAACACCTTGCCCTAAATCCAGATGATTAACCGATGCTAAGGTAATGTTATCCTGATTTTTAAAGGCTTTAACGAACCCATCAACATCTCTTAAAACCTTGACCTTTTCAGCCATTGTTTTAATCTTATCGGTTATATCACTTCTAAGCCAATGGGTAAGAGGTAATGAATTTATCCACCGAGGATAGGTGATACAAATTTCTTTAACGGGAAATTCGTATAAAATATGCGCCAATATATCCTTAATGGTATCTTCGTTTAACTCCAGGCAATTAACAGGCAAAACTGTTACCGAATATTTTTCCCCAAGGAGCCTTGCGGTTTCTTTGGCTTCTTCCGATGAGGGATACATACAGTTTAAAAGCATTAAAAAAGGTTTGTTAATAGCCTTTAATTCGCAAATAACCCTTTCTTCCGCTTCGGCATATTCTTCGCGGGGAATATCACTGATACTTCCATCGGTGGTAATTACAAGTCCAATGGTTGAGTGTTCGTTGATTACCTTTCTGGTACCAATTTCCGCCGCCATATTAAAGGGCACCGGTTCTTCAAACCAAGGGGTCATAACCATTCTTGGTTCATCACCTTCAATATAACCCAATGCGCTCGGCACAATATAACCAACACAGTCAATTAAACGCACATTAAAGGATGCGTTATCATCAACAGTGATTTGCGCTCCTTTTTCGGGTATAAATTTTGGCTCGGTAGTCATTATAGTTCTGCCTGATGACGATTGAGGAAGTTCATCATTTGCCCGTTCTTTTAAATAATCTTCCGATATATTAGGCAAAACAAGCTTATCCATAAATTGTTTTATAAAGGTTGATTTGCCCGTTCTAACAGGTCCCACAACCCCTAAATAGATGTCACCGCCGGTTCTTTCGGCTATATCCTTGTAAATACTTGAGTTTGTCATTTTTATCACCGTTTCCTTATTTAGCCTTTCTCTAAAATGCTATGTCAGTATAGTTTGGTTTATGACTCACCAATGTTGAAAATTAGAATATCCTAATAATGGTGATATACTATGTGTAATTTAAACGAACTTAAAATTAATCAAAAGGCAAAGGTGACAAAGGTATTAGCAAAAGGAAAACTGCGCCGCCGTTTTATTGATATTGGTATAATCGATGATACTGAAATTGAGTGTATTGCAATAAGCCCTCAAGGAGATCCAAAAGCCTTTTTAATACGTGGCTCGCTATTTGCTATACGAAATAAAGATAGTGCACTGATAAAGGTTGGTGATATTTGTGGCTGATATCACTGTTGCTGTGGCAGGTAATCCTAATGTTGGCAAAAGCACAATATTTAACGCTTTGACAGGTCTTAAACAACATACAGGAAATTGGGCAGGGAAGACTGTTGGCAATGCTGAAGGTTATTTTAAAACCCGACAAAATAGCTATACGCTTGTTGATATACCGGGAACCTATTCCTTATTTTCCTTTTCGAAAGAGGAAGAAATCGCCCGTGATTTTTTGATATATGGCGGTGTTGACATTGTTGTTGTGGTATGCGATGCCACTTCTTTGGAACGTAATTTAAATTTAGCGCTTCAAATACTTAAAATACATTCAAATGTTGTATTATGCGTAAATCTATTAGACGAGGCAAAACGAAAGGGAATAGAGGTAGATTTAGAAAAGTTATCATCTATTTTATCGGTGCCTGTTATAGGAACGGTGGCAAGAAAAAAATCCACCTTGGAAGAATTAAAAAACGCCTTAGATATTGCGTCGACCGCTAAAAGCGAAACAAAAACAATTGATTTTGGCACTGATAACCTGATTTTTATAAAAGAGGCTCAATCAATTGCAAAATCGGTTATAAATATTAAAAATACCGAGCACAAAACCGATAAGATTTTAGACAAACTATTCACGGGCAAAATCACAGGTTATATCACAATGATAATGTTTATGTGTTTAATATTGTGGATAACCATTTGGGGCGCAAACTATATATCAAACGGTTTAAGCTTTATTTTTTCTGAAATTGAAAGTTTGTTGCGATTAATATTCAATAGTTTAAACATAAGCAGTAAAACGCAATTTATAATAATAGAAAGTTTATTCAGGGTGCCTTTTTGGGTAGTCGCTGTAATGTTGCCACCAATGGCAATTTTTTTCCCTTTGTTTACTATTTTAGAAGATGCAGGATACCTTCCGCGAGTAGCATTTAATCTTGACAAACCTTTTATGAAATGTAACAGTTGCGGAAAACAAGCGCTAACTATGTGCATGGGTTTTGGTTGCAATGCTGTTGGGGTGACGGGTGCCAGAATTATTGAATCCAAAAGGGAAAGATTACTTGCAATCATTACCAATAGTTTTGTTCCTTGCAACGGTCGATTTCCAATAATAACCGCAATAATATCTGCTTTTTTAATAACGGGTAATGGGATTTTAAATGGCTTTTTTGCGGCTGTTATTTTAACCTTATTTATAATTTTTAGTGTAATTATAACTTTAACTGCAACAAAATTACTTTCTGCGACCTTTTTAAAAGGGGAACCTAATCCCTTTGTTTTAGAATTGCCACCATTTAGAAAACCGCAATTTGGTAAAATATTTGTTAGAAGTATTTTTGATAGAACAATTTTTGTGTTGGGCAGAGCATTAACATCGGCAATACCCGCATCGATTATTATCTTTCTAATGGCTAATATAAATTTGGGTGATAATTCGCTTTTAATTACAACCTCAAACCTTCTTGAACCTTTTGCTAAAATAATCGGACTTGACGGTATTATTCTATTGGCTTTTATTTTAGGTTTTCCTGCTAACGAAATCGTTCTACCTATAATTTTGATGGGTTATTTAACCTCTAAGAATTTAACACCGGTCCCCGACATAAATTTAATAAGAACAGTTCTAATTGACAACGGTTGGTCAATCAACACCGCTATTTGCACAGTTATTTTTTCATTGTTTCATTGGCCTTGCGCTACAACTGTTTTAACCATTAAAAAAGAAACTAAAAGTATTAAATGGACACTGCTTGGTTTCGCATTACCAACATTATTTGGTTTTCTCATTTGCGGAATTATAACTACAATTTATAGAATTATATGTTGATTATTTTTATAATTTAGGATA
The DNA here is from genome assembly GCA_045659605.1 of Acutalibacteraceae bacterium. Lineage (GTDB taxonomy): Bacteria > Bacillota > Clostridia > Oscillospirales > Acutalibacteraceae > UBA737. The sequence goes on from JAZOXF010000064.1 coordinate 3,782, forward strand.
TGATATATTTGATAGGGGGATGTTTATGAAACTGAATGTTAAAAATACTGTTTTAGTTGGTTTTTCCTTTTTGGCAATTAGTTCCTTTTGGCAAATGTATGATAGTTTAATCCCAAAAATTTTAACCGGTACATTTAATATTTCTAAAACGGCTTCGGGCGCTATTATGGCTTCCGATAATGTATTGGCGCTGTTTTTATTACCCTTATTTGGCGGTTTGTCGGATAAATGCCGAAGTTCCATAGGTCGACGCAAACCTTTTATTTTATTTGGTACATTAATATCGGCAATTCTCATGCTTGGATTGCCGATATTGGATAACAGTTATTTTGCCGCTCCTTCAAGTACAAAAATTTTACTGTTTATTCTAAATTTAGGTTTATTATTAGTTGCAATGGGTACTTTCAGAAGCCCTGCTGTGGCTTTAATGCCTGATGTGACGCCCAAGCCTTTAAGAAGTAAAGGCAACGCCATAATCAATTTAATGGGTGCTGTCGGTGGTGTTATTTATCTTATCGTAACATCAGTTCTTTATTCTAACAGTCGTACCGAAGGATTAGAGCACGTTAATTATTTACCTATTTTTATAATAATTGCCGGTGTAATGATTCTTTCACTAATTATTATAATGACCTTAGTTAACGAACCGAAATTGGTTGCTAAACGAGAAGAATTTGAAAAAAATCATCAGTCTAAGGACGATGCTGAAGTTAGTGACTTTGGTGATGAAAAATTATCAAAAGAAGTTCGCAAAAGTTTAATTTTCTTACTGTTTTCGGTTGCTTTTTGGTTTATTGGCTATAACGGTGTTACAACCTGGTTCTCTGTTTATGCTGAAGAGGTTTGGGGTATGAGGGTTGGACAGGCATCAACCTGCCTTACCGTCGCCACCGTTGGTGCTATAATCAGTTATATTCCTGTTGGTGTTATTGCAAGTAAAATCGGCAGAAGAAAGACCATTAAATTCGGTGTTTTATTGTTGGCATCTTCCTTCTTTATGGCATTTGTTTTAACACTTGTTTTCGACAAGTTTAATCCATTGCTTTTGGTATTATTCTTCTTGGTCGGTTTAGCTTGGGCTTCGATTAATGTTAACAGTTTGCCGATGGTTGTAGAAATGTGCTCGGGCAGTAAAGTTGGTAAATTTACAGGTCTTTATTATACATTTAGTATGTCGGCGCAAATAGTAACTCCCATTTTAGCCGGATTTATCATTGAAAACATTAGTCACCAAGCGTTATTTCCTTATGCCGCAATAGCGGTTACCGTTTCTTTCATCACAATGTGTTTTGTTAAGCACGGTGATAATAAAATTACTGTTAAAACAGGTCTTGAGGCCTTTGATGTGGATGATTAGTTGATGTATATTTTAATTCCTTTTATTATTCTTTTTTTACTCTTTTTAATATATTTACTTTTGATTTTGGGAAGAGTAGGATTTACCGATTTTAAAGCCTTTAAAGGCGTTCGATTTGCCCACCGCGGTTTTCACGGAAACGGCATTCCCGAAAATAGTATTGCAGCCTTTAAAAAGGCTGTCGAACACGGATTTGGCTCCGAATTTGATGTGCATATCACCGCTGACGGAATTCCTGTTATTATCCACGATTCTTCTTTAAAACGCACGGCAAACTCCGATGTTTTTGTTGAAGATTTAACCTTAGAGGAATTGGAAAATTACAGGTTGGAAAATACCGATGAAAAAATCCCCACCTTAAAGGAGGTTTTGGAGATTTTTGAAGGGAAGAGACCTATAATTGTTGAACTAAAACCCGCTAACGGAAATTTTGAAAAGCTTTGCTTTATTACTGCGGGTATGCTTAATAAATACAAGAGTGATTTTTGCGTTGAGAGTTTTGATCCAAGATGTGTTAAATGGTTCAAGGACCATCGCCCTGAATTTATCAGGGGACAACTTTCTCAAAACTATCTTAAAAGAAAGAAATCCAATATTTCTTTTATAAAAAGATTTGCGGCAACAAATTTATTGACAAATGTATTAACAAAACCCGATTTTGTTGCCTATAGATTTAATGATAGAGGTAATTTGAGTTTTAAAATTTGGACTCGTTTGTTTAAATTGCAAGGTATCACTTGGACTGTTACTGATGAAATTTCTATAAAAATTGCTGAGAGTGAAAATTTGATACCTATTTTTGAGGATAAAAAGGCGGATTAAACCGCCTTTTTTTATTTAAAATATTAAGTAAAATTGTTTGCATTATTCGTTGCTTTATGATATAATATTGATAATTATTTTTATATTAGGGGGAGCTTATGTCCTTTCCGATAGAAAGAATCAGAAATTTTTGCATTGTTGCTCATATTGACCACGGAAAATCCACTCTTGCTGACCGTATGTTGGAACTTACCCAATCGGTTTCTCAGCGTGAAATGGAAGAACAAATTTTAGATAGTATGGACCTAGAACGTGAGCGTGGAATTACTATTAAAGCCCACGCCGTTACTCTTTATCATACCGCTAAAGATGGTCAAGAATACGAACTTAATTTGATTGACACACCTGGACACGTTGACTTTAACTACGAAGTTTCTCGTTCGCTTGCCGCTTGTGAAGGCGCTGTTCTTATTGTTGATGCTTCTCAAGGCATTGAAGCTCAAACCCTTGCTAACACCTACTTAGCAGTTGATCACGGGCTTGAAATTTTACCTGTTATCAATAAAATCGACCTTCCTTCGGCTGAACCTGACCGTGTGAAACAGGAAATTGAAGATATTATTGGTATTCCTGCTGATAATGCACCTTTAGTTTCAGCCAAAACAGGTCTTAATGTAGCTGATGTTTTGGAATCTATTGTTACCGAGTTTCCTGCACCTAAAGGCGATAGAAACGCTCCATTATCTGCTTTGATTTTTGACTCTTATTATGACCCTTATAAAGGCGTTATTGTTTATTTCAGGGTTATGAACGGCAAGATTAAGGCCGGAGATAAAATCAAAATGATGGCTACAGGCGCGGAATTTGATGTTGTTGAAATCGGCCGTAAAGGAGCAACCGCATTAGAGCCTTGCGATGTTTTAGAAGCAGGTGAGGTTGGATATCTTGCTGCATCTATTAAAACAGTAAGCGAAGCACGTGTTGGTGATACCATTACAACTTGTGAAAATCCAACCGAAGAACCTTTGGAAGGCTACCGTAAAGTTAATCCGGTTGTTTTCTGCGGTATTTATCCTGCAGATGGTGCTAAATATCCTGACCTTAGGGAAGCGTTGGAAAAATTGCAACTTAATGATGCTTCACTTCTTTTCGAGGCTGAAAGTTCCAATGCTTTAGGTTTTGGTTTCCGTTGCGGTTTCTTAGGATTACTTCACATGGAGATTATCCAAGAGCGTTTGGAAAGAGAGTATAATTTAGATTTAGTAACAACTGCGCCAAGCGTTGAATACAAGTTTAGATTAACAAGTGGGGAAGAGATTACGGTTGATAACCCAACCAATTATCCTGACCCCGCTATTGTCAGTGAAGCGCTTGAACCTGTAGCTGATGTGCATATTTACAGCCCCAGTGATTATGTTGGTGCGATTATGCAACTTTGTGAGGAAAGACGCGGTATTTATACCGATATGAAATACATGGGCGACCGCGTTGATATTCATTACATTTTACCAATGGGTGAAATTGTTTATGATTTCTTTGATGCTCTGAAATCACGTACAAAGGGTTATGCAAGTTATGACTATGAAACAAAAGGTTACGAGAAATCTAAGCTCGTAAAACTTGACGTTATGCTTGCAGGCGATGTTGTGGATGCATTGTCCTTTATCGTTCATTCTGACAATGCTTATACCAGAGCCAGAAAAATCGCTGAACGTTTAAAAGAATTTATTCCACGCCAACTTTTTGAAGTGCCAATTCAGGTTGCCGTTTCGGGCAAGGTAATTGCGCGCGAAACTGTTAAAGCGATGAGAAAAGATGTACTTGCTAAGTGCTATGGCGGTGACATTACACGAAAGAAAAAACTCCTTGAAAAACAAAAAGAAGGTAAAAAGCGAATGAGGCAGTTAGGCTCTGTTGAAGTTCCTCAAGAGGCGTTTATGGCTGTTTTGAAACTTGATGAATAATTTATGAAAATTGATAAAGATAATAAAAAGAATAGAGTACTGTTATATGTAATTTGTATCTATGTCGTGGTTTTTATTTTAGTAATCAGCGGTATTTTGGTTTTTAATATTTTTATTAAAAAAACTTCGGATGTTGAAAATTTTTCCTTTCCTGAAGAAACTAACGCTAGTGTTATTGATGATACATCTATGGTTGAAAGCGGTTCATCTTTGGAAAATGGGTCTTCATCCACACCCAAAGGCCTTGATGCTAAATTTTCAAAACTTTTATTGGTCAACGGCAAAAATCCTTTACCCGATAGACAAAGTTATGCCCAAAATTTAACAACAATTGATGCCAAATATCTTTGTGGAGAATTAAATCAGTTAGATAAAGATGTTTTGCCTTATGCTATTGCCATGATGGAGGCCGCTTGGGCTGAAGGTATTGATATTTTTATAAAATCTCCTTTCCGTTCTTATGAAACCCAAGAACGACTTTATAACAATGAGGTTAATTATTGGATTAGAAAAGGTATGGGTCAATCAGAGGCCGAAGATAAGGCGGCAACTATTGTTGCTAGACCGGGAACCAGTGAACATCATTGCGGTTTTGCTATTGACTTTAATGAAACCAATACATCATTTGAAAATTCTGATGCCTATCGTTGGATGTTAAATAATGCGGCGGATTACGGCTTTATTTTGCGTTATCCTGAGCAAAAACAAGAAATCACAGGCGTTATTTACGAACCTTGGCACTGGCGTTTTGTCGGTATTAATGTTGCCAAGGATATTAACAGCAAAAATATGTGTTTAGAAGAATATATTGAGGAAATCAATAATAAAGGTAGTGTTAACGAGTGAAAAAAATAGGTTTTGACAACGAAAAATATATAAAACTCCAATCTCAAAACATTCGCGACCGAATTAAAATGTTCGGCGGTAAATTATATATGGAATTCGGTGGCAAGTTGTTTGATGATTATCATGCCGCCCGTGTTTTACCTGGTTTTGAGCCTGATGCGAAGGTTAAGATGCTTTTAAATTTAAAAGATGAAGCCGAAATCGTTATTGTTATTAATGCCGACGCTATTGAGAAAAACAAGCGTAGGGGAGACCTAGGTATCACTTATGACCTTGACACTCTTCGTTTAATTGACGCTTTCAGGGAAATTGGTTTATATGTTGGTAGCGTTGTTATCACTCAATATACCGGCCAATCTTTGGCTGGGGCTTTTGAAAATCGTTTAAAAACATTGGGTATTAAGGTTTATAAACATTATCCCATTGATGACTATCCATATAATATCCAGCATATTATTAGTGAGAACGGTTTTGGTAAAAACGATTATATTGAAACCTCGCGCGAATTGGTTATCATTACTGCTCCCGGCCCCGGCAGCGGCAAAATGGCCACCTGTCTATCTCAGCTTTATCACGAGCATAAAAGAGGGGTTAAAGCAGGTTATGCCAAGTTTGAAACCTTCCCCGTATGGAGTATTCCTCTTAAACACCCTGTAAATATCGCTTATGAGGCTGCTACAGCTGATTTAAACGATGTTAATATGATTGACCCTTTCCATCTTGAAGCTTACGGAGAGACTACTGTAAACTACAATAGAGATATTGAAATTTTCCCTGTTTTAAATGCTATGCTTGATGGTATTCTTGGTGAGTCTCCTTATAAGAGTCCTACCGATATGGGCGTTAATATGGTTGGTTTTGCAATTTGCGATGATGAAGCCGTAAAAGATGCGGCAAAACAAGAAATCATTCGTCGTTATTATTCTACCATTGTTAACGCAAGACAAGGTCTCGCTGAGGAGGCTGACGCTTCCAAAATTGAACTTTTAATGAAACAGGCAGGTGTTACCACCAAAGATAGAGCAGTTGTTACACGAGCTATTGAAAAATCAACTGTAACCGATGCTCCTGCAACTGCCATTGAATTGCCTGACGGTAGAATTATAACAGGTAAAACTTCAAGTTTGTTAGGTTCGGCTTCGGCAATGCTTTTAAATGCCCTTAAGGTTTTGGCGGATATTCCCGATGAAGTCAACTTGATTTCTCCCACAATTATTGAGCCAATGCAAAAACTCAAAACCGAAATTATGGGAAATCACAACCCCAGACTTCATACCGATGAAATATTAATTGCATTGTCTATTTGCGCCGCTACCGATGAACTGGCAAAAAAAGCTCTTGATAACGCTTATAAACTTGCAGGTAGCGAAGCGCATTCTACTGTAATTCTATCCCGTGTAGATGAAAATGTATTTAGAAAGTTAGGCATTAACCTTACTTGTGAACCTAAATATCAAACCAAAAAATTATATCACAATTAATGTTCTTGACTTATTGGAACATTAATAATATAATAGTACTGTTTGGCACCCCAAATATATTTAAAGGTAGGAAAGTTTTTTATGGCAAAAACTATTAAAATCACCGACGACGGTTTAAAAAAATTACAGCAAGAATTAGAAACCCTTAAAACTGAGGGTAGAACTGATATTGCCGAAAAAATTAAGGTTGCACGTGGTTATGGTGACCTTTCTGAAAATAGCGAATATGACGAGGCTAAAAACGAACAAGCAAAACTTGAAGCTCGTATTTTAGAAATCGAAGCAATGCTTAAAAATGTTGAAATCATTGAAGACATTAAGGGCAATGCTAAAACCGTTGTTATCGGTTGCAAAGTAAAGGTTCTTGATGTAGAATTCGGCGATGAAGACGAATATCGTGTTGTTGGTTCTACCGAGGCTGATTCTCGCGAAGGTAAAATTTCCGATGAATCTCCTATGGGTAAAGCACTTTTAGGTAAAAAACTTGGCGACGAGGTTACTGTAGAAGCTCCCGCCGGCGAATTTAAGGTTAAAATTTTAGAAATTTCAAAATAAGGTGAAATAAATGGCACAAAACAATAATCCTCAATTACAGGACTTAAATGAAATTGTAAAGGTGCGTCATGAAAAACTTGCCAATTTAAAGGAAAGTGGAAATGACCCATTTTTAATCACAAAATTTGATTTTAATAACGATTCTGCAAACATTAAATCTAATTTTGAAGAGTTTGAAGGTAAAACCGTTAAAATTGCAGGTAGAATTATTGCTCGTAGAATTATGGGTAAAGCAAGTTTCGTGGGCCTTAGCGATTCTACAGGCAAAATCCAACTTTACATTAAGCGTGACGATGTTGGCGAAGATATTTACGCTTCCTTCAAGAAGTGGGATATTGGTGACATTATCGGCGTTGAAGGTACTGTGTTTAAAACACAAACCGAAGAAATTTCGGTTCACGCAACCTCTATCACACTTTTATCTAAATCACTTTTACCTTTGCCTGAGAAATTCCACGGTCTTAAGGATAATGATTTAAGATACCGTCAACGCTATGTTGACCTTATCGTTAACCCTGAGGTTAAGAACAACTTTGTTATTCGTTCTAAGTTTATCAAGTTTATGAGAAACTATCTTGATAATATGAACTATATCGAGGTTGAAACTCCTGTACTTAATACTATTGTTGGTGGCGCTGCTGCCCGTCCTTTCATTACTCACCACAACACTTTAAATATACCTATGTATATGAGAATTGCTACCGAGCTTCCTTTGAAGAGACTTATTGTCGGTGGTATGGATAGAGTATATGAAATCGGTAGAATTTTCCGTAACGAGGGTATGGACCCTAAACACAACCCTGAGTTTACAACCGTTGAACTTTATCAGGCTTATGCAGATTTCCACGATATGATGGATATTGCTGAAGGCATCATTTCAGGTGCTGCTAAGGAAATACTTGGCACCTACGAAGTTGAATGGCTTGGCGAAAAAATTGACCTTACACCCGGTTGGCGTAGACTTACAATGGTTGATGCTGTTAAAGAGTATGCAGGTATCGACTTTGGTGCTATTACTGATGATGCTGAGGCTGTTGAAGCTGCAAAGGCTATCGGTGTTGAATTGGATGATACTGCTGACAAAACTTGGGGCAACGCTTTGTATGCTTGCTTCGACCAAAGAGTTGAAGAGAAATTGATTCAGCCTACATTTATCACTATGTATCCTGTTGAGGTTTCTCCTTTAACCAAAGCTTCCCCCGAAGACCCACGTTTGACCGAGCGTTTTGAGTTGTTTGTATGCCACAGCGAGCTTGCAAACGCTTATTCTGAGCTTAACGACCCCATTGTTCAGCGTGAACGCTTTATGAAGCAGTTAGAGCTTAGAGACAGGGGAGACGACGAGGCAGAGATGCTCGACGAAGATTTCCTCACAGCAATGGAATACGGTATGCCTCCCACAGGTGGTATGGGTATCGGTATTGACAGGGCAGTTATGCTTTTAACCGGCGCTGACACTATCCGTGAGGTAATCTTATTCCCAACGATGAAACCTTTGGACTAAATAATAAGTTATAAGAACTTATAAGAAGATATAAGAATTTTCAAAAATCTTCTTACCACAGTTTTACAACAAAACGGACTATGGGATTTCCATAGTCCGTTTGCTTTATCTTGTTGGTGTAACAGTAAAATCACTGCTATCATTTAAAAATGTATATATAGGGACACCAAATGAACCGTCATCAGAAATATTTTCAGCAAGGGTTTTTAAAAAGAAATCAATCCATGCTCTATCTGGCTGTTCTGCATTTGGAATTTGTTCTGTCGCCCAAATCGGCGAAAGAACTTTAAGTTCCTTGGTGTCAAGAACAATTCCGATAGAAACATCGTAAAAATCAAATGAACACTCAAAAGCATATATAGACTTTTTATTTTTTTCGATTTCAATATCTTCGGGAATATCTGTTAAGGTTATCATCATTCTACCTGTGATTTTTCCGTTTTCATTTTCAAAATCATCAATGGTTCCATTCTTTAAAAGAGCTTGTTCAACAGAGTTAAATAATTCTTGATTTAATAACATATTATATCACCTTATCGTAATTATCTTGTAATTCATTTTACCACAATTTTACCACAGTTTCAAAACAAATTATGAGAATTTATAAGAAGATATAAGAAAATCTTGGTTTTTCCCGTTTTATGATGGCAAGTTATAAAAGGTTATAAGAACATATAAAAATTTTTTGAACTCATTTTTGGCGTCTCCCCACAATGAAACCATTAGATTAAGGAATAGTGAAATATTATGGAAAAGAAATTATATAAATCAAACACCGACAAAAAACTTTGTGGTGTTTGCGGCGGCGTTGCTGAATATTTCAATATGGATTCAACCATCGTTCGTCTTGGTTGGGCATTTGCAACCTTATTTGTAGGTGCTGGTATTTTAGCATATATTATTGCAGCGCTCATAATTCCGGAAAAATCCGAAATTTAAATTTAACACACTAAAATTTTAACACCCTATAACAGAGAAGTTGTAGGGTGTTTTTATATTTTGAAATAACTATTGACAAACTTAAAATCATAGCATATAATATAATTAACAATTAGGTTAAATGTTAAAGGAGGTAAATTAATGGGTTTACAACAAACATTAAAAGCTCTTGCTGACCCTATACGCCGAGAGATACTTAATCTACTTAAAAAAGGCAGATTATCAGCAGGGGAGATTACAAACCATTTCTCTGTAACGGCACCCTCAATTTCACGACATTTGTCGGTTTTAATGGATGCTGACCTTATCAGAGATAAGCGAGAAGGTAAATTCATTTTTTATGAAATCAACACCTCGGTTTTAGAGGAAACTATGCTTTGGATAGCTGATTTGAAAGGAGAAACTGAAGATGATTAAAGAAAATAAATTTAAAGTTATTATTTCTTCCTTAATAATTTTGTTGCCTTCTGTTTTTGGATTAATTGTTTGGGATAAATTGCCCAATAATATGACAATTCATTGGGGCGCTGACGGAAATGCCGACGGATTTGGCCCAAAAGTTTTTGGTGTTTTTGGTTTGCCGCTCATTTTATTAACATTTCATTTATTATGCTTAATTGTAACTGCTTTCGATAAAAAACAAAAAGAACAAAACAGAAAAGCTTTAGGAATTGTATATTGGATAATTCCTTTTATATCATTATTTATTAACTCTTTGATTTATTTTATCTCATTTGACGGTAAGTTTGATATGATAAGATTTATGCCGATTATATTTGGCGTAATGTTCATTTTTATCGGCAATTATATGCCAAAGACAAAGCAAAACCGTACACTTGGAATTAAAATGTACTGGACTTTGAATAATGAAGAAAACTGGAATAAAACCCATCGTTTTGCAGGAAAATCATGGGTTATTACAGGCGCGATTATTATTCTTAGTGTTTTTTTGCCCCTAAAATTAATAATTTCCGTTTTTGTGTTGTGTTTGTTAATTTCGGTTTTAGCACCAACTGTTTATTCCTATAGTATTTATAAAAATCACAAAAAACAAGGAATCGAATACAATAATACTCCTAAAACAAAAACCGAAAAGGTTGCAGTGCGAATTACTGCAATTATCGTTCCTATTATTTTAATTGCAGTTGCTGTTTTAATGGTAACCGGAGATATTAATGTTGAATTTGAAAGCGATAGTTTTAAAATTGCAGCCAGTTACTACGATGACTTAGAAATCAAGTACGATGAGATTGATTCGGTAGAACTCCGCGAAAACTTCAAAGCAGGGTACCGTTCATACGGTTTTTCCTCGGCAAGACTATCGATAGGCACTTACCAAAATGAAGAATTTGACCACTACACTCGTTATTCTTATACAGGAGTCAAAGAGGTTGTTATAATAAAATCCGATGACAAAGTATTGGTTTTGAGCGGTAAAAATGTAAATGAAACAAAAGAAATTTACAATACTCTTTTAGAAAAAGTTAAATAAATTTCAAAAATATATTCTGACCCATTAACAGCAAATCAAATTATGAATTTGTATAAAGAATTTAATTCATAACTAAAATATTTATAAAAATAGACCCGTTATTTAAGACGGGTTTATTTTTATCTAAAATTATTGTTATTCGATAATTTAATTATTGACAAACGATAATTTTGGTGTTAATATGGTGGTATAAAATGGTTTTGGAGGTAATTTTTATGTGGAACAAAAACAAATCTATCGGTTTATCCATTGCGGTATCATTCATATTTTTAGGGTTACTTACCATCGGACTGTTCTTTGGTCCCTTTGTTGTAAATTTATGGTTTAAAATTTATCGCGGATTTGACCCTAATCTTTCAGCAATGAAACATTTACTTACAATTTTCGTTTGTGCTTTTTATCCTTGCGCGGTTTTTGGTTATATAACCTTATACAGTCTAATTCGTTTATTGTTTAATATTAAAAAACAAGAAATTTTTATAAGCCGAAACGTTACATATTTACGCACAATTTCCTGGTGTTGTTTTGCGGTTTCTTTAATAACAATAATTGCAGGTGTATTTTATATTCCATATTGCTTCATATCTGTAGCAGCGGCATTTATTGGTTTAATGCTTCGTGTTGTTAAGAATGTTATGCAAAACGCTGTAGAAATTAAAACCGAAAATGAACTTACAATTTAAGGCGAGTGAACCGATATGATTAAAATTGATTTAGATGTTATATTAGCGATGCGAAGAATGACTTCCTTAGAACTCGCTGAACAAATAGGTATTACTCAGGCAAATCTTTCGATTCTGAAAACAGGGAAGGCGAAGGCAATTAGATTTTCTACCTTAGAAGCTATTTGTAAAACGCTTAATTGTCAACCGGGTGATATTATTAAATACGAAAGTGAGGAATAGTCACTATGGATATTAATGAAAAATCAACCGAAATATTAACCGAAGAAATCGAAGAGAATTTATCATACCAAGAAAGGCCGTTATTTAACCTCACTAAAAATGACCTGATTTTTTCGGTATGCGCATTAGTTTTTAGCATATTTACTGCTATATTCGGATTTTTCAGCGGATTTGCCCTTGGATATTTATTGTCCACAGTTTTGCTTTTTACGGCATTAATAATTTATTTTTCAAAGGGTAGTAAAATTTCTGTCTTTCCAATAATATGCGGAATCATTTCATTACTTAACTGCGCTGTATTTATATGCACAACAAACGGTAGTGTTAAATTTTTTGCTGTTCTTACAAATTTGTTCTTAATTTTGATTTCCCTTGACGGTTTTGTTAACGCCGACTCTAAAGGTAATAAGAAAACTTTTGCAATATTTGTTTCTGCAATTTCTACAATGGGTAATTTAGACATCACAGTTAAATCACTTTTTACAAATGTTAACGGTGAGAAAAAATCTCTTGGAAAGATTTTAATTGGTTTAGTTTGCGCTATTCCCGTGCTTATCGTTGTTGTGCCTTTACTTATATCATCAGATGATGCCTTTAAAGGTTTGGTATCAAATATATTTAGCAACTGTTTTGCAACCATTTTAAAAGCACTGCTCGGTATTATAATTTCAATATTTATAATTAGTTATGCGTTTTCGATTAAAGCGGGTCGCATTTATAAATTGAAAGAAAACATATTCGCCGGTATTGATAATATATACGTGGTTTCTTTTCTTACTACAATCAGTGGTTGCTATATTTTGTATCTATTTTCTCAACTTGCTTATTTTTTCAGTGCATTTAAAGGCTTTTTGCCGGACGAAAAAATAACATACGCCCAGTATGCGCGTAAAGGCTTTTTTGAAATGTGTATAATTGCTGTTATTAACCTTTGTATTGTTGTTATCTCTTTGCTTTTAGCTAAGAAAAAGAATAGTAAGGTTTCATATTCAATTCGAATTTTAACAACCTTTATCTCATTATTTACACTAATTATTATTGCAACCTCAATTTCTAAAATGATTCTTTATATTAACACATACGGTATGACTGTTCTCCGTTTAACAACAAGCGCATTTATGCTATTTTTAGCAGTTGTATTTATATCATTAATTTTCAGAATATATATTAACAAAATTAATGTAATTAAAACCGCATTAATTACAGCCGGATTAATAACACTTGTTCTTGGAACTGTTAATGTAAATAGCGTATGTGCGAAGTACAACTATGATGCATATATAACTAAACAGCTTAAAACAATTGATGTAGAAGCAATTTATCAATTGGGCGATGAAGGTATACCCTATATAGTTAAACTAAGTGTTTCTAAGAATGATGAAATTGCAATTGAAGCAAGAAGATATCTTGCTAAAATATATTTATATGATTATTTTGACAATATGGAAAATGCTGAAAACTTTACCCTTGAAGATTTAAAGAAAAATCAAAACAATAATGATTTTGGAAGCTTTAGTATTCCAAAACACATTGCATACGAATCTCTCTATAAATTTATTGAGAATAATCCCAAATTTGCAAGTTATTGTCAAGATTATTATCATCTCGAAGAATGGCATCATTATATATAAAATTAAAAAGACCGCAATTTCGCGGTCTTTTTTGCATATTTTAAGTATAAACATTTAAAATAATTATGGTGATTAAATTGTCTTTAATTCAATGCGACAATTCGTGTATATATCAAATTGACGGTTTTTGCGGTTTAGAGTATTTTACAACCGTAAATTCATTTGAAAATGATTGTCCTTACTTTAAACCTAAAACCTTAAATCAAATCGATAGCATCTTTAAGACTGCGAACACCGCAAAGTTCTAATTCGGCAGGGCAGGTGCTAAGTTGTTTTAAAGCTGTTTTTGGCAGAATACATCTTGTAAAGCCTAAACGAGCAGCCTCGGCTATTCGTGAATTAATTCTTGGTACCGAGCGAATTTCACCTGAAAGACCGATTTCGCCAAATGCAATAGTTTTTTCATCAATAGGGTTGTCCTTAATTGCTGAAACGATTGAAAGGGCAATGGCTAAGTCGGCGGCGGGTTCATCAAGTTTCATACCGCCAACTATATTTATATAGGCATCTGAATTTGATAGATTAAGTCCAACTCGTTTTTCAAGCACTGCTAAAAGCAAATTAAGGCGATTATAATCAAATCCCGTTGAAGTACGGCGTGGGTTTCCAAAACCGCTTGGTGTTACAAGACCTTGAACCTCAGCCAAAATAGGTCTGGTGCCCTCTATAACGCAGGTTATGCATCCACCCGAAACATTACTCATTCTGCCCGACAAAAGCATTGCTGAAGGATTCTCGACCTCTTTAAGGCCACTTTCGGTCATTTCAAAAACACCTATCTCATTAGTAGAGCCAAAACGGTTTTTTATACCTCTTAAAATTCGGTAAGACTGATTTCTTTCGCCCTCAAAATAAAGCACCGTATCAACAATATGCTCCATAACTTTAGGTCCTGCTATTTCACCGCCCTTGTTTACATGACCGACAATTATAATCGGAATTTCAAGGCTTTTGCCGGTTCTAAGAAGCATATTGGTTGACTCTCTAACCTGAACAATGCTGCCAACGGATGATGAAAGTTCGGCAATTTGCATTGTTTGGATAGAGTCTATCATAACAAGGTCGGGTTTGGCCGATTTAATATATTCACATATGGATACAACATCAGTTTCGGTCATTACCGAAACATTATCGCTTTCAATGCCAATTCTTGTAGCACGCATTTTAATTTGTGTTGCCGATTCTTCACCCGAAACATAAAGAATTTTAAACTTATTTTGCAAGGCATTGCAAATTTGCAAAAGAATGGTGGATTTACCAATACCGGGGTCACCGCTAAGCAGTGTCACCGAGCCTTTAACGATTCCGCCGCCAAGAACACGGTCCAGTTCGGAAATACCTGTAATATAACGAGGTTCATCCAAAGTGGAAATTTTAGAAAGGGGAGTAGCGGCTGCGGTTGCGACTACCGTATAAGTGTTGTTTTTTACGGTTGATACAATTTGCTCATCCATTGTGTTCCAATTATTGCAAGAAGGACATTTGCCAAGCCATTTTGCCGACTCGTATCCACATTCATTACATATATAAACCGTTTTAGTTTTAGGTGCCATTAATTGCTTCTCCTTTATTTGATAAAAATTCCGTTATTCCTAAAAAACAGCAAAAAGCCATTTTCTTTTGATATTCATAAGTTTTAAGTAATTCAAGTTCGGTCTTATTGCTTAAAAAACCGCATTCGACCAAAACAGCGGGTATTGTTGCGTTGTACAGTAAATATGTACTTGATGTAGCTTGTTTATTGACCCTGGTATTTTCTGGTTGCAATAATTTAATAATAGACCTTTGAATTGCCTCACCCAGTTCTTTAGACTCGTCAAATTTTGCGCTATAAAAGACCTGAGAACCACGCGCTGCCGATGTTGTAAATTTATTTAAATGAATGCTAACGAAGACAGCTTCAGGGTAGTCTTTCATCAATTCAAGTCGATTTTTAAGGTCGCTTTTTTTCTTCACAGAAATAGTATTCGTTTCAACATCATCGGTAGAAACATCGGTCCCACGGGTCAAAACAACATTGTAACCGACGCTTCTTAACATATCGGCAATTAGGTTAGATATTTTAAGATTGATATCCTTTTCAACCGTTCCATCAGCCGCAACCGCGCCGCCATCAAATCCGCCGTGTCCCGCGTCGATTATAACCGTTTGAGTAGCGCTTGATTTATTCCAAGTTAATAACAATTCGTTTTTATTTAATGTAAAAACACTAACCGCAAAAACCAATGCTGCCAGAACAAAACATAAGCTTTTGTTTTTAAATTTCAGCACAAAACCACCCCAAAATAAAATATGAAATATCTATTTAGGGTAGAACATTAATATTATTATAAACCATTATATAATCTTTTTCAATGACTGTATTATTTTTTTAAAAATTATAGGTGACAAATAGAATCAAATGTGGTATTATAATAGAAAATAATTTTTGGATGTGACTTAAACTTGGATAATAGGTATTATGAAAATGTAATTTCGGAAATGAATAATTTCCTTAATGAAAACAATTTTAAAGCTGATGGCGATTGTTTTGTAAACGACAATAAGAAAATTTGCGTTAAATACAATGATGCTTCCCAGTCTTATCAATTATTAACCGCTACTAAAGATGATGAAGGCAATTTTGGAGAACTCAGCCTTATCAACTCTTGGCTTTTTGATGACACTCAAAACGCTAAAGATGCCGCTTCGGTTGGTATTGACTTTGTTGTGTCTTTAAGAAAAGAACTTGGTATTAAGCAAACAAGAACCTCTGTTTCGGTTGAACTTCCAACCGCCAGTAAATCGGGCAATATGACCGTTACCGGATTTGCAAAGAAGATGCTTGATGTTTTCCCCGCAATTAAGGATGACTACAAGGAACATATCTCTATTTACGGCAATTTCTTATACCTTAACTTCTTTGGTGAGTTTTTGGTTCCTCAACTTAAGAACCTATTCACTAACGGCAACAAAAAACAGGTTAAAAAACTTTACGATGTATTAGAAGACGCTTATGTAACAGGTGATAAGGACACTGTTAATATTATGATTGCTGTTCTTTCCGCAACTGCTTACAATGACCAGATTTGTACTGAAGCTATTGAGAATATGTTAATTGATGACAATCATTTCTTACAAGCTTTTAAAAGTTTCTTGGCTACCTTTAAAAAATCTAAAAAATTGTTTAATGCATTGGTAAAATAATTAAAACATCTCCTTCGGGAGATGTTTTTTTATCCGTCGTAATCTTCAATTGCTCTTACTGCTTCTTGTTTAGTCAAGAAGGCAATGCCATTATCTAAAAGCCGTTTATCTTCTTCGGGCAGGGTATCTAGCATTATAGCGCCATATACCTCAATAATTTTTTCGCCGTTAAACAAGGCTACATTATTACCGTAAGATTGCAAAACCCATGGTTCGGGCTCAACTTTTCTTTCACCAAAAACTATACCGACGGTAACTAAAATCAAAGCAATGGCAACAGCAAAGGAAATTATAGATATTATTGTAACTACTTTACTGAATTCTCTCATAAAATCACCTTAAAAGCATTATTCCCAAAAACAACCAGTTTAATTCATTATATACATTAAATTTAATTGTTGTTAACCAAGCACAAAACTGCGCCGCTTAGCATAACCGCTTCAGGGGAATATTTTTTATCCAAGGTAATTTTATAATCGGTGGGTAAAATTCTATTGCCCTTTAAATCGGTGATTTGTCGTTGTAATGTTAAAATGTACTGATTATTTTCGATACTTGAAAGGGTTATTGTGTTTTTATGGTTATTACCGCAGGTTATTACAGGCACTTTATTGTATTTAAAAACCTGTAACGCATTGAAATTTACATCTTCACAAATTCCTATAACATCTGACGGTAGTGTTTGATTTAGATATTTATCGCTGTCATCTAAAATTAAGATGATGGCTTTTTTTGCATCTATATTTGTTTTCTTATAGCAAACTGCAACAGTAAAAAAACCGCCTGCGGACACAACTGATTTATCAGACACAAAATCAGCACCGCAGGCGATTAAAATTTCGAGAATTTCTTTTTCTAATTTAGATTTTCTATTAGAAAAAAGAATTACCATAAAATTTCACCCGAAAATATTTTTTACATAAAATTAAAATTTATGCAAACTTAATTGCTTCGGAATGAAATGTATTAAACTCAATTTCCTTAAAACTCTTTTTAAGGTTTTCAGCCAAAACATCAACAATAATATCCTCGGTGTTAAAATGACCACCATCAAAAAGGGAAATATTATTGTCAGCGGCGGCTAAGAAATGATGATGTTTAATATCAGCAGTAAGAAGGGCATCAAAGTTTAAATTAATGGCCTCATTAATAAATTCTCCACCACTACCACTGCAAACCAAAACAGTTTTGATTTCTTTTCCACCATCAACATATTTCACAACGCCACCGATACGTTCTTTAATGCGCCTAGCTAAGTTTTCAGCCGAAATAGGGGAGATAACACCACCTTTAAGCATATAACCATCAGAGGCGATTACAGGGGATATTTCGTTAAGCTCTAAAATTTCACAAAGCTTATCGTTAATACCACCAACACCCACATCAAGATTGGTATGCATTGAAATCACTGCAATATCATTTTTGATTAGTTCGTACTGAACCGAACCTGCTAAAACATTTTTAAGGGGTTCAAATATTACGGGATGGTGAGTAATAATCAAATCGCAACCGTTTTGCTTAGCAAAATCAATGGTTTCTAAAGTACAATCAAGGGCAACCAAGGCTTTGGAAATTGATTTTTGAGGGTCACCAACCAAAATACCCACGTTATCAAAATCCATAGCATCGGTTACAGGAAACAGACTGTTTAAATATTCAAAAATATCATTAACTTTCATAAATTAAGCCTTTTTAACAAAAGAATCTTTAAGGGCAACAGTACGGTTAAATACCAACATATCATCGGTTGAATCACTGTCAACAGTAAAGTAACCTTGGCGCATAAATTGGAAGGTACTGCCAACCTTAGAATCTTTGAGGGAAGCATCCAACTTACAACCCTTTAAAACGGTCAAAGATTCGGGGTTTAAATTGTCAGCAAAGGATGAAACACCTTCTTCATCACTGGGGTTGGGAACATTGAACAAACGGTCATAAAGGCGAATTTCGGCATCCATTGAGTGGTTTGCGCTTACCCAATGAAGTGTGCCTTTAACCTTTCTTCCATCAGGTGATTCACCGCCAAAACTATCAGGGTCATAGGTGCAGTGAACAACAGTAATATTGCCGTTTTCATCGGTTTCGTGAGATGCGTATTTAACATAATAAGCGCTCTTTAAACGAACTTCCTTTTGAGGACATAAACGGAAATATTTACCTGGAGGGTCTAACATAAAGTCGTCTTGCTCAATATAAATTTCTCTTGAGAAGGTAACGCTACGTTTACCAAGTTCAGGTTTAGAAGGATTAATATCAACTGCAATTTCTTCGGTTTTGCCTTCCGGATAATTATCAATAACTATCTTCAAAGGACGAAGAACAGCCATTGCACGGTCAGCGTTTTCGTTTAAATAATCCCTAACACAAGATTCAAGCAAAGCATAGTCAATAACACTGTAAGCCTTGGAAACACCGATTTTATCAACAAATGCACGAACAGCCTCAGCAGGGTAACCTCTACGGCGCATACCGCAAATAGTTGCCATTCTTGGGTCATCCCAGCCTGAAACCAAACCGTCATTAACAAGTTTTAAACATTTACGCTTACTGGTTAAAGTGTAATTAACATTCATTCTTGCAAACTCAATTTGTCTTGGTGCCTCGGGGATTTCTAACACTTCTAAGAACCAATTATACAGGGGTCTGTGGTTTTCGAATTCCAAAGAGCAAAGGGAGTGGGTAACACCCTCTTTGGCATCGCTTAAAGGATGAGCAAAGTCATACATTGGGTATACACACCATTTGTCACCGGTTCTGTGATGATGAGCGTGCATAATGCGGTATATAACAGGGTCACGCATATTTATATTTGAGGAAGCCATATCGATTTTAGCTCTCAAAACCATAGCGCCGTTTTCGAATTCGCCCTCGGTCATACGGCGGAATAAATCCTTGGTTTCATGGGTAGGTCTGTCACGGTAAGGACTGTTAACGCCAGCCTCGGTCAAAGTACCGCGCATTTCACGGATTTGGTCAGGTGTTGATTCGTCAACATAAGCCAAACCTTTATCTATAAGCTTTAAAGCGCACTCATAGATATAGTCAAAATAATCAGATGCAAAGTACACATTATCCCAGTTAAATCCTAACCACTGAATATCTTCTTTAATAGCGTCAACATACTCAACATCCTCTTTAGTGGGGTTGGTATCGTCAAGACGCAAATTGCACTTTCCGTTATATTTTTCAGCGGTTGCAAAGTCAATACAGATAGCCTTTGCGTGGCCTATGTGAAGATAGCCGTTAGGCTCGGGCGGGAAACGGGTTTGAACCTTGCTGTAAACGCCTTCTTTTAAATCTTCATCAATAAAATCGTGAATAAAGTTAGAAGGTTTGTTTTCTTCTTCGGTTAAAATAATATTCTCTTCCATAAATAAACCTCTTAAATATTTGAGATTGCGTTTTCTATTCGCTTAATACATTCATCTTTACCCAAAACCTGCATAATGCTGCAAAG
>JAZOXF010000065.1:0-15166 GCA_045659605.1 Acutalibacteraceae bacterium
ATCTCCGCCGAACAGTTCAATAAAAGCCATATCTGCTACATCAAAAAACAAAGCGCGAGCTTTATCCTCAGGCAGTGCATCTATCATTTTATCATCAATTGTAGTGGGGTCATACTCAAAGCTTTCCATCGCATTAGCAAAACCTGCAACAATTTCTTCTTGTTCAAATGCATTGACGAGATAATTCCACAACTTTTTTAAATTCGTCTTGATGTCCATAAAACGCCTCCTTATATTTCTCTGTAATTATAACGCGCACAGCAAAGAAAGTCAAGAATCGTCTTGAGAGGGCATTCTTATTATTCTATCGTTTGTTATATCTTTCTACCACACTATGTATCGCAACACAAAACTTGTCGAAAGGTGTCAATGTTGTCTGTAAGGGGTCCCCCTCACGGATTCGCATTGTTCTTCTAATCTCTTTCAGAATAACCACACGACCAAGGTCGTCAATTCTTCTCACAATACCAGTGGCTTTCATATATAAATTCTCCTTTAATTTCAAATAGTGATACTATTATTTGTAACTCGTGGGAATTTATACTGTATAGGTTTACTTTTTAAGTTAATTGTGATATAATGCATAAAAATTGACATCAGGAGATAGTTATGAAAGTTCTTAAATTTTTATCAGGTATTGTCGTGTCAGTCGCAGTTGCGGCTGTCGCTTGCTTTATAGAAAACCTTTTGCCTATTCATTTAATTGGCGGCGCAGTAATTGCAATGTTTATAGGTATGCTTGTAAATCATTTTATCGGCAAAAACGGTTTTCTCGCGCCAGGAATTAAATTTACTTCTAAAAAGATACTTAAATTTGCTATTATACTGCTTGGTCTTTCTCTTAATATTAACACCATTTTACACGTTGGTAAACTATCGCTTGTGGTTATGGTATTCACTTTAGCGACATGTTTTGGCGGTGGTTATTTTATTGGAAAGGCGTTAGGGCTCAACTGGAAGCTTTCCAATCTTATTTCTGCAGGAACGGGAATTTGCGGAGGCTCTGCGATTGCCGCCATTGCCCCGACAATAGACGCGGAAGATAGTGACGTTGCGTATGCTATGTCTGCCACGTTTCTTTTTGATATGGCAATGATAGTGTTATTTCCCATTATGGGAAGGGCAATTGGAATGAATGCAGAAGCGTTTGGAATTTGGGCGGGTACCGCCGTAAACGACACTTCTTCGGTTGTGGCAACGGGTTATGCCTTTTCTGAAGCAGCAGGCGACTTTGCAACTATGGTTAAACTCACCCGCACTCTTTCAATTATTCCCACCGTTTTGACCTTTGCTATAATTCAAATGAATATAAAAAGAAAAGAAGCTATCAAAGTTGGAAAAAGCGCAAAGGAAATTAAAACCAGTTTTAGTTTTTCTAAAATTTTTCCTTGGTTCATTTTAGGATTTTTAGCAATGTCAATAGTGGCAAGTATATTCACTATTCCTGCTGAAATTGTTTCCACAACAAAATCCGCAAGTAAATTCTTGATGGTTTGTGCTCTTGCTGCGATAGGACTCAATACTTCATTTAAAGATATGAAAAAATCGGGCATCAAACCTATGCTGCACGGATTTATTATTTCAGTATTAGTGGTTGTCGTTGCTCTTGTGGTTGAAATTGCTTTAGGAATCGTATAAAAAAAGCGGAGTGATTTCACTCCGCTTTTTATTTATTGAGGTTTTTTTATTAAAATATTAAGACCTAAAGCGCATACAGCAAGGACAAGAAGCATTATAAATGGTGCCGAATAGCCACCGCTTGAAGCCAACAAACTATTGCTAACATTGGCTACTAATGCCGCACCCATTAAATTAAAGTTATTCAAACTGTAATTTATTGCAAAATATTTTTGGCCATAGAAAGAAGAAGTAAGTGCCGAAGTAATAGTGGGGCAAGAGCCATAGGAAATACCTGCAAGACAAAGACCGATTATACAAAGAGGCAAGGAACCCATTTGCACCGAAACCAAAGTTAATGCCGATGCAAAAATTGCCACTATATTTGCCGAAAGCATGGTCATCTTGCGACCTAAAAGATCATAAATAATACCGGCCAAAATTCTACCAAATCCGTTGCAAACCGAAAGAATACCAACCATGGTTGTTGCCAAAGCAGGAGCCGCATCTACCGAAATAACAAGGTCTCGCGCAAAGCTTATAACCGAGTTTCCCACGGCGCACATAAAGGTAATGCAAACAAAGGTGCACCAAAAAGTAAAACACTTGAGCATTTCCAAGGTTGAAAAATCTCTGGTTCCAAGTGCTTCGTTGTTGGCCGACTTTTTAGCCTTAGGCGCGGGGAATTCCACATCGGCCGAAGGAAGTTTAAGAACCAAACCTGCAAAAATAATTACAACTGCAATAGTAGCGCCAACAATAATATATGTCTTGCTCCAACCAATACTAGGATTTTCAAAAAATGCATTAATTACGTTACCAAGCAAAAGTGTGCTGACACCAAAGCCCATCATCAAACAACCGGAGCAAAGACCCTTTTTATCGGGGAACCAAGAACTAACGGTAGAAACCACCACATTGTAGGAAATTCCAATTCCTGTTCCTGCAAGAAGCGCGTATGTAACATATAAAAGATGTGGTGTGTTGGCGTTTAGCAAACCGCTTGATATAAATCCAATGCCAACCAAAAATCCTGAAATAAACAAAGATATTTTTGGTCCGATTTTTTTGCAAATCAAACTTCCGAAAAAAGCGCCCAAACAAAAAAAGATCATGGTTAATGTAAAATTAAGGGAAAGTACCGAAGGACTCCAACCGTAAACCTCATTAAAGGGTATTTTCAATATTGACCAAGCGTAAAGCACACCTGAAAAAAGCATTGCAAAAACGCCTGTAAAAAGATAGAACCATCTTATATTCAAATTACTTTTAGTACTCATTAAAACGACCTCCAAAATCCATAAAAGCATACCATAAAACCCTTGAAATATCAAGGGTTAATTTAAAAAGTCGGGGTGAAATTCACCCCGACTAAATTTGTGATTATTTCGCTGAATACCAGATAAATTCTTTGATTTGTTCTTCGGTATAACCAACACTCTTAATCTCACTGTGAGGAACTCTTTGGTATCCGTTTTTATCGTAAAAACGAACCGCTCTTTTATTAACAGGAGAAACGCACCAATAAACCTCGCAAAGGCCCATATCTTCAAGGCCGATTCTTATAATCTCAGCCATGCCGTATTTAGAAAAACCTTTACCCATGGCGCATGTGCGCATAGCAATTGCAAATTCGGCATTCTTGTTCTCTCTGTCAATATGCTTAAGACTTGCCGTACCCATATATTCATCATTATCGTCAACAATAGCCAAATTTACATTCTCTTTGTCATTTTGACTAGCTTCAATAAAAGCTTGGCAATCCTCAAGCTTCTTGGCGCCAAAATTCGCCGCAAGATTTTCTACAACACTTTCATCGTGCATCCATTCAAGCATTAAAGGAGCATCTTTTAATTCTAATTTTCTTAAATTCATAATTATACCTTCTTAGACTTTAAAATTGATATAGCTAAAGATTTAACATATTTGAATTCTTCGGTTTTATAAAAAGCAATCAAATATATAATACCAACTATTACTACACACAACATACCGCCGATAATAATATTTAACAAGTTGCTTCCCGTGTAAACAAAATCGGAACAAACCTTGCACAATACCATTGCGAATCCGCCTATTAACATATATTTGAAATATATAGCAAAAAATTCCTTTAAGGGGCGTTTGAACAAGAATTTATAAACAATCCAAGGCACAGCAATAGTGGATACAACCGTGCTGACAGCAGTACCAAGGAATACTCCTAAAATTCGATCTTCCAAAATAAATATAAATCCTAAAGAGGCAACCAAATTTATAATTCCCTCAAGCAATGCCACATACTTTACAAAGGGTCGTGGACTGTACAAACCCATAGCTCCTCTAAAACATTCACATGCTTGTAAAATATAGCGAGAATAATTATTAAAGGCCAACAAAAACACTACTCCGCCGGATAACAAGAAACTTCTACCCATCCACGCTCCGATCACCTCATTACAAACAACATAAACTCCGATAGTTGTGAAACTTGTAAAAACAAAATTTACGAAGAAAATATTTTTGAATAGTTGGTAAAGGTTTTCGCTGTTGCCTTCGGCAATAAAATTGCCGACACCGGCTTTAGCTTTATCAAAAATAGTATTAAACGTTTTATTAATTAAGGTTAAAATAGTTAAATAATTGGAATAAAGCGCTACTGATGTTAATGAAACGAAAGAAGATAATAACATATTATCGGTTCCGCTTACAATAAAATAAGAAACTCTTGTAACAAACAATGCTTTAACATTGTCGATTAATTCTTTTAAATATTCCTTTGAAAGTTTTTTTGTTTGTTTCTCCTTAATATACGGATGCAGTTTAATGGATTTAAAATGCAACAATATATTTCTTCCAAAGGCTACTACCATCTTTACAATTAAATATAAAATATAATTTTTAGTGACAACTAAAATTCCAATTTGTAAAATAACGGTAACGATTTGGGTTATTGAGTCTGCATTGGTAACAATATAATCCTTTTGGTCGGCAGTTATAATATTTCGACTGTACGCCAAACAATAACTCAAAAAAGTATCTAATAAAAATAAGAAATAAATTTTATAGATATAGGAAAAAGGTAAGGTTATATCCGAATCGATAACAAGGCGCAAAAATGGTGTTATGCCCAAACCAATGACCAAAATCACACCGGCAATGCCCAAATAAAGTTTTTTATAAAGCTTCATTATAGCATTTACTTGCTCTCGGTCTTTATTTGCTAAAGGTTTATAGAGACTATAGTTAATAGCCTCTCCAACACCTAATTCGGCAATACTGAGCATTCCTATAATACTGGTCATTAAACCATTTAGACCCAGCAATTCAGTTGTTAAATATATTACAAATAATTTTCTTGCGACAAATCCCAAAGCAGTTTGAATAACCGCTGAAAACATTTGCGCAACAACATTTTTTATAACACTAACTTTTCTTCCGTCTTGATTCATAAATGAACATACCTCTTAAAAAGGCTAATTTTTAATAAGCCTTTTTATAGTTAAAATGAAAAATCTCATTTTAAAACTAAGAATTTCTTTTTTAGAAAGCAGATTCCATAAAGAAAACTCTTTCCACATTTCCTCTAACTCTTTGTTAAAGTTTTTAAGTTTTAAAGACACTGCAAATCCACGTGCATTTATAATTCGATTTAAAATTATTTCGGCAAACGCATGGGGTTCAAAATAATCCTTATACTTATACAAACTTTGTATTTCGGCATCAAACAATAATTTTCTTCTTTTTTCAATAGTTTTATTGTTTGCATTCGAACTCATAGAATTCGCATTTATTCTATAATAAATTAATGTTTTATCAAGGAAGGCAATCTTTGCTTTTTTATCCTTAAAAACTCTAAGCCAAAACTCAAAATCTTCAACCTTTATATTTTCATCGTAAAAACCATATTCTTCAAATACTTTTTTACGCAAAAAAGCTGCAGGCGCCGAAATATTATTACAACGTCCAATTCTCTCCAAAAATCCATTTTCGGAAAAATCTGGCGCTTCATTATAAATTTTCCCCTCTAAATTGAAATCAGGATAACGCTCTTCCTCTTTAACAAAATGACCGTTAACAATCAAAATATCGGTTTCTTTATTTGTTTTCAAAAAATCAACCATACTACTTATTGCATCAGGTGCTAAAGCATCATCACTTGCAAGTACCTTTATATACTCGCCTTTGGAAAGTTCCAACATTCGGTTAATATTTTTAGTCACACCCAGATTTTCTTCATTCTTCATAATAACAACCGAAGAAAATCTTTCTTTAAGTCTTTCTTCCCAACTTTTGATTACAGCGAAAGAATTATCGGGAGAAACATCATCACATATGAAAAATTCTATATTTTCATAATCTTGATTGATTATACTACCAATACAATCATCTAAAAAAAGTTCATGATTATAACAAGGTATTAGGATTGAAACCAAAGGTTTGTTCATTTACTTTTTCTCCAAAAGATTATTATAAATTTCCATATATTTTTTGCTTACCTGATCTATCTCGAAATTTTCAAAAGCATATTTGCGAATTATTTCTTCTTTAAATTCAGGCAGTCTTTCTATCATTTCGATTATACCTGAAACCAAAGCTTCCTCACTGCCTTTATCAACAACAATTGCAACATCCTCGTTAACCAAAGAGTTAGCTCCACCCGAACGAGTAACCAACATTGGACGACCCAAAAGCAAAGCTTCCTCTACCGATACGCCTGAGCACTCATACAGACTGGCCGAAATATTAAAATCCATTTGAGCAACAATAGAGTAAACCTTTTGTTTTAAACAATTTCCGTGGAAAATACAGCAATCTTCAATATCTAAATCCTTTGCCATATTTACATAATAATCGAAGTACTCTCCACCGCCAACAATGTGCAAAACAACACCAATACCCTGACTTTTAAGTTGAGCAATCGCAGGCAACAAATATTGATAACCTTTAATATCTTTACTATAAAATCCCGCAACAATACAAGCGTTGATTTTACCGTCAACACGATAATTGTTACCATCATTTCCTATTATTTCGGGAGAATATATTCCGTTATAAACCACACTGAAATCACATTTTGGGAAATGTGATTTCATTTTATTCATAGAGTCGATTGACACGCAAATATTCGCACTGCTGTTTGAATAAGCAAAACCAACCTGAGATTTTACTATCTTCTTATCAAATGCAAAATGTTCAATAGGACTGTGTTCGGTAATTACAACAGGTATTCCATAAATTTTGCTAAATAATGTAGTCGCAAAACCTGCAGGAACAGAACAATGCGCGTGAATTACATCGGGTTTGTATTCTTTGCAAATCCTTTTTAAATCGCGGAAGATATTAAAGATTTGTATTATAAGACTCATTTTGGGGATTTTTGATTTTCTGATTTTTCTGCGATATGTTAAAAGGCCTTTTTCTTCATTCTTTTCAAATTCCGATGGCAAATTAACATCATAAGGGAAATATAAGGCAGTATCGCAATAAGGTTTAAGCGCCATTGATTGCTCATAATGAAATACACCTGCAGACATAACCTCTGCATCTTTGGGACTGTACCAAGAAACAACCATTAAAACCTTCATAAAATCATCCTCATCATGTGTTATCGGGAGACAACACTTTATCTAAACAAATAAGTTTTGAACCAATAAACTTAAAAATAGGTCGTGTCACAAAATCATAAACCGTCCATATGACCCAACAAGCCAAAAATATACCTATACTCGATACCAAAATATGAAGCACAAGCAAAACGGGAGACGCATTTACAAATTTTGCTATACCGATTTTCCCTAAGAAAATATTATGCACTAAAAAACAAGTGAAAGTAGCCTTAGAAAGATTATTGATAATCTTGTTTTTTAAATTAATTCTTTTAAAAAGCAAAAATATAATTACAGCCAAAGCAATTACAAAAGGATTACAGTAAGACCTGGCTATTTGAGGCTGTATAAACTGCCAAAAGAATATTACTCCCAAACAAACCGCAAGTGCTATAAATAACACATAAGTTTTAGGCTTGTATATCTCTCTTCTTAAAGTGGCGCCCACTATGTACATTAGTATAAAATTGATAATACTATATCCATACTGACTTCCATAGCTATTAGTGGTATAAAGTCCTCCGTAAATATAACCGAAAGTTTGAAAAATATCCAGTATTGTAGGCCAAACTGCAAACAATATTACCAATAATGTTGTAAGTGTAATTAATTGCTTATCGTTCAGTTTGTTTAATAGAATATTGATATATGGGGATATCAAATAAACCGTTATATACAAAATTGCATAATAGTTATTAGGTATTGCGCTTTGCAATAAACCACCGATTGTAAAACTTGATGAAAATACCGAAACCATTACATAACAGGCTATATTCATACAAATAACTTGTACAACCAACTCAATCGCCTTGATTGCTTTGCGTTTTTGGGAATTTACCGAAAAATAACCCGAAATCAAAACAAACAAATTAACTGCACATATAAACAACCCTTCAAGGAAAATCAAAATATATTGATTAATAGAATTAGGGTTAACTAAAGAAAGGGCAAAAGACCCGTTGTAATGTAATGTGATTACACCCAAAATCGCAAAAATTCTTAAAAGTTCAATATTAGAATCTCTTACGGTCTTTGCTTGGTTTTTATTTAAAGGAGTTAATACTGTTGATGACATAATCTATTTCCTCATCAGTCATACCGTAATATAATGGTAGGCTTAATTGAGTTGCGCTGATCTCTTCCGCAATGGGAAGTTCGCCCTCTTTAATTCCTAGATCCTTATAACACTCCTGCATATGCATAGCAATTGGGTAATGTTTATTAACACCAATACCCAAATCTTCCAAATGATTTGCCAATTCATCTCTTCTGTCAGAACGAACGGCAAAAACGTGCCAAACGTGTTCGCACTCAGGCATTACATAAGGCAAGATAACGTTGGGATTGTTAATTTCATTTAAATAACGATTTGCGATTCTTCTTCTATCATCATTCATCTTATCCATAAAAGGAACTTTTGCAGCGAGGAATGCAGCTTGAAGTTCATCCAATCTTGAGTTTGTGCCTTTATAAATATGATGATATTTATAATCAGAACCATAGTTGCCTAATGCTCTTAATTTATCAGCAAGTTCTTTATTGTTAGTTACAGTTGCGCCTGCATCGCCCAAAGCACCAAGATTCTTTCCGGGATAGAAACTAAATCCTGCAGCATCGCCAAAACTACCTATAATTTTACCCTTATAAGTAGCGCCGTGTGCTTGAGCACAGTCCTCAATAACATAAAGATTATATTTCTTTGCAATTTCAAGGATAGGATCCATATCACAAGCCTGACCGTAAAGGTGAACCGGCATAATTGCTTTGGTTTTATCTGTGATTTTTTCCTCAATTAGCTTAGGATCAATATTAAATGTCTTAATATCCGGCTCTACAAACACAGGAGTAGCGCCAACATAAGTAACTGCTAACGCTGTTGCAATATATGTGTTAGAAGGTACAATAACCTCGTCGCCTTCTTTTACATTTAAAGCTTTAAGTGTCAACATTAATGCATCAAGTCCATTACCGCAACCTACGCAATAATCTACGCCGCAAAATTCAGCAAATGCCTTCTCAAAGTTTTTATCCTCAACACCATCGATATACCAACTTCTTTCAAAAACGCGTTCAAAAGCTGCGCGAAGTTCGGTGTTTAGTTCTTTTTCCATAGGTTTAAAGCTAACAAAAGGAACTCTCATTATTTACTCTCTCCTTGTTCTTTAATCATTTTAATAAAATCGTCATAATTTCTTATATAATCATCTTCGGTATACAACTCACTTGCTAATACAAGCAAAACTGCATCAGATGAAAAATCATACATCTCACGCCACATATTATTGGCAATATAAAGACCCTCATAAGGCTTGTCCAACAACACTTCTGCAGTTTCATAACCGTTATCCAAATGAATTTTGCAGCTACCGGAAACACAAATTAAAATTTGTTGCAATTTTAAATGAGCATGAAATCCACGGCGAACTCCATCCTTAGTGTCGTAAATATAATAAACACGCTTAAATTCAAAGGGTAAATCCTTTAATGCCTCAATGGCCACCAATTGGCCTCGCTCATCTCCGTGAGGCGGAAAAGTATATTTTATTATTTCCATAGTTATATTTTGGCATATTTTTATGCCGAGTTCCTTTCTATTATTTTATCAAATAAATCAAGATTGAAATTCTCACATTTATACCTTTTTAAGATTTTTTTATTCTTTATGCTGTTATAATTGTTGCCCAAAAGAACCAAACGGTATAAATAATACTGAATTTTTTTGTTTTTGCTTATTAAATCCAACCTTTTTATTGCATTTTTAAGATAAGGATTTTTTGGGTATTTGCAAACAAGAAAATTATAGAAATGTATGAAATCATTCATAATACGATTTGGGCCAAAACTTTTCTTTGTTGAAATTCCGCTACCGTATTCATAGAAAACCACAAAGTCATTAATTTTAAGAATTTTTCGGCCTTCTAATGCAAGATATTGAGTAATCGCATCTTCGGCATAAATTACAATTCCTAAGATTTCTGACAAAAATTCCTTTAATACATTCGTTTTGTAAAACAACGACGCGCCGCAAATCGCATCCGAATATTTTATTAAATGTTTTGTAATCTTTCGGCTGTTATAATTTTTGTAATCCAAATATATATTATCATATATTGGGTCCTTTTTATTAACGACCTTAAATTCATCTTCATTAGTATAATAAACTATATCACCGAAAGCCGCATCGGTATTATATTCTTTCATAAAGTTATAAACCTTATAAAGAGTATCTTCGCTGTAAAAATAATCTCCTGGTGATATGGGCTTTACAATTTCTCCCTTTGCTTCTTTTACAGCATCGTAAAAATTTATAACAGTTCCTTTGTTTTCTTTATGTGCCACAAATTTAAAATCGGCGAAATGATACTCTTTCATCATTTCTTCAATTTCGTCCTTATAAAAACTGTCCGAACCATCGTCAGCAATTAAAATCTCATAAGATATATTTTTTTGCAATAAAATTGATTTTAATGTGGCTAATAATTTTTGCTTTTCGGGGAAATAGGTCAACAACACAACCGAAACATCAAATTTCATTATAAATCACTCAACAATTAAAATTTAAAGGTATCCTTAAGGCCGGACCATTTTTGGTCTTTATCACTTAAATTAAGTGGAGTCCCGTCGCTCAAAGTATAACCTTCGGCACTTGCGGTGCCATTGTATTCACCTACAAGGTCGGGCCACTGAATATTAATTTCAGGGTCGTTCCAAGCAAGACCGCCCTCATCACCGGGATGATAAAAATCGGTTACTTTATAGCAAAACTCCGCTGTATCGGAAAGCACTAAAAATCCGTGGGCAAAGCCTTCGGAAATATAAAACTGTTTTTTATTTTCTTCGGTAAGCTCAACGCCATACCATTGACCGTAAGTTTTACTGTCGGTTCGCAAATCTACTGCTACATCGAAAACTCTGCCCTTGATTACACGAACAAGTTTACCTTGGGGGAATTCCTTTTGGAAATGAAGTCCCCTAAGAACACCTTTAACCGACATGGACTGATTGTCCTGAACAAAATTCAAATCAAGACCGGCTTCTAACATATCTTTCTTGTTATAGGTTTCCATAAAATAGCCTCTATTGTCTCCAAAAACGGAAGGCTCAATTATATAAAGCCCCTCAATAGGGCACTTTGTAACAGTGATTTTTCCCATTATTAAAACTCAATCTCCTTTAAATATCTACCCAAAGCATCCTGCCAGTCAGGCAAACGCTCGAATCCTTTGTCAGAAAGTTTTGATTTGTCCAAACGGCTGTTAAAAGGTCTTGCCGCTTTGCTCACGCCATATTCAGCAGTGGTAACGGGAGTAACACTCATTTCCACACCTGCTTGGCGGAAAATTTCACAGGCAAAATCGTACCAACTGATATATCCACCCTCATTTGTGGCATGGTAATAGCCATACTTTTCAGTTTCGCACATATCAACCAAAAGTCGGGATAAATCAAGGGTATAAGTTGGTGTTCCAATTTGATCACATACCACACGGAGGCTATCATACTTTTTACTTAAGTTAAGCATGGTTTTAATGAAATTGTTTCCGTTTTTACCAAAAACCCAAGCAATACGAACAATAAAATACTTTTCAAGGATTTTCGCAACTGCCTTCTCCCCTTCGAGTTTAGACATACCGTAAACATTTTGGGGAGCATAATCTTTGCAATCAGCCTCCCAAGGTGTTTCGCCTTGGCCATCAAAAACATAGTCGGTAGAAATATACATCATTTTGCAATTTGCCTTTTTACAAGCCATTGCAATATTTTCGGTTCCTTTAGCATTAACCGCAAAAACCGTTTCTTTTTTATCCTCATCCTCAGCCAAATCCACAGCAGTCCAAGCAGCGCAATGGATAACCGCGTCAGGCTTTATATCCACAATAGCTTTTTGCACAGCAACATTATCAGTAATGTCCAACGAAATATATGGTAATGTGCAAACAGCAGTGCCATCACTGGCACCGCTATACTCTATTGCAATATCAGAGCCGACACCTTCGTGTCCTCTCTTATGAAGTTCGTTCATTACGTCGTGTCCTAATTGACCGCCAACGCCTGTAACCAAAACCTTCATCAGAATGCTCCTTATCTGTCTTTATACATTTTTTCGTAGTAATTCTGGTATTCACCCGAAATGATGGTTTCCCACCACTCCTTATTATCTAAATACCACTGAATGGTCTTTTGAATACCGTCAACAAACTTGGTTTCGGGCAACCAACCCAACTCGTTATGAATCTTAGTGGGGTCGATAGCGTAACGCATATCATGGCCCTTACGGTCGGTAACATAGGTGATAAGACTTTCGGGCTTATCTAAAGCCTTACAAATAATCTTAACAATATCAATGTTCTTCATTTCGTTGTGGCCACCGATATTGTAAACCTCGCCAACCTTACCCTTATGGATAATAAGGTCAATAGCCTTGCAATGGTCTTCAACATATAACCAGTCACGAACATTAAGACCCTCACCGTAAACAGGAAGGGGTTTATCGTTCAAAGCATTTGCTATCATCAAAGGAATTAACTTCTCGGGGAAATGATAAGGTCCGTAGTTGTTAGAACAACGGGAAATTGTAACAGGAAGGCCAAATGTGCGGTGATAAGCTAAAACCAAAAGGTCAGCACCCGCCTTGGAACTTGAGTAAGGAGAAGAAGTATGAATTGGGGTTTCCTCGGTAAAGAAAAGGTCGGGGCGGTCTAAGGGAAGGTCGCCATAAACCTCATCAGTAGAAACCTGATGATAACGCTCAATTCCGTACTTGCGGCAAGCGTCCATAAGTACCTGTGTGCCTAAAATATTGGTTTGCAAGAAAATCTCAGGATTTTCGATAGAGCGGTCAACGTGGCTTTCAGCCGCAAAGTTAACAACCATATCAGGTTTTTCTTCTTCAAATAATTTGTAAACGCCCTCACGGTCGCAAATATCAAGTTTAACAAAGCGGAAGTTAGGGTTATCCATTACAGGGGCCAAAGTAGAAAGGTTACCTGCATAGGTCAACTTGTCCAAACAAATAATTCTGTAATCAGGGTATTTGTTAAGCATGTGGAATACAAAGTTTGAACCGATAAATCCGGCTCCTCCGGTTACTATAATAGTCATAATTTTAACTCCTTAATATTTAATTCTATCTTCAGCTACGGCCTTTAAATGTGCGCCGTAGGGAGATTTGCCATATTTTTCAGCCGATTCAAATAGCTTCTCACGGCTGATCCAACCATTTTTAAAAGCGATTTCTTCGGGAGCGGAAATCTTAATGCCTTGGCGTTTTTCCACCATATGAACAAAGTTTGCAGCTTCAACCAAAGAATCCATTGTGCCGGTATCAAGCCAAGCGTAGCCTCTGCCCAAAAGTTGAACTCCAAGTCTTCCCTCTTTTAAATACATATCATTAAGGGTTGTGATTTCAAGTTCGCCTCTTGCCGAAGGTTTAACCTCCTCGGCCATAGCAGAAACCTTTGCAGGATAGAAATAAAGACCGGTTATAGCATAGTTACTCTTGGGATTTTGAGGTTTCTCTTCAACCGACAATACATTGCCGTTATCATCAAACTCCACAATTCCAAAACGCTCGGGATCGGTAACATAATAGCCAAAAACGGTGGCCTTATTGTTTTCCTCCGCATCAACAACAGCTTGTTTTAAAACCTTGCTGAAACCGTTTCCGTAGAAAATATTATCACCCAATACCATAGCGCAAGCATCATCGCCGATAAATTCTTTACCCAAAATAAAGGCTTGAGCCAAACCGTCGGGAGAAGGTTGAACCTTATAAGAAAGCTTAACACCAAATTGGCTTCCATCACCCAACAAGTTTTCAAAACGAGGTGTGTCCTCAGGGGTAGAAATTACAAGAATATCCTTAATTCCTGCCAACATCAATGTCGATAAAGGATAGTAAATCATCGGTTTGTCATAAACAGGCAATAATTGTTTAGATGTCACCATTGTTAAAGGATAAAGTCTTGTTCCCGCGCCGCCAGCTAAAATAATACCTTTCATAAGAATTACTCCTTACTTTTTTTTGATATATTAATACATGAACATAACATTAGCAAAATTATTGTTCCCCAAAATAGCCACAAAGTAAAGTTTTCAAACCATGGAACAAAAAAGGACAATGCCACAGGGGTAAGAGCATTACCCAAGGCTGCCAATGCAAAAACGCCCTTACTTCTCAAATAAACCATTTCAATTATTCCTAAAATTATACACCATATAAATCCAAAAATTATTACACCAAATTCTCGCAAATCATAATACGCACCGCTAATTAAATTGGCCGTATTTAAGTTTGATTTTACAATATAATACTCCGCATTGTATATGGTACTCGAAATAGCATCGCTTCTTAAAATAACGTTAAATGGTGCTAATTGTCTTACACCGTATGTATATTTAGATGCATTGACTACTGCTTCATTAAAATTATCATGACTCACCGTAAAATAGCCATACAAAAAAGCAACTTTTGAAGGTAATTTAAATCCGCCCTCATTTGGTTCCTCAGTCGGTTCATCCGATGGATCATCATCGCCATCGTCTGTATCGTCATCAACATCCACATCCGGATCACTGTTTGTAGGACCAAAATCTACAGGTTCAAAAACGCTATCAAGATAATCATTACTGTAATGCCTTGCTATAGAAGCCACTTCGTAAAAGCCAAAAGTAACCGACAAGCAAACCAACATAATTAAAAATCTTCTGCCATTTAAATAAAAAATTGCTGCTGTCAACATAAGGGATGCAACAATAAATACCCCCCGGTTAACCTGCAAAATCGGAATAATAAATGTATTTATAGCAATACAAATATACATTAAAATCTTTTTAACAATTGTTAAATCACACTTCTTTATACACCAATATGCCATTGGGGAAGTGACAGCCGCTGCTGTTACAAACACCATTCTTTTTGTATAAAAAAGCGTGTATGCATTAAATATAGAAGAAAAAAA
>JAZOXF010000066.1:0-7288 GCA_045659605.1 Acutalibacteraceae bacterium
TCCAATGAAAAACAGAGCCAAAGTACCGGGACCGGCATGGGAACCGATGACCGGACCGATTTCTGTGATCAAGGTTACCTCCACACCGTGGCGCTGCATCAGCAGGTCAGCCAACTGCTGAGCATCTTGTTCACATTGGGCATGGGAGATGAAAATGGGGGTGTTGTTGCCTTCAATCTGCAACTCACGGAACTGATCCGCCAGTGCTTCAATGGCCTTTTTACGACCACGGGCGGTAGAGACTTTGATCAAATGACCTTCGTCATCCATCTGCAGAATGGGCTTAATTCCCAAAACACCGCCGGCAAAGGCAACCAAGGGACTGACTCTGCCGCCGCGCTTGAGGTACTCCAGATCATCAACGGTAAACCAAATGCAGTGGTTGGGAACAAGGGACTCTATGTAGGCAGCGTTTTCCTCAAGAGTTGCGCCTTCGGTCTTCTTGTTAACCGCCATATAAACCATTAAACCGCCGCCTGCTGATGCAGCCAAGGTGTCAACAACAATGATTTTACGGTCAGGGTATTGTTCTTTAAGGTCGGCCACAGCCATATTAGCCGAGTTGACGGTTGTGCTGAGTCCGGAGGAAAAAGCAACATAAAGAATATCTTTTCCTTCCTTTAAAATGGGCTCAAAAGAATCGGCAAAAGCAGCAGCATTAATCGCAGCAGTTTTGGCGGTGGCGCCCTGTTTCATACGGTCGTAAAACTCTTTATTGGAAATGTCGGTGTTGATATATTCCTTATCTTCACCAACAAAGGTGAAGGTCATATTAGCATAGGCTACATCCCACTGAGCCAAGGTTTCGGGACTTACATCGCAGCAAGAATCGGTAAAAATTACATAATTGTTCATTTTCAAATCTCCTTAATTTGAATTTATTTTTTAAAGAAAGCGATTGCAACAGCACCGGGTCCTGCGTGGGTTCCGATAACACTGCCAACGGTTTCATATTTAATTTCGTTAACATTACCTTCTAAAAGGTCTTTGCTGTCCTCAATGAATTTAAGAAGTGATTCATTGGAAACACCAGTGTAGCCAAAAAGTAGTGGTTTTGCAAAATCAATGCCACCGGCCTTTTCGATTTCTTCCAAAAGCATAGTGTTGCCCATTTTTGGGCCCCTTGCCTTACCAAGTATATTTATAACACCTTGGTCAATGGAAATCAAGGGTTTGATGTTAAGCATACCACCAACCATTGCCACCGTTTTGGAAATACGGCCACCCTTTTTAAGATATTCAAGGGTATCGACAAGGGCTAAAACAATAATTTTTTTCTTTTCTTCTTCGAGAGTCTTTGCAATTTCTTTTGCAGTAAATCCCGAGTCGAGTAATTGGAAAGCGCGTTCAACTAAAATTCCGTTACCGATAGCTGCGCTGTCAGCATCCACAATATAGATATTATCATAATCGGCAGCGGCAATCATTGCGCTTTGATAGGTGCCCGAAAGTTTGGAAGCCAAGGTGATAACGAGGGCTTCGTCCCCAGCCTCTTTTACCTTTTCAAATTCTTTCATAAAAGCATCGGGCGTGGCTTGGCTTGTTGTGGGGAGTTCGGCGCTTTCTATAAGTTTTTCGTAAAAAGCCTTTTTGTCGATGGTAACGCCGTCAATATATTCCTCGGTGCCGAAACGCACGGTGAGGGGAACGGTGAAAACCCGTTCCTTTAATGAGGGTATTAAATCGGCAGTTGAATCAACAATGATTCTTGTCTTCATAATAGTCTCCTTAAATGTATTCTAATTTACAAGCAAACATAACATCACCCTCGGCATTTTGCCCTTTGGCTAAAACTGTTTTGTCCTGTTTTGTATGGTAAATGTTAAGTTTAGTGCCCTCAAGAACTTCCTTTCGGTAGTCGATTTGAAATTCCTTCAACACATCGGGCTTACTAGGGTTTATAGCATCCAAAACATAGTTTGCATATTTAGTATTATTCACGTGGTTGTTAATATCCACTTCGCTAAACTTTGAATTTATAACATAAGGTTCGGCTTCGGTCTGGAAATCGGGAATTTTGCCCAGTTTCTCTTCACACATAATTTCGGTGTAAAAACCGTCAGTGAAAGGATAAAGGTCATTTGCCGAAACAAAACGGCGCTTTTTACTGTGGATAACAACCCATTCGGAACTACCACCAATTAGCAATTCGCCATTTTCGTTTTCAATGGAATATTCACGGCGATAGGTGATTCGGTTAGGTTCTAAAGGCCAGGTTTTAACAATTACCTTTTGGTAGCTGTGGGGATTTGATAAAATTTTAAATTTAACACGGGTTAAAACCCACAAATAAGAACGTTCAAGCATTGCTTCAAAGCCAACGCCGATTTCCTCGGCGTGTTGCCCTGCTGCATCTTGGAATAAATCAAGCACCGAGGAGGGTTTTATACGACCGAATTTATCGAAATCACTGGCTCTTAAAAAATATTCTTTTTGCCATAGTCTATTCATAAAATTATCACCTATTTATTCGCAACCTTTTCAAGGGAGTCGCTGATAATGGAAAGACTGCGATAAAATTCGTTTCTTTCCGCGTCGGATAATCCGATGCCGATTTCGTCAAGAACGCTGTCAATTTTATCCCCGATTTTTTTGCCGATAACAGCGCCTTTTTCGGTTAGAACAAGGGGACTTTTGTACCTTTTAGCATTATTTGATTCGCATTTGATGTATTCATTTTTTTCAAGATAATCAAGGGCACGGGAAATGGTTGCCTTGTCTTCTTCACATTTTTCGCACAATTCTGTGGCAGTGATTTCTCCTGCCCTATATATAAAATAGAGGCAAGAAACATGGGAATTTCTAAGATTATACTCCGCCATTTCTTGGTTTTTAATTTTGCGAACATTTCGGCTTATTCGGTTGATAAGAACGGTAAAAGTTTCAAATCTTTCTTTCATAAAAACCTCTCAAAACTTGTTGATATTTCAACAAGTTAGAGTATAACACAAATTCCCACAAAAGTCAATAAAACAAAAAATCCCCTGCCAAACGGCAGGGGATTAACTTGTGTTTTAGAACAACATAATAATAAATTGTGAAGCCAATACAACCGAGATAAGAGCGATGGGGTAGGTTGCGGCATATGCTGCTGCCACATCCTCAGTACCTGCAACACTGATAAGTGTTCCAAGAGCAGGAGTACTGGTCATACCACCGGTAATAGAACCGAGGTTGTTAAGAAGGCTAAGTTTAAGCACATACTTAGCAAACAAGAAACCGATTACCATGGGGATAATGGTCATCATTGCGCCGTAAAGGAAGTAGATGGGTTGGAAGCACTCAACGAACTTAGCGCCACCTGCAATACCGGCACCAATAAGGAATAACATTAAACCGAATTCACGGAAAACCTTTAAGGTTGCGGCGGGGGGCATAAGGTTGATTTTGCCCATTTTTGCAAAATGGCCGAATACAAGTGAAGCAAGTAAATAGCCACCTGTTGTTGTAAGGGAGAAGGAACCAATCTTAATGCTTCCTACCAAAAGACCTACAATTGCAGCCAAAGCAAAGGGAGCGATACCGAAGGGATCAATGTCGATTAAGTTAGTGTCTTTAGCCTGATCAACGGGATCTTCAGCATTTGAGTCACCACCAACGAGTTTAGCGCGTTCGGCAGCCATATCAGCCTTAACGAATTTCGGAATAAGTTGAACGAAAAGAACAACACCGATAACACCGAAAATGTAAGCGATACCGTTACCAACAGCAACGAAACTTGCATAGTCCTTACCAACTGCTTCTTTAGCAGCCGAGAAAGCAGGGGTAGATGTTAAAGCGCCTGAGAAAAGACCTGTCATAATAGCAGTTAACTCTTCGGCGGGGATATCCATTGTCATTTTTGCTATGGTAATACAACCGGCACAAATAAGCGCGCCTGAACAAATGATAACAAGACCCAAAAGAATATATGTCTTGAAATTCTTCTTTAAATTACCAAAAAATTTAGGTCCTGCAATAAAACCAACCGAAGTTACGAACAATAAAAGACCTAAGTTTTCAACAACCTTCAAGGCTTCGGTTGTGTAATGTACTTCGCCTACAGCAAGTTGGTTGTTCAAAGGGCCATAGAAAAGACAGCCGAAAAGCAACGCAATAAGGAAAACACCTGCTGTACCAAGGTTAACACCTTTAATGGTAATCTTACCAAGTAAATAACCTACCGCAGCAATAGCGAGAATGGAAAAAATGAGAAATGCTACGCCACTGATTGATAGATTAAACTTTCCATCAAATAATTCAAATAATTTCATTTTGTATAACCTTCATTCGTGTTTAAGCGGGTGGAGACCACCCGCTTAAAATAATTATTTCATGTATTTAGCTTTAGGCTCGTCAAAAATGGGGTTGCCATGGGTATAACGAGGAAGAAGTTTGGGAGAAACAACATCGGTCTTAATGCCGGCATCAGCCATTTCCTTCTTGAAGCTTTCAACGTGGTCGAGGTTAAGTTTCTCGCCAACAGTAGTATTCTTAGCAGCAGCGGCAGCATTAATACCTGCGTTACGGCCGAATACGATAATATCAAGGAGAGAGTTACCCATAAGGCGGTTCTCACCGTGAATTCCTCCTACAGCCTCACCTGCAACAAAGAGGTTCTCAACATCGGACATACCATTGTCAGCAATCTTGATACCACCGTTTTGATAGTGAAGTGTGGGGTAGATAAGGATGGGTTGCTTACGCATATCAATGCCGTATTTAAGGTACATACGCATCATAGCGGGGATTCTCTTCTCAATGGTGCCTTCGCCATGAATCATATCAATCATGGGAGAGTCAAGCCAGATGCCCTGACCACCACCGAAGGTGTCGATACCGTTGCCTCTGCGACACTCTCTGATAACAGAAGAAGCGCAAACGTCACGGGTTTCGAGAGGATACATAAATGCTTCACCTTCGGAGTTGATAAGTTGAGCGCCGATAGAACGAACCTTCTCGGTAACCAATGCGCCGAAGATTTGTGAAGGATATGCAGCGCCTGTGGGGTGATACTGTAAAGTATAAGCGTAAAGCAAGGGAGCACCTGCGCGGTAAGCCATAACAAGACCGTCAGCAGTAGCGCCATAGTGGTTAGAGGTTGGGAAACCTTGGTAGTGCATACGACCTGCGCCACCGGTAGCGATGATAACAGTTTTTGCACGAGCAACGAGAATTTCGTTGGTTTCCATATTCATAAGAACAGCGCCGGCAGCTTTGCCGTTTTCGTCCTTAATGATTTCGATAGCAGAAGTGAAATCTACAACGGGGATGTTACGGTTTTGAACTTCGTCGCGTAAAACACGCATAATTTCAGCGCCTGAGTAGTCCTTACAAGCGTGCATACGTTTTCTGGAAGTACCGCCGCCGTGGGTGGTAACCATAGTACCGTCAGCCTCTTTATCGAACATAACGCCGAGTTCGTTAAGCCACTTAATGCAAATAGGAGCATCGTTAACCAACTTGTAAACGAGTTCGGGAACATTTTTAAAGTGACCGCCGCCCATAACATCAAGATAGTGTTGAGCAGGGCTGTCGTTGGGCTTATCAGCAGCTTGAATACCACCTTCAGCCATCATTGTGTTAGCGTCACCGTGGCGAAGCTTGGTTACGATCATAACATTAGCGCCATTCTCGTGAGCCATAATAGCAGCAGCAGAACCTGCGCCGCCACCACCGATAACTAAAACATCAACATCGTAATCAATCTTTGTAAGGTCAACATCTTCAGGATTGATTCTGGGGTTAGCCTGTAATATTTCAGCCAGTTCGAGAGGAACATTTTCACCCTTGTTGGGACCGATTTTGAGCTCGGCAAATTGCGACTTTATGTGGTCGGGATGGTTTTCAAGTAAAACTTGGTCCTTTTCGTCAGCAGTCATACGTCTGGGATGATTGCCTGCGAGAACTTGTTTAAGGCGCTCCTCACGGGTAGCCTCAACCTTTTTAATGGATTCTAACATTTCCTTTGTATACATATTATCGCACCTCCTTATTTCTCAAAATCACGATTATTATACATTTCTTTGAGTTCCTCAGCAGTTTTCTTCATAATATCTTGAAGGTCTGCTTCGCAACCGCCGTTTTCGATTTCAGCAACACGCTCTAAAAGGTGTTGTGTTTCGGGAGCAAGATACTTACCGTTAAGACGTCTTGCCAAAAGACCTACTTGAGGATGGGTGATACCTGCAGGGCATCTTGAAGAACAAACACCACACATTACGCAGTCGAAAGACTCCTCGGCGCACTTCTCAAAGTCACCTCTTTGAGCGTATGCAATGTATTGCATAACATTAAGCTCTTGAGTACAAGCTTTGGTACAAGCGTTGCAACCGATACAAGCGTAAACTTCGGGGTAAAGTTGCATCATAATTTGCTCAGAGGGTTTAACCTTCTCAATATCGTAGGGTTTCTTTACGAGGGGGAAGAAAGGAAGGGTTGCAATATACATATTGTCCTCAACCTTGGTTTGACAAGCAAGACAGGTTTTAAGTTCTTGCTGACCCTTAATGCGGTAGATAGTAGCACAAGCACCGCAGAATCCACAACGGCAACCAACACCGCGAACGAGTTGGTAACCTGCATATTCCATAGCATTCATAATAGTAAGGCTCGCAGGAACCTCATATTTTTTACCAAAAAGGTAAATATTTACCATATTTTCCATATTTTTTCTCCTTTAATACTCAGCGGGAAGTTCTT
The DNA here is from genome assembly GCA_045659605.1 of Acutalibacteraceae bacterium. Classification (GTDB taxonomy): domain Bacteria; phylum Bacillota; class Clostridia; order Oscillospirales; family Acutalibacteraceae; genus UBA737. The sequence continues at coordinate 6,682 of JAZOXF010000066.1, forward strand.
CCAATTCATCGCAACGGAAAACAGGGCCATCTTTGCAGACATATTTAGCACCAACATTACATCTGCCACATTTGCCCACACCGCACTTCATTCTAAGTTCCAATGTTGTGTAAACATTGGTTTTATCAAAACCAATTTCACAAAGACCGTCAAGGGTGAATTTAATCATAATCGGAGGTCCGCACAAAACGGCAACCTTATTAGTGTCAAATCCAAGTTCTTTAACGTATGTAGGAACAAAGCCAACGTGACCGTCCCAACCCTCTTGAGGATTATCAATGGTTAAGTGAACGTTAACACCACTGTCGGTAGCCCACTCGTTGATAATTTCTTGATAATCAAGGAGGTCATCTTTGCTACGAGAACCGTAAACGATGTCAATTTTACCGTAACGGTCACGGTAGTGGCGGCAGTAGTTAATAACCGAACGGAGAGGAGCCAAACCAACACCGCCCGCAATGAAGAGAAGGTCTTTACCTGCAAACACATCATCAACAGGGAAGGGTTTGCCGTAGGGTCCTCTGATAGTGATTTGTTGACCTACTTCAGCATTGTGAAGCCAATCGGTCACGCAACCACACTTCTTAATGAAGAACTCCATAAATTC
>JAZOXF010000067.1:0-66096 GCA_045659605.1 Acutalibacteraceae bacterium
GAATGGCAATACGCTTCCTTATTGCTTATATTTGCCTAAAAACTATTCGTATGATAAAAAATACCCTGTTATCCTGTGGCTACACGGTGCTGGAGAGTTGGGTTCTGATAATAAAACTCAACTTGTAAACTTTAACAAAGCTTTTACAAATAATGCAGATATACTCTCTCAAGCGATACTCATTTGTCCGCAAACCGATGTATGGTGGGCGTTAGACCGTGAATATGAAGGTGACCGAAAAGGCACCTTGTCAAGTGCTATGAATTTGTTAAAGGAAATACAGGCAACATATCCTTGTGACAGCAACCGCCTGTATGTAACCGGTCTTTCTATGGGTGGATATGCCACTTGGGATTTGCTTGAACGTTATGGAAGTACCTTTGCTGCGGGAGCGCCAATTTGCGGAGGCGGTAATGACCGTAACGGTGCGGCGTTTAAGGATATACCCATAAGAATTTATCACGGCACTGCCGACCCCACGGTTTCTTTCTCCAATTCACAAAGAATGTATGACGCTATAAAAGGCTCGGGAGGAACGAATGTCGAGCTTTTTGCTCTTGAAGGAGTTGAGCATAACGCGTGGGATTATGCTTATGGCGACCGCGATTTCTTTGCATGGCTTTTTGCCCAAAACAAATCCAAAAAGGGCGTTCAAAAATACGATACCAATTATTGCTTTAAGGTTGTTGATTCAAGCGGAAAAGTTATAATCAGTGATAATGATATAACGGCCATCAGCAGCGCGGAAAGTTCGGGCGAGGTTGATGTTGAACTCACGTTGAGTAGCGAAGGCAGAGAAAAACTGAAAAACGCATACACTAAAAGCGGCGGCAAGGAGTTTACGGTTTACTGTATTTCTCAAAAACTGTATTCCTTTACCGCCACCAAGGCACCGAAGGACAATCTATTTGTAATATCAGGCGCTTTCAAACAGGATAATTATATGGGATTTTATAAAACTATTCAAAGAGTTTGCCTTGATATAACTTAGCTTTATAGGTGTGTGTGCCTCCCTCGTCAGAGGGAGCCGACAACTGAAATATAAGAGGTGATGTTATGAAAATTGCATATTTCGGTATAGATTTGTTTGCCGATTGTTTAGGCCTTTGCCTTTCGGCAGGGTTTGAGGTGGCAAAAATTTTTACCCTTTCAAACGACCCTTACGACAGTGTGGAGAAAATCACCCAAATTGCAAAGAAACATAATATCCCACTTGTGACACAAAAAGTAACGAAAGAAGATATTGCCCATCTAGAAGAAATGGGCATTCAAATGATGATTGTGGCAGGTTATGCTGCAAAAATTCCCTTGTCTTCTAAAATGATGCAGGTTAATATCCACCCTTCCCTTTTGCCGATGGGTCGAGGGGCTTGGCCTATGCCTGTAAATATTTTAAAGGGTGCGCCTTCGGGGGTTACCCTTCATAAGTTAGCAGAGGGGTTCGATACGGGAGACATTATTTTGCAAAGGGAAATTCCTTTGGCTATTGATGAAAATTTGGAGACCTTGACGGCAAAGGTTTTGAAAATCGCTCCCGAAATTTTGGGTGAGTTTTTAAAAGACCCAAAAGGCTATTTTGAAAATGCAACGACTCAAGGCGAGGGTGAATACTGGCAAGAACCCGATGACACGGACCGTACGGTTTTTAGTAACTATACGGTGGAAAAAGCCGACAAAATCCTTAGGGCTTTTTATGGGTACGGCGTTATTTATAAGGGTGAAACCGAATGTGAAATTCTTTACGGCGAAGTTTCTGAAACTCGGCCCGAGGGCGAATTTTTGCCCCTTGAAAATGGATATATAAGGATTAAAACCACCCCTTAAGGCATACACTAAAAGGGGTGATTTTATGAAAACTGAAAGAAAACAACTGCTGACTGCCTTGGCAATACCTCTACTTATTGGGGGTCTTTCGGCCTTGCTTACGGGCGGGATGGATGGATTTAAAATTTTGAACAAACCTCCCCTTTCCCCGCCCGGTTGGATTTTCCCTGTAGTGTGGACTATTCTTTATCTGGCTATGGGTTTGGCAAGTTATATGGTATATAAGTCGGCTGCGCCGCAGTATAAAAAGAATAATGCTCTGCTTTTTTACGGGTTTCAACTTTTCTTTAATTTCTTTTGGTCTATTATCTTTTTCAGGTGGGAAATGTACCTTTTTGCCTTCGTTTGGCTTATGGTAATGTGGATTTTGATAATCATAACCACCGTTAAGTTTTGGGACATCAACAAAATCGCAGGTTATTTAATGGTACCTTATCTTTTGTGGGTGACCTTTGCGGCTTATCTTAATTTGGGAATATATATTTTGAATTGATAGAGGAATTTTAATGGATTTGTGGGAATATTTAAAAAAAGCTAAAAAACCCATTGTGCTTTACGGAATGGGCAACGGCGCGGATAAAATAATTAAGGTTTTGGAGGAGTATGGCATAGAGTTCAAGGGCGTTTTTGCGTCGGATGGCTTTGTCAGGAATAAACTGTTCCACGGTTTTCCCGTTGAAAGTTATGAGACTTTAAAAAACCGTTTTGGGCAAATGATTGTTTTGCTGTGTTTCGGCACCCATTTGCCCGAGGTTATGGAAAATATTAAGAGAATCGCCAAGGAGCAGGAATTGTACGCTCCCGATGTGCCGGTTGTGGGCGAGGGGCTTTTAAATTCCAAACTGTGCCGAAGTCAAAGGGCTGAACTCGAAAAAGTCTATTCCCTTTTGGCGGATGAAAAATCCAAACAAACCTTTGAGAACATATTAAGATATCGCCTTTCGGGGGATGTTTCCTATCTTTTTGACTGCGAAGCGGATGTGGACGAACCCTATAACAGTTTTTTAAAATTAGAAAGTGGCGAAAGTTTTTTGGATTTGGGGGCTTATAACGGGGATACGGTTTTGGATTTTGCCAAAAGATGTCCCGATTACAGCCGTATTATTGGGATGGAGCCCGATGCCAAGACCTTTAGGAAACTTGAAAATAACACAAAAGACCTGAAAAATACCCTTTGCCTCAATGTTTGCGTGTCAGATTTTAGCGGAAAAGGTCGGTTCTTAATGAAAGGCGGCCGAAATTCGGTTGTGGGCGAGGGCGCCGAGACTGATTTTTCCACCGTTGATGATATTTTAAAGGGAGAAAAAATAACCTTTATCAAAATGGATGTTGAGGGTGAGGAATTAAAGGCTGTCAAGGGGGCTAAAAAGACAATTTTAAGGTACGAACCTAAAATGCTTATTTCGGCTTACCACCGTACCGAAGATTTTTGGGAATTACCCCGCGCGGTTTTAGAAATCCAACCCGATTATAAGGTCTATATGCGGCATTTTCCCTCGCTCCCTGCTTGGGATACGGTATTCTATTTTCTTTAAATACGATAATAATAAAACATGAAAACAAAACATAAATTGTAAATATTAACAAAAAAAGCGGAAAAAATTTTAAAGAAAAAGCAAAATGATGTATTGACTTTTTTTATGAACTGTGGCATAATTGCAATATAGTATGTGGTATTGTCCCCATTTTATAAAATTTTATTTGTTAGGAGATAGAAACATGAAGGAAAAATTCGATTTTCCAGAAATCACAATTTATTCATTTTCCGCTTCGGACATTGTAACAACTAGCCCTATTTTCCCCGACGGCGACGGAGGAGAAACCGGTGGAGATAATAACGTTACAATGGGCGCACAATAAAGGAGGATACATATAATGAAAAGCTTTAAAAGAATTTTAGTATTGGCTTTAGCAGTAGTTATGTGTCTTACTGCTTTTGCAATTTCCTCAAGCGCAGCAGGTGAGTTTAACCCTAAAGCACAACTTCTTGCCCGTTATTCTGAAAACGGCAATAAAATTATTGTCAGCATAACCACCAACCGCGAGTGTGGAGCTATGATGGCAACATTAACTTACCCTATTGATAAAGGCATCTCCCTTAACAAAGATGACGGTAGATTTATTGAAGATGCTAAAAACGAAAAACCCGGCGAGTTCTTCGACAGCACTACTGATGGTCAAATTAAGTTTGCTGTAGTTACCGATGATGTGACTAAGGGCTCAACCCACTGGGCAGATATCGTTTTCGATGTAGATGTTGCTGAAATTGCAGATAATACCGTTGATACAGCGGCTATTAACTTCGAATTGATTGATATTCAGGTTTGTGATATCTACGAAACTCTTGATGACAGTGTTCCTGTAGACCCTGAAAATGTTGAGTTCTCTTTCAAATCTTTAAGAAGTCTTGGCGCACAAAAGCGTAGTTCCGATAGCGCTCTTCGTTTCGGTACAAGAGCCGATTTCAGTGGCGCAAGTGTTGAAGTTGCTAACCAAATCGTTATTGGTAACGAAACATATACTGCAAGAAGATGTGGATACACCTATGGTTATACCGATAAAGTAAGTACAAATAATTTTGCAAACTTCCGCGTAGAACTTAAAGACGCGAAAAAAGGAATGGATTTGCAAGTTGCAGATTCAAACGCTTTATTTATGCGCGCTACAAAATATTATGCATACGATGCAGAAAAAAATTATTTTGTATATACCCTTGCAATTTCCGGTCTTGATGCCGCAAGAGAAGTTTCTGTTAGACCTTATGTAATTTACGAAGCTAAGAATCCTGCTGAAGGCGCTGATAAATACATCGTTATCAATGGTGATGTATTAACAAATTCTTGCAACGGCGTTGATAGCGCGCTTAAATTTATTGGTGATTTAGGCACTAACTATTATGAATAATATTATTAAAATTTCTATAGTCGTTACTTTAGCCCTTGTTGTTGCTTTGTTTGCAGGTTGTGGTAAAAAGAAAACCGAGAAGCCTAAAAACGAAAGCAGTATTCTCATGGGCGGCGACATTGAAGACATTCTTGGCAAAGATGATGCAGTGACCTCTGATATCGGTATGGGCGAGCTTTTGCCCGATGAGGATGAGGATACTGTTGATGCCGGAGCATTAGACGCGCTCGAAAGTTCAGATTCAAGCAGTTCTGAGGATAGCAGTTCTGAGGATAGCAGTTCTAAGGACAGCAGTTCTAAAGACAGTAGTTCTAAGAATAATAGTAGCAAGAACCAGTCTTCAAGCTCCAAGAACGAGAGTTCGAGCAAAGCTCAAAGCTCAAGTTCTAAAAATGAGAGTTCCAGCAAGAATGACAGTTCAAGCTCTAAAAACCAATCGTCCAGCCAGGCTTCAAGCAGCTCCACAAGTAGTGGAAGTAATAGTTATACTCCAGGTTGGATTTAATCCCTAACAAATCACATATTAAAACCCACGCTGCGGCGTGGGTTTTTGTTATTGTACAATGGGATATATCATAGGGGCGGACGCCTACATCCACCCTTGGAACTGAAAAAATCATAAGTAAAAAAAAGAGAGGTATAGACCTCTCTTTTTGTTTTAGTTATATTAGAATACCAAGGATTTTAGGTTTACGATTACGGGTATTATGTAAACCCATAATACCACACCTGCAAACCCTCCGATAAAGGCTCCGTAAATGATTATACTAAGTTTTTCGAAAGCAAATTTAAATTTCAAAACAAGGATTAAAAGCACAATTCCTATAACAGAAATTACAGTTGCCAAGATAAATCCTTTGGGAATAAATGAAATCTCAAGCATACCCGAATCTTGGGTTTTAATGGCTACAAATCCGTTTAAAGCCTTGGCGTAATCAATCTTTTTGCCGTTGATGGTGACGTTATAATTATCTTTGTAAGGAAGGCTTATAAAGTAATTTCCGGGTGTGATTTTGCCTTCGATTTTATTGCCGTTTTCTTTTAAATTTAAGGTTTTGGCGGTGGAAACAAAATTTCCGAGTTTATTTTGGTCAATGCCAAAAACACCAAAGGATGTGGCTTGGCAGTCTTTAGTTGCAACAATTGTTATGTCAACCGTTTTGTTTTCAAAACTACCAAGTTCCAAAACACCGTTGCCCTTTTGAGAAGGGTAATAAGCGGTCAATAATTTGCCGTTTACATATACTTCAAAAGTGTTGTTGATGTCTTCTACAAGGTTGGTGGAAAAACCGTTGTAAGCATCAAAGTAAAGGGTTTGCGCATTTGTTAAAGTAATGCTGTAATTAATCACAGCGCTGTCGTTATAAGCGGTGATGGTATAACCGTCTTTGCTTTGCTTTATATAACAGTCTTTCGTGGAAAGCGGGGTATATTTAATGACGGGATTATAGGATTTGGTCATTTTTTGGAACGCTTCCCCCAAGATAGTTAATCGGTCACCCTTTTTAAGTGTGGCGGGAATATTGCCGTCGCATTTAACACCAAGACCTAAATAGTAAGGATTTTCGGTTAAAGTGTAATTTTCGCCTGCGTTTTGGGCGGTGTATCCCACGCTTAATAGGGCATCACTTAAAATATTGCCGTTCCAGTTTTCGGTTTCCATCCAGTAACCGCTATACCCGAAAAGTCGGGCGGTTTCCATATATGTTTTGTCGTTAAGGGAGGTATAATGCCCTAAACTGTTAAAACCTGCGGCGCCAATCATATTGGCTTCGGTAATTTTATTTTTGGTATTTACCCTATAAAATCCGCTTTTGTGGGCTTGGTCTTTAAGATGGATAATACTTTGGTAATTGTAGATGCTGAGGCTATCCTTGGCTGTCAGCATAAATACATTTGCCGAGCCAAAACCTTGAAGTGCCACAACAAGGCAGAGCAAAACACCGGCTAAGGTTTGCTTAAGATAACCTTTTTTAAGACTTAAAATTAAAATAAAAGCCGAAATTGCAAAAACAGAGCACACCAAAACTTGACCTTTCAAGGCCTGGCGGTCACCCCAAAGGCTGTTAACATAAGCTGAAAGGGTTTCGGCGTTTTTCAAGGTTAGCATTAAAGCGAAAACCGAAAGGGAAATGGCGGTTATACCCAAAATGTAACCCAAAGTTTTTCGGTTTTGCTCAATGCGGATGTTTTCTAAGTCTTTCACAATTAAAAGAAGCCCTATGAAAACGGTAATAAAACCGTAACGGGCGGGGAAAGACATATAACTGCCGGTGTGCCACATAAGGTTTATGGGTTCAACCATAAGGGGTATGGCGGTCAAAAGGAAAACCGAAAATAATCCTTTGATTTCTTTGTTTGCCAACGATAGTCGGGGTAATAAGAAAATCAAACCGCCAAAAATTATGCCGCTGCACAACAAAATGGTAAGGGTTGTGTCATAGGGCGCAAAGAAGGAAGAGTTTTTAAGGTTATCAATAAATCCGCCGCTTCTCGCCGAAGCAAAGTACTGCAAAAGACTAGGCAACCAAACCAGAGCGGAACAAAGAAGCGATAAAACTCCTGAGTAAAATAGGTTTAGAAAAATCTTTTTATCGGCTTTGGGATTTAAAATTAGAAATACGCCGAAAAAGAGGATAACAAAAATAAAGACCGCAAAACTAATGTAAAAATTAAAGATAACGCTAAGCGCCAAGGTTACGGTAAGGGTTAACGGTTTGCCCTGGTTTATAAGTTTGTAAGCCCCTAAAACAATAAAGGGGAAAAGGTATTCTATATCAAGCCACATTATGTTTTGGTAGAAAAGCATTCCGTAACCGCAAAGGGCATAAGCCACACCTAAGGCGGTGGCGGTAATGTTGTTAAGGTTTTTGCAAAGCCTTTTTAAAACGAATGCCGAGGTAAGTCCTGCTAAACTTAGTTTTAAAATAACCAAAATGTTCATTAAGAAAGGAATGTCTGATTTATCCACAAGGGCAACGGTAAAGGTGAAAGGGGAGCAAAGAAAAAAACAAAATACTCCGTAAAAATTCATACCGCCCGCGTTGGCAAGGTTTAAAAATAAAGATTTATCCCCTGATAAAATATCCTTAAAATCGCAAAACAGCGGGATTAGTTGTTGGTTCATATCGCACCAAGAAATACTGCTCCATCCGAAGGGATAAAGTCCGCCTGACCAAAAAGCAAAAAGCAAAATTAAGGCTGTAAGGAAGAAGGCGGAAACAGACGCCGAATTCTTTTTAAACACTTTGTGTTTCACCTCGCAAAAAAGAGATTTTTAAGCCGAATTTTAAGGCCTTTTATTTAATATATCATTTATTTATATTATTTTCAAGTTTAGTTAAAAAAACACTAGAAAATGCTTTATTTTTTTAAGGGTTTGTGCTATAATTTATAATGTATAGGTATATAAAAGGAGGTAAAATTATGGCAAGAAAATTAATGTGTATTTTGGCCCTTGTTTTGTGCGCTTTAATACTTAGCGGATGCGATATTTTTACTGCTGATACTGCCCAATTGTTATCACCTCCTGACCTTACGGGCGACCTTTTACCTATTGACGAAGCAATTAAAAAAAGTGTGGACTCAAACTACACTTTGGAATATCCTTCACGAGGAAATTACCGCTCGGCCGTGGTGCAACACGATATGAACAGTGATGGCGTTTTGGAAGCCTTTGCTTTTTACAGTACCCAAAGCAGAGAAACCACCTCAATGAATATAAATGCCATTGCCAACAAGAATGGCGAATGGGTTTCTATTGCAACTCAAAGTATTGTTGCCGGCGGTGTGGACCGTATTGAGTTTTCCGATTTAGACGGTGACGGTATTGATGAAGTTTTAGTTGGTTGGGAAATTTACGGTACCAGCGAACGCAAACTTGCGGTTTACAGTTTGGGTGAAAACACCTTAACTCAACGACTTTTGGAACTTTACACCCACTTTACTTATTGTGACTTGGATTCGGATGACAAACGAGAGGTTTTCATTGTTCGTTCCTTCCCTGCTGAGAGCCGCAACACTGCTCATCTTTATTCGTTAACTTCGGTTGGCGTTTCAATGGTTTCTTCCTGTGAGTTGGACAGTTCTTCCAAAACATTGAACCACCCCGTTGTTTCGACCCTTTCTACCGGAAAACCTGCGATTTATATTGATGAAATTAAAGGCGTGGGAGCGGTTACCGAGGTATTGTTCCTTGAGAAAGGTCAACTGCAAAATCCCCTTATGGATATCGAGACCAAGGAAACGACCTTGACCCTCAGAACCGCCACCTTGGAAAGTAAGGATATTAATGGTGACGGTATTATTGAAATTCCCGTAAGGCGGGATGTTGCCACCGTTACTAAAAACGTTGAGGGTGAGAAACAGTTTTTAACCGAGTGGTGTTCCTTTACAGGGTCAACCCTCACCCCAAAACTTACAACCTATATGAACCTTAACGACAAATATTACTATGTCATCCCTAAAAAGTGGATGGGTTCTATCGCTATTTTGCGTGACAGTGAAAATTTCCTTGTGGAGATTTACGGTTTTGATAACGAAAATAATGTGTCGACCGACCGTTTGCTTTATATTAAAGCGGTGCCTAAATCCAAGTGGGATGCCGATGAATACAGCTCCGAAGATGTTAAGGAAATTGTAAACAATGGCGAAACGGTTTTGGTTTGCTATATTTCCGATGCGGCTAAGGCTGATGGCATTACCGCCCTAAAGGTTAAAAACGATTTAAAATTTTATTAGGAGTGTAAACGAGTGAAAAGAATACTTATTGTTGAAGACGAAGCAGCTATTCGCGAGTTTGAAGCAATTAATCTTAGAAGAGTGGGTTATGATATCACCGAAGCCGGCTCGGGTGAAGAGGCTTTGGATATTTACGATAACGATATGCAAGGATTTCAAATTGCGCTTTTGGATATTTCAATGCCCGGTATGGATGGCTTCACCCTTTGCAAGGAGTTAAGGCAAAGAAGTGAAACTTTGGGAATTATAATGCTTACTGCAAGAACTCAGGAGATGGATAAAATAAGCGGTTTAATGTTGGGCGCCGATGACTATATCACCAAACCCTTTAGTCCTACCGAGTTGTTGGCCCGTGTAGATTCCCTTTACCGCCGTGTTGAAATGCAAAACCAAAAGGCAGCGCCGGTTCAAAGCGATGATATTACATTGGGGGATTTCACCTTGAATTTAAGGCGCCGTACCTTGGTTAAAAACGGCAAGAACATTGAACTTACTCAGGTTGAGTTCCAGATGGTGGAATATTTCTTCCTAAATCCCGATGTGGCACTGGGCCGTACCGATATTCTTAACAAGGTTTGGGGCACAAACTATTTTGGTGAAGAAAAAATTGTGGATGTTAACATCCGCCGTCTTCGTAAAAAGGTGGAAGATGATCCCTCCGACCCTAAGTATTTATTAACCGTTTGGGGTATGGGTTATAAGTGGAGGACCAATTAAATAAATTTTTAAAGTTTTAAGAAAGGAGAAGGCAATGAAAAAATTATTATCTAAAATTAATTTTAAAGGCATTACCGCCCGTTGGTTTTTTAATGTGTTTTTGATTGTTGCGGTTTTTGTTACAGTGGCTGCTGTTGCTTTCTCCATAATATACCGCTCGGTTTATTATGAGCGTATTGAAACCTTGGCAAATGACTATGCTTATGAGTTTAATGTGCTTGAGGGCGCAACCGGGCAAAGTTTTGCCGACTCGGCAATTGAAATTGCTGGAACATTCGGCCACAAAACTAAAATTGAAGTACAGGTTTTTGACCATCAAGGGGAAATGGTGGTTTCCACCACAGGTTTCCAATTGCACAACGGTGAAATGCCTGATTACGAAAGGGCAACCCAAACCAAAAAAGCCCAATCTATGAAAACCGAAACGGCTGACGGCGAGAGCATCTTAGTTTGCTCCACTCCCTTGTATGATAATTCGGGAAATTTCCTTGGTGTTTACCGCTGGATAGTATCCCTTAAAGCCGTTAACAAAATGTGCAACATTTTTACCCTTATGTCCTGTCTTTCGGCATTTGCGGTGTTGATAATTTTCGGTTTTTCGGGTATTTATTTCATAAAATCCATAGTAATTCCCATAAATGCTGTAGGCAATATGGCAAGGAAAATTGCCATGGGTGATTTTGAGTCGAGAATTGAAATCGGCAAGGAGGATGAAATTGGCCAGTTGGGTGAGTCAATTAACTATATGGCTTCGGAACTTCAGGCTGCTCAAAACCTTAAAAACGACTTTATTTCTTCGGTGTCCCACGAACTCAGAACCCCTCTTACCGCTATTAGGGGATGGGGTGAAACGGCAAAAATGAGCGTTGGCACCGATGATGAACTTGTAAATCGCGGTCTTGATGTGGTGCTTAGCGAGGCTAACCGTTTAGCAGGTCTTGTGGAAGAATTGCTTGACTTCTCCCGTATGGAAACGGGCCGACTTCAGGTGGTTTCCGCTCCCTTGGATGTTACAAGAATTTTATCCGAATCGGCCGATATGTACGCCGAACTTGCCCGTCAAAACGGAATTGATTTTATTTGCAATGCTAATTTGGAAGAACTTCAGGTTTTAGGCGACCAAGACCGTTTGAAGCAGGTGTTTATTAATATCATTGATAATGCAGTTAAATATACCGAAAGCGGAGGTCAGGTGCTTATTACCCAAACCACCGAAGAAGCCTGCGTTAGAATTACTGTTTCGGATACGGGTGTTGGAATACCTGCCCAAGATATTGACAGGGTTAAAGAAAAATTTTACAAGGCTAACAAGACTATTCGCGGTTCGGGTATTGGTCTTGCCGTTGCCGATGAAATTATAAAACAGCATTCGGGACTTTTGTTTATTGAAAGTACCGAGGGCGCAGGAACAACCGTTACGATAGTGTTGCCCCTATATGAAGCCCCCGAGGAAGAAAAACCTTACGAGGGCGAGACAATAGAACTTAATGCTTTAAGCGAAAATATTAGCGAGGAAACAAATGAGCAAATGTAAATACACTTCAATCGGCGGTCAAGCCTTGATTGAGGGAATTATGATGAAATCTCCCACCAAGACTGCAATGGCAGTCAGAACGAAAGAGGGCGAAATTGAGATTTGTGATGTCCAAGAGATAAACATCAAGAAAAAGTGCAAACTTTTCTCACTTCCACTTATAAGAGGTGTGGTGGCATTTATTGAGTCGATGATAAACGGTTATAAAGCCCTTATGCTTTCGGCGGAAAAATCGGGATTTACCGATTTGGATGAAGAAGATAAACCTAAAACCGAGAGCCAAGAAAAAAAGCAAAGTATATTGGTTAGTATTATTATGGTGGTTGGCTCGGTTTTGGGCGTATTACTGGCGCTTGTTTTGTTTACCGCCCTTCCCCGTTATGTGGTTGGCGGTTTGCAATGGCTTTTTAAAAGCGAATTTTCAGTGATTGGCCGTTCCTTTATTGAACAGTTTATAAAACTTGCGATTTTTGTGGCTTATGTTTGGGCTGTTTCATTTATGAGTGACATCAAAAGAACCTTTATGTACCACGGTGCTGAACATAAAACCATCTTTTGCTTTGAAAAAGGTCTTCCTTTGAACGTAGAAAATGTAAGAGAACAAAAACGTTTTCATCCCCGTTGCGGCACATCGTTTATGATACTTATGATTCTTTTAAGCGTTATTATTTCGACCGTTGTGCAAATTTTGTTCAAGGGAATTTACGATTCGGCGGTAGTTTGGATTGCGGTTAAGATTTTACTTATTCCTTTAACCTGTGGTGTGGGTTACGAAGTTTTAAAACTTTGCGGAAGATACGATAACATTGTAACAAGAATTATTTCCGCGCCGGGACTTTGGTTGCAAAGAATAACCACCAAAGAACCCGATGACGGTATGATAGAAATTGCTATTGCAGCGCTAAATGCTTGTAATACCGAGGAAGAAAAGAATGACGATATTTGAGGCGTATAACTCAACCAAGAAAAAGTTAGAGGCGGCAGGTGTTAAGGATTTTGTTTTTGAGGCAAAGCAAATTATAATGCACATAACAGGCTTTACCCCAACACAAATTTTAACCGACTATAACAAACCGCTGACCGAATTTCAGGAAAATAATTTGGTTGCAATTGTGCATCAGCGAGAGGTGCATTACCCTCTGCAGTACATTTTCGGTAATTGGGATTTTTATGGACGAACCTTTAAGGTTGGCGTGGGTGTGTTAATCCCCCGTGCCGATACCGAAGTGGTGGTGGAAGCCGCACTTGAGCAGGTGAAAGAAATTACCGCACCAAAAATTCTCGACCTATGCGCCGGAAGCGGTTGCATTGGAATTACTCTCGACCTTGAAATTCCCGAGTCAGAGGTTACTTTGGTTGAAAAGTATGATGAGGCTTTAAGATACACAAAGGAAAATATTGAACTTAATAATTCTAAAGCCAAGGCTTTAAAGGGTGATGTTTTCGAAACCCCTCAATTCGAAAAAGAGAGTTTTGATTTGGTGGTAAGTAATCCACCTTACATCCCACAAGATGAGATGAAATATTGCTCACCCGAGGTTCAATTTGAGCCCGAAACAGCACTTTTGGCCGAGGATGAGGGCTTGGAGTTTTACAAAGCAATAATAGGTAATTACACCCCTTGTATAAAAAATGGTGGCAAACTTTGTTTTGAGGTTGGCTTTAAACAAGCCGAAAAGGTGAGTGACCTGCTTTATGCAAAAGGATTTAGAGATATTAAAATAAAAAACGACCTGAACGGCATTGGAAGATGCGTTTTGGGTACTAAAGATAACGGAGGAAACTAAAATGGCTAAAGTTCAAGGAAAAGCTCCTGCAAGAAGAGTTGAAGATGAAGAAAAGATAAAAGCCCTTAAAACGGCGATGGACCAAATCGAAAAGAAGTTTGGAAAAGGCGCTGTTATGCTTTTGGGCGAAAATGTTGGTATGAATGTTGAGCACATCAAGACAGGCTCACTTATGCTTGATATGGCTTTAGGTATTGGCGGTATTCCAAAGGGAAGAATTGTTGAAATCTTTGGACCTGAATCTTCGGGTAAAACCACCGTTGCGCTCCACTGTGTTGCCGAGGCTCAAAAAGCAGGTGGCACTGCCGCGTTTATCGACGTTGAACACGCTTTAGACCCTGTTTACGCTGAAAAATTGGGTGTAGATATTGATTCTTTGTTGGTTTCCCAACCCGATTCGGGCGAACAGGCTTTGGAAATTGCCGAGGCTTTGGTTCGTTCGGGCGCTATTCAGTTGTTGGTTATCGACTCGGTTGCAGCGTTAGTTACCAAGGCTGAAATCGACGGTGAAATGGGCGACAGTCATGTGGGTCAACTTGCCCGTTTAATGTCTCAGGCAATGAGAAAGTTGGCAGGCGCCCTTTCCAAAACGGGATGCGCTGCTATCTTCATTAACCAACTTCGTGAAAAAATCGGTGTTATGTACGGCAACCCCGAAACCACCCCAGGTGGTCGTGCTTTGAAGTTCTATTCCAGTGTTAGAATTGATGTCAGAAAGGGCGAGGCCATTAAGGATGGCGCCGAGGTTATCGGTAATAACACCCGTGTTAAAATTGTTAAAAACAAGGTGGCTCCCCCATTCAAGACTGCCGAGTTTGATATTATCTATGGTAAGGGCATTTGCCACACAGGCGAAATTCTTGATGCAGGTGTTGAACTTGGAATACTCAAAAAGTCGGGCGCTTGGTTCTATTATGGCGATATTCGTTTGGGTCAAGGCCGTGATAATGCAAAACAACTTTTTGAGGATAATCCTGAGTTGGCTGAGGAAATCGAGAACAAAATTATTGCAACCTTAAAGGAAGGTCCCGAAGCAGTAATCCAGCCCCAAGAAATTGAAATTATGCCCGAGGAACCCACCTCAAGACCCCGTAAAAAGGTTGATATTGACATTGCAGTTGATGAAGATTAATGAAAATTGTAGAGATTAAACCCTCTAAACTTCATCTGAATTTAGTTTCCTTTTCAAACGGACAGGAAGTCTTGCTTGATAAGGATGTTTGCGCCGAGCATAGTTTAATGACTGATATGGAAATTACCGAGGAAGATTTTAAAAACCTCAAATTTCAGTCGGACTATGTAAGGGCAAAATCCCGTGCCCTTTGGTATTTGGACCGAATGGATTACAGCGAAAAGGCGCTTTTTGACAAGTTGGTGCTTAAAGGTTTTGATAAAAAAGCCTCAAGCGCGGTTATTGCAAAGTTTGTTGAATTAGGTCTTTTGGATGACCGCCGTTTCGGTGAAAGGCTTTGCGAAAAACTTTTAAATTCGGGCAGTTCAAAACGAGCGGCAATGCAAAAAATGTATCAAAAAGGTTTGACTTATGACCTTTGCCGTGAACTTTTGGAAGAAAACGACTCGGATGAAGAAGATGCAATTTTAAAACTTATTGAGAAAAAATATGCCCAAAAACTCGAAGATAAAGAAAACTACCAAAAGGTATATGCCGCTTTGGTGCGCCGTGGTTTTTCTTACGGAGATGTGAGTAGGGCGTTAAAGAAGTATTTAGAGGATTTTAGCGAGGATTAAAAATGTTAAAGGTTTGTATGGTGTCCTTGGGATGCCCTAAAAATCAGGTTGATGCCGAAAAAATGTTGGCGCTCTTGGTGGACGGTGGTTTGGAAATAACCCCTGCTGAAGCCGATGCGGATGCCATCATAATCAACACCTGTGGTTTTATTGAATCGGCCAAAGCCGAGGCTATTGAGAATATACTTGAAGCCTCCAAATATAAGACCGACGGCAACTGTAAAGCCCTTATTGTTACGGGCTGTCTTGCAGAGCGCTACCGTGATGACATTACCGAGTAAATTCCCGAGGTTGATGTTTGCGTTGGAATTGGTTGTAACGGAAAGATTGCCGAAATCGTAAAAAGCGCAGTTGAAGGCGAAAAAAAGAATTATTATGGCGAAAAAACCGATTTAGATTTAAACGGAGACCGAATTTTAGGTGGAGTTCCCTTTACTGCATACTTAAAGGTGGGCGACGGTTGCGACAACTGTTGCAGTTATTGTGCAATCCCCAAAATCCGTGGCCGAATGAGAAGCCGCACCATTGAGGACTGTGTTGCCGAGGCAAAGAATTTGGCCTCTCGTGGAGTTACCGAACTTATTGTTGTGGCACAGGATACCACGGCTTACGGCACCGACCTTTACGGTGAACCAAAACTTGATGTTTTGCTCAGTGAACTTTGTAAAATTGTGGGACTTCACTGGATTAGAACCCTTTACACATATCCCGAAAAGATAACCGACTCACTTTTAGAGGTTATTAAAAGGGAGAAGAAACTCGTTAAGTATTTGGATATTCCAATTCAACATATAAACGATGAAGTTTTGAAAAAAATGAACCGCAAGGGAAATAAAGAGTGCATAACTTCGGTTATTGACAAAATCAGGAAAATAATCCCTGAAATGACCCTTCGAACAACCCTTATAACCGGTTTTCCCGGTGAGACCGAGGAACAGTTTACCGAGGTTGCCGAGTTTGTTAAGGAAAAACGATTTGATAAATTAGGTTGTTTCACCTATTCTGCCGAGGAGGATACGGTTGCAGCATTAATGCCCGACCAAATCGATGAACAAACCAAGCAGGATAGATGCGATAATATAATGGAGATGCAAAATCTCATTTCGGCGGATAAAAACACCGAAAAGGTGGGGCTTCTCACCGAGGTTTTGGTGGAAGGTTGGGATGATTACATTAAATGTTATTTCGGCCGCGCTCCTTGGGATGCCCCCGAAATTGACGGCAAAACCTTCTTTATGTCGGACCGACCACTTAAAATTGGCGACTATGTAACAGTTAGGATTAACGACTGTTTAGATTATGATTTATTAGGAGAGTTAGAAGTATGAACACACCAAACAAATTAACAGTAGGCAGAATGATAGCAACCCCCATTTTTATGGCAACAATGATTTTCAATTTCCCCTATCATTATTTAATTTCTCTCATTTTGTTTATCGGCGCTTCTTTGACCGATATGATTGACGGCAAAATGGCAAGAAAATATAATCTTGTTACCGACTTTGGTAAGTTTTTAGACCCTCTTGCTGACAAAATGCTTACAACATCGGCATATTTAGGATTTATTTGTATGTATGCTGATAAGCCTGCAATTTGTTTACAAATTACCTTAATCACCTTTATTGTTCTCTTCAGAGAATTTATGGTTTCTTCAATTCGTTTGGTTGTTGTTTCCAGTGGTGGCAAGGTTATCGCTGCTAATATTTGGGGCAAGTGCAAGACCGTAAGCCAAATGGCAGGTATTATTCTCGCTTTATTTGCTTACACTCTTATTAAGGATTTCGGCATTGATGCACCCCAGTTTGTTAAGGTTTGCGATATAGTTATTTGTTCACTTTTCTGGATTAGCGCCGTATTATGTACTGTATCAGGTTTAATTTATTTAAACGGCAGTAAGCAATATATCAATTCCTCAAAATAGGAGGCAATCTATGTTTGAAAGACTAAAGGAAGATATCAAGGCCTTCCGTGACCGCGACCCTGCGGTTAAAAGTGACCTTGAAATCTATTTTCTATATCCGGGATTTAAGGCTATAAGAATGCACCGCCGCGCTAACTTCTTTTATCGCCACGGTTGGTTCTTTATGGCAAGACTTATTTCCCAAAGGGCAGCCCGAAAAACGGGCATTGAAATCCACCCGGGCGCTACCATCGGTCGCCGTTTGGTTATCGACCACGGAACAGGTATCGTAATCGGCGAGACCACCGAAATCGGCGATGATGTTTTGATTTACCAAGGGGTTACCTTGGGTGGTACAGGTAAGGATACCGGTAAGCGTCACCCCACCATTGGTAATAATGTAATGATTAGCGCAGGCGCTAAAGTTTTGGGACCCTTTAAAATTGGGGACAATTCCCGTGTTGCTGCGGGAGCGGTTGTTCTTGAAGAAGTACCTCCCAATTCAACCGTTGTGGGTGTTCCTGCCCGTGTTGTTCGTCAAGATGGCAAAAAGGTTGCCCCGAAACCTCTCGACCAAATCCATATCCCCGACCCCGTTAAACAAAGAATGGATAGTTTGGAGGCTCGTTTAGCCGAATTAGAAAAGTCCAAGGAGTAAACACATGAAAATTTTTAACACACTTACAAGAAGTAAAGATGAATTTAAACCCATAACCGAAGGCGAAGTTAAAATCTACGCTTGCGGTCCCACAGTTTACAACTATATCCACATTGGTAACGCTCGACCCCTTTGCGTTTTTGATGTTCTTCGCCGTTATTTTGAGTGGAGAGGTTTAAAGGTTAACTTTGTTCAAAACTTTACCGATATTGATGATAAACTTATCAACAAGGCTAATGCTGAAGGAATCACCGTTCCCGAGGTTGCCGAGCGTTTTATCGGCGAATTTTGGACCGATGCGAAAGGTCTTAATGTTCGTGAGGCTACTGTTCATCCAAAAGCTACCGAAAACATTGAGCAAATTCAAGATATAATCAAATCCCTTATTGAAAATGGCTATGCTTACGAGTCTAATGGGGATGTTTATTATCGTGCAAAGAAATTTGAAGGCTACGGCAAACTTTCTCACCAACCTTTAGAGGATTTGGAAGCAGGTGCCAGTGAGCGCCTTAATGTGGACACCTTAAAAGAGGACCAAATGGACTTTTGTCTTTGGAAATCGGCTAAAGAGGGTGAGCCTTATTGGGAGTCTCCTTGGGGCAAGGGTAGACCCGGTTGGCACATCGAGTGTTCGGCTATGGCGGGTAGATATTTAGGTAAGACCATTGTCATTCACTGTGGTGGTCTCGATCTTATTTTCCCCCACCACGAAAACGAAATCGCACAGAGTGAGGCTGCAGACGGTTGCGAGTTTGCCCATTATTGGATGCATAACGGATTTATTAACGTGCACAACCACAAAATGTCTAAATCCTTAAATAACTTCTTCACTGTTCGTGATGTTGCTGAGAAATTCGGTTACGAGCCTATTCGCTATTTCCTTATTTCTTCACAATACCGCAGCCCCATTAACTATTCGGTTGATATTATCGAACAGGCAAAGAACTCTTTAGAGAGACTTTACACCTGCCGTGACAATATCGATTTTGCACTTAAAAACGCTGCCGAGGGTGGCGAAATTCCCGGCTTTATCGAAGAAAGAAAGCAAGAGTTTATTACTGCAATGGAGGACGATTTGAACACTGCCGATGCACTGGCTGCCATTTTCGTTCTTGTTCGTGATATTAACACTGCCATTGCAAACGGCGCAGGTAAGGTGACTTTAGAGGCTTGTGCTGACATTTTTGACCAATTAACAGGCGTTTTAGGTTTGGTTTACAACCGTAAAACCGAAGCCCTTGACAGCGACATTGAGGCTTTAATTGAGGAGCGCACAAATGCTCGTAAGAACAAGGATTTCAAACGCGCTGATGAAATTCGCGACCAATTAAAGGCTATGGGTATTATTCTTGAGGACACACCACAGGGTGTAAAATGGACCAGAAGTTAAGAAAAGAGCCCTTGGGTAAGGGCTTTTTCGTCTATGTTACCGACCACCATACCTTTGGCACCGATGCTGTGCTTTTAAGCAATTTTGCATCGGCCAAACGTAAGGATAAGATGGTGGATTTGGGAACAGGTTGTGGAATTATCCCCCTTTTGATGTTAAGGGAGGGAAATTTAAATTTCGCAACGGGCGTTGATATTAGCGATGAGGCTACCGTTATTGCTTGTAAAACTGTGGCCGACCAAAATATTGAAAATTTTAAGATTGTAAATTCGAACCTTACTGATTTAAAGGGCAAGGTGGAGTTTGGTTGTCATACTTTAGTTACCTGCAACCCACCTTACAAGGCACCTAACGGTGGACTTAAAAATCCCGATAGGGTTTTGCAGGTTGCCCGTCACGAAACCGAGTGCACATTGGAAGATATTGTTTCGGTGGGCGCCATACTTTTGCAAACAGGTGGCAGACTTTGTATGTGTCACCGACCCGAAAGGCTTTCGGAACTTATGAGTCTTATGACAAAATACAAGGTTGAACCCAAAAGACTTCGACTTGTTTGTCAAAGAAAGGGCGAAGAGCCTTGGCTTGTTTTGGTTGAGGGTCGCCGTTCGGGTAATATCGGTCTTAGAATTGAGCCCACCCTTTATGTTGAAGAAGATGGGGAACTGTCTACTGAAATGATAGAAATTTACGGAGCGTACAAGGAGGCTTACCTATAATATGGGAAAACTTTATGTTGTGGGAACGCCTATCGGCAATTTGGGGGATATTAGCCCCCGTGGTTTAGAAACCTTAGAGAAGGTGGATTTTATTGCTACCGAGGACACTCGTGTTACCTTGAAACTTCTCAACCGATTTGAGATAAAGAAGGAAATGGTTTCCTATTTTGAGCACAACAAGGGTCTTAAGGACCAACTTATAATTGACCGTATTTTAAAGGGCGAGTCTTGCGCTTTGGTTAGTGACGCAGGTATGCCTGCTATTTCCGACCCTGGTGAAGATTTGGTTAGAAAATGCCGTGAAGCAGGTGTTCAAATCGAGTCGGTTCCGGGGCCTACTGCTGTGGCAACTGCCTTGGCAATTTCGGGTTTCCCCACGGGAAGATTTTGTTTTGAAGGCTTTTTGTCGGTCAATAAGTTAAGCCGTAAAGAGCATTTGGACGAGTTAAGACAAGAAAAACGCACCATGGTTTTTTACGAGGCACCCCATAAATTGCAAACAACATTGAAAGATATGTTGGCAGTTTTTGGCGACCGTGAAATTGCCCTTGTGAAAGAGCTTACCAAAATCCACGAAAATGTTTTCATAACCACCTTAAGCGGTGCTTTGGCCGAATATGAAATAAACCCACCCAAAGGTGAGTTTGTGCTTATCGTCAAGGGTGTAACGGAAGTTAAAGAGGAATACACCCTTTCGGATGCTGTGAGCATTGCCAAAGGCTTGATGGACAAGGGTGAGTCGGCATCAATGTCGGCCAAAGAGGCGGCGAAAATCACAGGAATTAAAAAGGGCGATATTTACAAGGAGATTTTAAATTGAGTATTTGCGACAGTTGTGTGAACTTCACATTTGACGACGAATTACAGGAATATTTTTGCGATGCACCTATCGACGAGGATGAAATGTGCCGTTTTTTGAGTGGAGATAACAAATCTTGCCCATATTTCAGGCTCGATGATGAATATGCTATTGTAAGAAAACAAAATTGAGGTGGAAAAATGACAGCTTGTAAACTTTATTTAATTTTAAGCGCTGTAGGAGTATTGGTTTGGGATAGATTTTCTCCCTTGTTTACTCAAAGTTACGGATGGTGGGCAGTGCCACTTATCTTCATTGGTATCTTTGTGGCATTGGTACTTCTTCAGTTCATACTTTTGGCATCTATGGTGCTTTTTACAAGTATGAAAAAAGAGCCCAAAGGCGAAAAATTCTTTAGATTTTTGCTTAATCACTCCTTGCCCATTGCTTTTTGGATTCTTAAAATTAAGGTTGAGTGCGACGGTCTCGAGAAATTGGAAAACCCCGAAAACACCTTCTTTGTTTGCAACCATCAGCACGATTTTGACCCTGCTGTGATTTACACTGCTTTCCCCAAAAGCCGAATTTGTTTTATCGGCAAAAAGGATATTATTGAGGAGTTGCCCTTTATTGCCAAGGCAATGCATTTGCTTTCGGGTCTTTTCATCGACCGTGAGCACGACCGAGAGGCAGCTAAAACGATTATTACTGCAGTTAAGTATTTAAAGGGTGGGGACAAATCGGTTGCCATTTTCCCCGAAGGCCGTACCAACACCGACGGAACGGTTGTGCCCTTTAGAAACGGCGCCTTTAAAATCGCTTTAAAGTCGGGTAAACCCATTGCAGTTTGTGTTTTGGAAAATACATATTCTATCAGCAAGAATTTTTTAAGAAGAAAAACTCTTGTGAAATTCAGATTAATCGAGGTTATAGGGCCTGAAGATTATGCCGACTTAAACACCGTTCAGTTAGGTGATATGATTCACGCTAAAATGTCTCAGAATTTAGAAGAATTAAAAAAGCAGTCAGTTTAAACTGACTGCTTTTCATTTTAAAATTTAATGGCCTTGTCAAGGGTTTTTCTGAC
Organism: Acutalibacteraceae bacterium; assembly: GCA_045659605.1. Classification (GTDB taxonomy): domain Bacteria; phylum Bacillota; class Clostridia; order Oscillospirales; family Acutalibacteraceae; genus UBA737. Next base: position 21,806 of record JAZOXF010000067.1, read on the forward strand.
GGGACTCTTAATCCAGTAAAGAATTATAAGGGCTGCAATTTCGGTGGCCGACATTATAAATGTTTGCTCAAGGCGAAGAACTATGGTCGCAGGGAAGGCGTAAACGCCACCCTTGTAGAAAATAGCAATCCAAAGACTGTTAAGCAAAAGGGTGCAAATAATTTTGTTTGCTAAAACGCCCCAACAAATGTTGAATATACTTACCTTTTTGTAAAGTGCCAAACCGATAATCAAACCAACCAATGCATTGGTCAAGGTGAAAAGTGGGTTGTAAGCGCCGAAGGGCAAAATCAAAGCACCCAATAAATCACCCATTGCGGCTAGGGTAACGGTGTAACCAATTCCTAAATAAACCGCCGCAAAGCCAAGTGTTATAACCGAAAGGCTTATGTGGTTGTTAACCCCCTTAAAAGCAGGGACACGCTCAATAATAATATTTAAAGCAATGAGCAGTGCAGTGAAAATAAGTTTTACTAATGCTTGTCTTCTTTTGTTCATAAAAAATCCTCCTTTACCCGTCATGCGAATAATAGGAGGATATAAAAGTCCTTAAATTATCGTCAGCGGGATGCGATATTTTTACCGTGAGTTTGACCTCTTCGTTCCCAAAGCAACTCCCCGTCTTTAGGACACTTAACGCAAAAATATCTACTCTGTATGTGATAATTATACTACTATAAGGCTATTTGTCAAGCAAATCTTTAATCACTTCACCGGCGATAATAAGACCTGCAGTACCCGTCACAAAAATGGCGCTTCCAACCTTGCCGTTTTGGGGTTTAATGGGCTTTTCGGGGGAATAAAGGCATTTCAGTTTCTTAATGCCTAATTTTTTGAGTTCGTAGCGCATAACACGAGCCAAGGGACAACCCTCGGTTTTGTAAATGTCGGCAATTTTGAAGGCTGTAGGGTCTAGTTTGTTGCCGGTACCCATAGAACTTATAATGGGTATGTTATGTTCTTTTGCCTTTAAAATAAGTTCGGTTTTAGAAGCCACTGAGTCAATGGCATCGATTATATAATCATACTCTGAAAGGTCAAAATCGGCTGAATTTTCCGCCGAATAAAAAACCTGATGGGGTATAATTTTAACATCCTTATTAATGCTTTCACCTCTGGCTTTTGCTGAAAGCACCTTTGGTTCACCCAAGGTGTCGGTTGTGGCTATAATTTGGCGGTTAAGGTTGGTGGTTTCAACACAGTCACTATCAAAAATGTGAATTTCGCCAACACCTGTGCGAACTAATGCCTCAAGGCAAAAACTACCCACTCCACCAACGCCGAAAAGGGCAATTTTTTTGTTGTTAAGTTGCTTTGTTGCTTCCTCGCCTAAAAGCCAGGAACTTCGCAAAAACATTTCCTTCATTTTATCACCTAATTTAATTTTAACTACTTTTAAATATTTGTCAATACTTGAAAAAGGACTCGGAAAATGATAAACTAATAATAATTGAAAAGAAAGGCGGTGGCTTTTATGAACGAAAAACTTAATATTTTAAAGCAAAAGGCCAACCGTCTGCCTAAAACTGCCGGTGTTTATATTATGAAAAACCGCTCGGGCGAGATAATTTATATCGGCAAAGCAAAGGCTTTAAAAAACAGGGTTACTCAGTATTTTGGCAAGGGCAGTCAGCACACCGAAAAGGTGCGTCAGATGGTAAGCCGTGTTGATGATTTTGATGTTATCCTTTGCGAGAGCGAGTTTGAAGCCTTAATTTTAGAAAACTCCCTTATAAAACAAAATCAGCCCAAGTATAATATTCTTCTTAAAGATGACAAGGGATATTCCTATATTAAAATCACCCGTGAAAAGTGGCCGAGAATTTCGGCCGTGAAACAGACTGACAAACAAAACGAGTTTATCGGTCCCTTTAATTCGGGTTATGTTGTAAAAGAAACGGTGGACGAGGCTCGAAAGATTTTCAAAATCCCAAACTGCAACCGCGATTTTGAAAAGAAAACAAGACCTTGTCTTAATTACCATATTGGAATTTGCTCGGCGCCTTGCAGAGGAAATGTGGCCCACAGCGACTATATGGAGAATATAAATTCCGCTAAGGAATTTATCAAAAACGGCGACAGTGGGGAATTCAGTATTTCCGTTTTGCGAGAAAAAATGGAAACCGCCGCAGAAAATTTACGTTTCGAGGAAGCGGCAAAGCTTCGCGACCGCATAAACGCTATACAGAAAATCACCCAAAAGCAAAGGGTTGTAAGCATTTCTTATAAAGAGCAGGATGTTATCGCTTCCGCCTTTTTGGACGAAAAGGCTTGTGTTTTTGTTTTGCAGTTCAGAAACTTTAAACTGACCGATAAAAAATACTTTTTCATTGAGGGATTTAAGGACAAAACCGCCCTTTATAATGAATTTTTGGCAAGATATTATTCTTCAAATGAGGCGCCGCCCCGTATACTTTTAGACACCGAGGCAGAAAATTTTGCTCTCTTAGAAGAATGGCTTAGTGAAAAAGAGAGCAAAAAGATAAAGATTATTAACCCAAAAGCAGGAGAGCAATTAAAACTGCTTGAAATGTGCTCTCGCAATGCGGCGGAAAACCTTGCCGAAAAGACCGAGCATAGCGGCAAAGAAATGTCGGCATTAAACGAACTTCAAAGCCTTTTGGGACTGAGCGTCACACCGAGATACATCGAGGCTTACGATATTTCTAACACGGCCGGTAGCGACAATGTGGCGGGAATGGTGGTTTTCAAGGATGCAAGACCATTTAAATCGGCTTATAAGAAGTTTAAAATTAAAGGATTTTTGGGTCAGGATGATTACCGCTCCATGGCCGAGGTTTTGGATAGGCGTTTTGAAGAATATAAAACGAGTGATGATGAAGGCTTTAAAACCTTGCCCGATTTGATTTTGCTTGACGGCGCCAAGGGGCAAATTTCGGCTGTTCTTCCTGTTATGGAAAAGCACGGAATTAATGTCCCTGTTTTCGGTATGGTTAAGGACTCAAAACACCGCACCCGCGCCATTGCCACAACGGGTGGGGATATCGCCATTAAATCTAACCGAAGGGCATTTACCCTTGTCACCAACATTCAGGATGAGGTTCACCGTTTTGCCATTGGTTACCACAAAAAACTTCAGTCCAAATCGGTTAAAGGCACCGAACTTTTGAATATTGAGGGCATCGGAAAAGAAAAGGCTAAACTGCTTTTAAAACATTTTGGCAGTGTGGCGAAAATCAAAGAGGCCACAATGGATGACCTTTGCAAGGTAAACGGAATAAAATCCCAAACAGCCCAAAAAATAATTGAATATTTTAATAAATAATAAAATCTCCCTTATATAAAGGGAGATTTTTGTTTTTATTTGTTTTTTATGTCGTTTAATAATTTTATTATTTCGGCAAAAGCCAATATGGAAATTCCACTTAAAAAAGAAACTCCCCAGTATATCAAGGCAACTGCAAATGAAAACTCGGTATAAGAATAATAGGAGTCTGCTTCTACTCTGCCAAGAACGATTCCTGCGATAAAACCACCAATAAAAGTAATCCATGCAATAACAGTTAAAATAGATGCGATAGTGTTGGTTTTTTTAGGTTCGTCTAATTCCAGTAAGTATTTGTATTCGCTATCGGAGATTTCAATAGGCACCTTATTGAAACGTTTATATGTTTTTGTATCTTCATCAATTTCTTCAAAGGCGTACGAAGGATCATATACATCAGTTTCAGCATAAACTTTTTCATATAATCCATGTAAAATCAAATACTCATTTTTTTCTTTTTCGATTTTTTTGTTTTTCTCTGCTTCCTTTTTTGAAATATACTCTTTTAATAATTCGTGCATATATAAGTCTCCTTCACGAAAAACGTAATAAAATGTAGCTGTCGAAGTAATCACACAAAAAGCGCAAACTCCGATAACACCAGATAAATTCTTATCTTTAACACAATTATATCGCCAAAATATGTTAATGTCAAGATAAATTCCAATCATTAACATATTTCGGGGATGATAAGTTTATGAAAATTTATGATTATAATGGCAAGAAGAATATTTGTGGTGATAGAGTTCACGAAGCAAGATGCAAGTTAAGATTAACACAAAGTGATTTGGCTGCACAATTACAAATTAATGGAATTATAATAGAAAGAGATAGTATTTCAAGAATTGAAATTGGCACAAGATTTGTTGCTGATTATGAATTGAAAGAATTATCAAAAATATTAAAAGTTTCTGTTAACTGGTTGTTGGGTATAGAATAATGGATTTACCACAAAGAAAACAACCACGATTAGAAAATTTTGATTACAATCAAAACGGCGCATATTTTATTACGATATGTGTAAAAGACCGAAAAAGGATATTATCAAATGTAAATGTAGGGACAGGCGTCCTCGACTGTCCGAAAATTGAATTATTAAATCACGGCAAAATTGCCGATAGATATATTAATCAATTAAATAATTTTTACGATAATATTTCGGTTGATAAATATGTGATAATGCCCGACCATATACATTTTATTTTATCCGTTAAAAACGGACAGTCGGGGACGCCTGTCCCTACGAATATAACAAAAAAGATAGATAATAAGAATTCTGCAATTGCAAAATTTGTAAGCACATTTAAAAGATTTTGCAATAAAGAATATGGTGAAAATATTTGGCAACAACGATATTATGACCATATAATAAGAAACCAAAAAGATTATAATGAAATATTTGAATATATCGAAAATAATCCACGAAAATGGATGCTAACAAAAGAAATCCAAGGTGTTTAACCTTGGGTTTCTTTTTTATAAATTATATTGTCGCCCTGACCCCCTTAAACGACAAGGGCAAAGCCCTTGACCCATTTGCGGATAACCAATAAATATGAGGGTGAGATTGCTTATTTTTCTTTTTCTACTTTTATTTTATTATTTTCAACCTTAACTGTTATACTTCCGTCCTTATCGGTACGGTAGATTTTGCAACCGAATTTCTTTAATAGAGCTGTGGTTGAGTTGTGGGGATGGTTATAAATATTTTTCTTGCCTACCGAAATTAAGGCGATTTCGGGTGTTGCAATTTCCAAAAAGGCCTTAATTGTGGAGGTGCTGCTTCCGTGGTGACCCACCTTTAAAACATCGCAGTCTATATCCTTGTTTTGGGCTATAAGCATTTTTTCGGTTTGCGATTCCGCATCGGCCATAAAAAGAAAACTTTTGCTATCAAGCAAGGCTTTAATAATAAGGGAGCGATTATTTTCGTTATCACTGTCGTAATAATTTGCGACAATTTCTACCTCAATTTCTCCGAGTTTAAAGCGCATACCGTCCTCGGCCGAGTAAACCCCTTTGCCCTTTCTTGTCATTTTGTCAATGGCCAGTTGGGCGGAATAAATACCTTCGCTAAAGGTGGAGAGCCCCGGTAACAGTAAATTTTCCACTTGAAAATGGTCATAAATATCGGTCACGCCGCCCGTATGGTCAAGGTGTAAATGGGTTAAAATCAGCACATCAATAATTTCAATGCCAAGGGAGTGCAGGTCGGCAACCAAATCGTTGGCATTTTCGGCAGGCCCCGTATCAATTAAGGCTGAGTAACCGTTACTGTAAAGGAGAATACTGTCCCCTTGACCCACATCAATCATTCGCACAAAGGAATCATCTTTGTTGGCGGTACGGGAGGTTAAATTATAAACACGGTTGTCAACAGTAATAATAGAAACAAAAGTAACGGCAACGCAAAGCGCCACCGTTACTAATTTTAGCACACTATTAAGCTTATTATTAAAGCTTTTTGCCATTACTCTTCTCCTGCTGCTTCCATTTCCATTAATTGGTCCATTGTAATAAGTACATCACGGGGTTTTGCGCCCTTGTAAGGACCAACAACTCCTCGTTGTTCCATTTCATCAACAATACGGGCAGCACGGGCATAGCCCAGCTTTAATTTTCTTTGTAAAAGTGAGGTGGAAGCCATACCATTTTCCACAACAACTCTAATTGCCTCGCTAAGCATAGCATCCTCTTCGGGACCATCCTCGGCAAGACCTGTTTTTTGTTTCTTTTCGACAGCTGCCTGACGCTCAATTTCAACCATAATATTGTCATCATAATTGGCAGTTTTGCCTTTTTTGATGAAATCAACAACCGACTCAACTTCACTGTCGCTAACGAAGCAGCCCTGAATACGGTTAGGCTTTGGCGCACCCGCAAAACGGAAGAGCATATCGCCACGGCCCAAAAGTTTTTCGGCGCCTGCGCCATCCAAAATGGTACGGCTGTCAATCTGGCTTGAAACTGCAAAGGCAATACGGGTTGGGATGTTAGCCTTAATAACACCTGTAACAACATCAACCGAAGGACGTTGGGTTGCAACCAGCAAGTGCATACCTGCGGCACGAGCCTTGGCAGCGATACGATTAATAGAGTCTTCAACTTCTTTTGGAGAGGTCATCATAAGGTCGGCCAACTCATCTATAATAATGACAATGTGAGGCATTTTTTCAATTTCGGGGTCGCCAAGTTCCTCAACAAACTTGTTATAACCCTCAATATTACGAACACCGCGGTCGGCAAACATTTTGTAGCGCTTTTCCATTTCGGTTACTGCCCAACCCAAGGCGCCCGAAGCCTTTCTCGGGTCGGTAACAACAGGTACCAAAAGGTGAGGAATTCCGTTATAAACGCCAAGTTCAACAACCTTGGGGTCAATCATTAAAAGCTTAACCTCTTCGGGGGTCGCTTTATAAAGTATACTCATAATAATTGAGTTTATACATACCGATTTACCCGAACCTGTAGCACCTGCAATAAGACCGTGGGGCATTTTTGCAAGGTCGGTAACAATGGCATTACCGCCAATGTCACGACCAAGAGCAACGGTGAGTTTTGATTTTGCCGAAATAAAGTCGGGAGACTCGAAAATTCCTCTAACATCAACAACATCGCTTTGTTTGTTGGGAACTTCAATACCAACAGCAGCCTTGTTGGGAATAGGAGCCTCAATTCTAACGCCTGCAGCCGCAAGGTTAAGGGCAATATCGTCAGCCAAGTTGGTAATTTTACTGATTTTAACACCGGCCGAAGGTTGCAACTCGTAACGGGTAACTGTGGGTCCACGGCTGATATTCACAACCCTTGCCTCAACACCGAAACTTTTAAGGGTGTTGATAAGATGTTCGGCAGTAAGTTGGGCACCTTGGGAAGTAGCCTCGGGGTTTAAACTCTTCTTTAAAAGGTTGAGGGGTGGGAAAATGTAAGCGTTCTCCACCTTTTCGGCATTTTCAAGATTTTCGGTGAACTCCTTGGTTTCGGCCTTGAAGTCAATTTTCTCTTCTTCGGCTAAATCGAGAGCGCGGTCAAGTTTTTCCTTATCTTCAGCGCCTTCGGGTTTGGCCAAAACTTCTTGGGGCATAGGCTCGTCATAATATGTGCTGACAACCTTTGCTTGTTTGTGGTCAAGGTCTTCAGTTTTGTTTTTGCGCTTTTTGGGGATATCATCAACCGAAATGTCGGGGTCGAAGCCTTTGATGATTTTAAGTTGTTTGCTTTCTTTTACTTCCTTTTCCTGAGCTTCTTGGTAAGCTTCTTCAACCTGAGTCTTAACCGTTTCAACCGGTTTGGAAAGGGCTTTGAAAAGAGCGATTAAGGTTGTGCCCGTAACTAACATTAGGAATACAAATATTAAAAGTATAATGGTAATACAAGCGCCGGTTTTACCAAACCCCAAAAAGATGGGTTGACCTATAAGGGCACCGAAAAATCCACCGCTTCTAAGGGCGGTACCGTTTGTATAGGCTGTGGTGAGGTGCTCCCAAAACTTAACATCGCTGTGGGAAGAAAAGATATCAATAGCAGCGCCCACAAGCACTACCAAAAGGGCAGACTCAATTATTTTTGCCTTAAAGGAGCCGCTTATTTTGTCAAGCGCGAACATAACTGCAACAAAACCCAGTAAAAAAGGAAGGGCAAAGGCAGTAACGCCGAATAGTCCGAAAATTATATTATGAAGTCCAAGCCACAAGTTTTCTCCTTTGATAAATACAACACAAAGGAAAAACAATGACACTGCAAACCATATAACCGATAATAACTGTCGGTTAGCATTGTTTTGAGCTGTGGCTTTTTTTGTGGATTTAGATTTTTTCTTGGTTGCCATATTTACACTCCTTAAATCCTTTCTATATCTTTTAAAACCTGATTTTTAAGTTCTTCTGAGTTGGAGAACTTTATCTCTTCTCGTAAAAATTCCTTGAAGGTGATTTTAAGGTCTTTATCGTATAAATCACCCGAAAAGTCCTTAATAAAGGTTTCGCTTATTATGTAATCCAAGGGGAAGGTAGGTCTTACACCGATATTGGTAATCCCCTTATAGATTTTATTTTCAATATTAATTTCACTTAAGTACACTCCGAATTTTAAAGGGGCAAGGGTTTTAGGGTAGGCTTGGTTAATTGTCGGGAACCCTAATGTTTTGCCACGGCCGTCCCCCTTAATTACGGGAGCGGTGAAGGAAAAATCGTAACCTAAAAGCAGGTTGGCTTTTTCGATTTCACCCTTTTTAAGGTGATTTCTGATACGGCTGGAAGAAACAGGCTCACCACCCTCGCAAACGGGGTCGCAAAGGCGCAAGGTGATGCCGTTTTCTTGGCAAAAAGTTTTAAGAGTTTCGCTATCACCCATACCCTTAAATCCAAAATGATAATTAAACCCGCAAGAAATAAGTTTTGGGTTTAATTCTTTTTTAATAAATTCCAAAAATTCTTCGGGGGAAAGGTGTTTGACTTCATCAAAGTTTAAGAGTTTAACCTCAAATCCTAAATCCTCAAACTTTTTTATCTTTTCCTCGGGGGTTAAAAGAAGGTGAATATCACCCGTTTTAACCTGTTTTGGTGGCAGGGAGAAAATTAATGCTGTTTTGTTAAAGCCGTCGGGAATGGAAAGCACGGATAAATGACCCCTATGCAATCCGTCAAAGGTACCCAAAGCCACAGCGTTCAGCATTAAAATTCACTCCTTATCACACATTTAATTCCAATTTCTTTTTTCTCTATGTCGGCAAAGCCAACACCTAAAAATATATCTTTATATTTTATTCTGAATAATTCATTTTCACCGAAATCATCGGTGGGAATATTCAGTCGCTCGAAACTCAGTTGTCCGCCGTTTGAAAAACGAACTGCCTGTTTTTCGGTTACGAAAATTTCTCTTAAATGGGAAACCACAATTTCTTCACTTAAAAGGTGGTTTTCAATGTTTTCCTCGGTTAGATCATCAAGGGGAATACAATCCTTAATGTCAAACTGGGAAGTTTTGGTTCTTCGCAAACTGTAAAGGGTGGCACCACAGCCCAAAACTTCACCCAAATCACGGGCAAGGGAGCGGATATAGGTGCCCTTTGAAACGAAAAACTCCACCTTTACGATATTATCAGCATTTAATTCTGATATTATGTTAACCTCATAGACCGTAATTTTACGGCTTGGAACCTCGACGGTTTTGCCTTCTCTTGCTAACTTGTAAAGGCGTACTCCGTCCTTTTTTATGGCACTATAGGCTGGGGGGATTTGGTCGCTTTCACCCAAAAAACCTTCAAGAGCAGTTTTTAACTGTTCGAAAGTTATGTTAACTTCATTTTCTTCAAGGATGTTACCCGTAATATCATCAGTATCGGTGGTAACACCCAATTTGATTTCGGCAATATACTTCTTGTCTCCCTCTAAAAGAAGGGAAGAGAGGGCAGTAGCCCTTCCCAAAAGAATGGGCAAAACCCCTGTGGCCATAGGGTCAAGGGTTCCTGTGTGTCCCACTCGTTTTTCGTGAGCGCGGCGTTTAATACCGTTTACTGCGGAAAAGGAGGTAATGCCCTCGGGTTTGTCCAAAAGGATTAAACCTAACATAAAGCATCCAAACTTTCTTTAACGGTGGCAAGAACTTTTTCTTTTACCTCGCTCAAACTACCGGTAACGGTGGCGCCGGCAGCGCCTTTGTGGCCACCACCACCCAAAGCTTTACAAATAACCGAAGCATCAAGGGGTGGATAGGTGCGAAGAGAAACCTTAAATTCATCATCACCGACTTGTTTTAAGGTAACGCCTGCAATTACGCCTTCAACACTGCGGGAAATAACGGCAATTCCCTCAAGTTCGGTACCGCTGCAACCGGTTTCCTTCTGCATTTCGGCGGTAACGGCCAAGAGCACACATTTGTCATCAAAATGGAACTCGGCGCTGTTTAGCACCATAGCCTCAAGTTCTATTAACTTTTTAGACTTTGTATCGAACATAAGGCGGTTAATTTCAGCGGCGCCAATGTTATATTCATAAAGCGCGGCGCAAATGAGCAAGGTCTTTTGGGTTACGGTTGAATATTTAAAACAGCCCGTATCGGTGGCAAGACCCGTGTAAATAGCCTTTGCAGTAATATCGTTAATATTGACCTTCATTGTAGAAATCAGGTCAAAGATACACTCGGCACAAGCAGCGGCATCGGCATCAAGATATAAATTCTTGGCGTACTTTGTGTTGGAAATATGGTGGTCGATACAAAGGTCAACCTTGTGACCGAATTCCTCCTCCAAAGCGCCTAAAAGGCGTTTGTCAGCCACATCCACCGCAATAATTGTTGCCTGAGTTTTGTCGATATGGTCGGTTTTACGGGCAAAGTAATCGTATTTGCCGGGAATTATATCGGGGCAGATTACTTCGGCCACTTTACCGATTTCGTTAAGGGCATAATAAAGAGCATAGGCCGAGCCTAATGTATCTCCGTCAGGGGAAGCATGGGTTAAAATGATATAGTTATTGTGCTTTTTAAGAAACCTTGCTGTTTGACGAAGGGTTAACTCTTTTACTCCCTCATTAGTTTTCCTTATCATTCACATTATCCTCTTTAATGTTTTCAATAATTCTTGAAATATTGGCGCTGATGTTAATGGAATCATCGGCAATAAAGCGAAGTTCGGGAACTTTTCTGAGTTTAAGGCGAGAACCTAATTCTCTTCTCAGGTAACCCGAAGCACCCTTGAGGGCTTTAACCGAGGAGACGGTTGTTTCGTAGCCTTCAATGGCGCTTACATATATGGTTGCATAAGAAAGGTCGCCCGAGATGTCAACCTTTACAATACTTAAAAGTTTACTTATTCTCGGGTCCTTAACTTCTCTTAAAAGTTCGGATAAAGCAATTCTAACATCAGAGGTTATACGGTTAATTTTATACCCTGCCATTAGTCTCTATACTCCTCCATAATAAAGGCTTCGAAAATATCGCCTTCCTTAATGTCGGCAAAATTTTCAAGAACAATACCACATTCGTATCCTTGAGCCACTTCCTTAACGTCATCCTTGAAACGACGGAGTGAGTCAATCTTATCTTCACAAATAACAATACCGTCACGAACCAAGCGGATTTCACAGTTACGGCTAACCTTACCGTTTGTAATGTAACAACCGGCAACGGTACCAACGTTGGAAATCTTGTACACGCTTCTAACCTCGGCAGTACCGATAAGGTTTTCGCGGTATTTGGGAGCCAACATACCCTTAATAGCGGCGGTAATTTCCTCGATACAATCGTAAATTACGCGATACATTCTCATATCAACGCCATCTCTTTCGGCGGCGGCTGCAGCAACAGCATCGGGGCGAACATTGAAACCAACGATAATAGCGCCACTGGTGCCTGCAAGCATAACGTCGGACTCATTAACGGCACCAACACCACCGTGAACAACATTAACTCTAACTTCATCGTTAGAAAGTTTAATAAGGTTTTCCCTAACGGCCTCAACACTACCTTGAACGTCAGCCTTAACAATAACATTAAGTTCTTTAAGGTCGCCTTGGCTCAAGTTTTGGAAGAGGTTATCAAGTGTAACCTTTTGTTTTGCGTTGTTTAACTCATCTTTAGCCTTTTGCTTTCTTTGTTCAACGAGTTCACGAGCCAAACGCTCATCCGAAACAGCATCGAAAACATCGCCTGCATTAGGTGTTTCGGCAAGACCTGTAATCTCAACAGGAACAGAGGGTCCTGCTTCCTTGAGGGATTTGCCGTTTTCGTTGGTCATAACACGAACACGGCCTACGGCAGTACCTGCAACGATAATGTCACCACTCTTAAGTGTTCCGTTTTGAACAAGCAAGGAAGCAACAGGGCCGCGACCCTTATCAAGACGGGCCTCAATAACAATACCGTGAGCCTTACGGTCGGGGTTGGCCTTTAGTTCTTGCATTTCGGCAATAAGGAGAATGTTTTCCAAAAGGTTATCAATACCCATATGAGTTTTAGCCGAAACGGGAACGCAAATAATGTCGCCACCCCACTCTTCGGGTACCAACTCATGCTCGGTAAGTTGTTGTAAAATTCTGTCGGGGTTGGCTTCGGGCTTATCCATCTTATTAATTGCAACAATAATCTGCACCTTGGCAGCCTTTGCGTGGTTAATAGCCTCTATGGTCTGGGGCATAATACCGTCATCAGCGGCAACAACCAATACGGCAATATCGGTAGCCATGGCGCCTCTTTGGCGCATGGAGGTAAATGCGGCGTGACCGGGTGTGTCAAGGAAAGTAATGTCGTTTCCGTTGCAGTTTACGCGGTAAGCACCGATGTGTTGGGTAATACCACCGGCCTCAGTAGAGGTAACTGCAGTGTCACGAATAGCATCAAGCAAGGAGGTTTTACCGTGGTCAACGTGACCCATAACAACAACAACGGGGTCTCTGTGCTTTAAGTTCTCGTCGCTGTCTTCGGTAACGTCCATAATTTGCTCTTCAATTGTAACAACAACTGCCTTTTGGATTTTTGGGCCCATTTCGGTAACAACAATCTCGGCAGTATCGTAGTCGATAACCTGATTAACATTGGTCATCATACCGAGTTTCATTAATTCCTTAATAACTTCGGCGGCAGTTTTCTTCATTGCGGCAGCGAGTTCACCAACAGTAATCTCCTCACCAACGGTTACGGTGATGGGGGTCTTCTTGATGCGCTCTAACTGCATTCTTCTCATCTTATCAGCCTCGGTTTCGCGTTTAGCGCCTTGAGGACGACGGTAATCCTGAGATTTTTGCTTAATCTTTTGCTTTTTGGAGTAATTGTCCTTCATTGCGTTTGCAGGAGCAATACTCTCATATTTTTCATTGTATTTATCAATGTTAATGTTAGAGGTACGGGTATCAACGTGTCTGATTTCGGCAGGACCTCTGTTGGGAGCGGCACCGGGAGTCTTATCCTTTTTCTTGGAAACAAAAGGATTGGGGTCGGAAGGTTTGAATTCCTTCTTGGGTTCCTCAGCCTTAACTTCTTTTTTAGCCTCTTTTTTAGGCTCTGCCTTTTTGGTTTCAGCCTTCTTAGATTCTTCGGCTTTAACCTCTTTTTTAACCTCAGGCTTAGGCTCGGCCTTCTTAACCTCAGGTTTGGGTTCGGCCTTTTTGGGTTCGGCCTTTTTCTCAACCTTCTTAGGCTCAGGCTTTTTCTCCTCAATCTTTGTTTCGGGAGCTTTTTCGCCGTTTTGAGCAGCTGCAGCAGCCTTAAGTTGTTCTAAAATAGCCATTTGCTCGGCTAACTTTTTATTCTTTTTATCCTCGCGGTCTTGTTTTGCCTTTTCTCTTGCTTCGTTACCGGTAGCAAAATAAGCATCAAAACTTTTCACCTGATTGTCTAATGTAAGTTTATTGAAAACCAATGCAACTTCAGTCTCATCTAAGGTAGCACCTGATTTTTTCTCATTTCCTGTGAGGGAAGAAACAATATCAATAATATCCTTGGATTTAACACCGAAATCTTTGGCCAAATCACTTATCTTGTATTTATTGGTCATTAAGAAAATCCTCCTTTATGGCTTTGGCGAAACCGCCATCATTTACGGAAACTACACCGCATTTATGTCCGATTGCGTTCGACAACGAAAAAATATCTATTTCTGTAAGATTTAAAACCGGGACGCCCTTTTTCTCGGCGTGGAACAAAATTTCCTTTTGGCTTTTTGGGGATAAATCGGAGGCTGTCAAAATAATTTTCGATTTTCCTCCGTTTATATTTTCCAAAGCAGCCGAAAAACCGTAACCTAATTTACCTGCTTTAGAAGCAAATCCCAATAGGGTAAGGGTTTTATTGGTCAACTTGTTCCAACTCCTTTTCAAGACCGTCGTAAATGACGGGGTCGATTTTCATGGAAAAGGTGTGGGCTAAGGCGTTTTGCTTTCTAACCTTTTTAAGACAATCACTGCAAGGGCACACATAAGCGCCTCTACCGTTTAGTTTGCCTGTAAGGTCTAACTTTATTTCGTTTTCGGGGGTTTTAACAACCCTTATAAGCTCACGCTTGGGTTTCATTTCTCTACAGCCAATGCACATACGCATTGGTATTTTTTTTGTTGTCATATTAGCACCTTAATTTTTAAATTATTCGCCGAAAAATCCGCTTTCGGGGTGAATATCAATCTTCCAACCTGTAAGCTTAGCAGCAAGGCGAACATTCTGACCCTTGTTGCCGATAGCCAAGGAAAGTTGAGCCTCGGGAACCTTTGCTTTGCAAACCCTGGGTTCTTCGCTTTGGATTTCAACCGATACAACCTTTGCGGGAGAAAGAGCTTCTGCCACAAATTCTTCGGGATTTTCACTGTATTTTACAATGTCAATCTTCTCGCCCTTGAGTTCTTCAACAATGGCGTTAACACGAGCGCCCTTAGGACCGATACAAGCGCCAACTGCATCAACTTCGGGGTCTTTGCACCAAACGGCAAGTTTGGTTCTTGAGCCTGCTTGACGGGAGATTGCCTTGATTTCGATGGTTCCGTCAAAAATTTCGGGAACTTCGGTTTCAAACAAACGCTTAACAAGACCGGGATGGGTACGGGAAAGCATTACACGAGCGCCACGCTCGGTCTCCTTAACATCAACCACGTAAACCTTAATGTGGTCGCCTTCGGAAATAACCTCATCGGGAACCTGCTCAACCTTAGGCAAGGTTGCCTCTTTGCCCGAAATAGTGAGAATAGCGTTGCCTGTTTTGGGGTCGATTTTCTCAACATGGGCAGTGAGAAGTTCTTTGTTGTGGCTTTGGAACTCAGCCAACGCTTGACCGCGCTCAGCCTCACGAACGCCTTGACGGAAGTTGTTCTTGGAATTTTGAGCAACAACACGGCCGAATTTTCTTGGGTCTAAAACAATGTCAACAAATCCATCTTCAATAGCATTTGGATTAATTTCACAAGCAGCCTCTTTGGAGATTTCGGTGTATGGATCTAAAACATCATCAACAACGGTTTTTCTTGCAGTTACGGTGAAGATTTTCTTCTCGGGGTCGATAACGCAGGAAACAATTTCGTTTCCGCCGTAATCTTTACGGGCAGCAACCACGATAGCGTCAGCAATTTTCTCAGCAATAAATTGTTGAGGGATGCCTCTTTCTTCTTCCATAAGTTTTAACGCTTCAAAAAACTCTGAATAATCGTTTTCTTTTTTAGTAACTTTCTTTTGTCTTGCCATTTTTCTATTTTCCTCCAAACAAATATATTAATTAATTTTCAAAATCGTCAAGGTAAGCCTTGGAAATATCGGCCTTTTGGAAACTTAAATCACCGTTTTCGGTAGAAATAACAACTGTTTCTCCAACCTCGGTTAAAATTCCCGAAAATTCTTTTTTACCATCAATTGCTTTGTAAAGTCTAACCTTAACCTTTTGGCCCTTAACGGCTTCGAAGTGCCAGTTTTTAGTAAGTTCACGCTCGATACCGCAGGAACAAACCTCTAAAAAATAGGCCTTGTCAATGGGGTCGGCCTCGTCAATAACGGGGTCAATAGCGTGGGAAACATTGGTGCAGTCATCAATGTTGATGCCTTCGGGTTTGTCAATAAACACCCTTAAGTACCAATTTGCACCCTCTTTAAGGAACTTAACATCCCAAAGGGTTGCGCCCTCGTTTTTAACCGTTTCTTCAATTAAAGAATAGACTTTTTCTGCTACATTTGCCAAAGTTTTACCTCCTTTAAAATAGGTGAGAAAACAAAAGTGAGTGGCTTTCACCACTCACCTTTCTCAAAACTGTACACAGTATAACACATTAATATATAAAATGCAAGTATTTTTTAAATTTTTGAAAGTAAATTATCAATGGAATTGTCATCCTCAAAATCAACATCGCAGGGCTTTTTGCAAAGGCTCCAACGCTCAATGTGTTCGTGGGTTTCGCCCTTGGCAATATTTTTAAGGGGAGACAAGGTTTCAAACTCAATCATAGCGTTGCAAACATAGGTTTCAAAAGAGCAGTTTCCATCGGGGTATTTTGCATTTGGGTGCTCGGTTTCGTAGGTTTTGTAAAGAATTTCATCACCCAAAACATAGTAAGCAGTACCGCAGTTTAAATCGGTGCCGATTTTACCGCAATATTCTTCGCCCTCGGCAATTTGTTTAATGGTTGTGTATTTTTTGCCGAAATAGAAATTGTCAGCCTTGGGGTCGGTGTAAGGCCAGAAGGTGATTTGACGGTTGGGGAGAAGGCCTGTGTCAACAGTATTCATAGGAAGAACAAGGGTACCGTGCTGAGCGCAAACCGAAAGGGACCAAACGGCAAACTCACGGGTTTCCTCGCTTATGTTCTTAACACGCATAATAACCTGCATATTGGTATCGTCGGCGTCCATTTTAATTTCCATTTCCTTTTGAACGGCAATTTCGGTATCTTCTGCGTAAACGAAAATTGCACCGTCATCAGTAGGAACAACCTTACAAGGCTTGTCATCAGGAGTGTAGGTTTCGGGGTAACTTTCGGGGGACAACCAAACTCTGTGGCCACCTAAATTTTCCCAATGTTTGCCTTGGCCGAAAAGGTCGGCATAAGGCTTGTCTTCAGGTTTTCCACCAAGTAAAACGCGGTTGTCGTTCATGAAGTTTTGACCACCGGTGTAACCAAAAGAAATAATACGGGGCCCGATTTCCACTGTAACAAGGGCGGTAATAACGCCGTTGGAAATCTCCACGCACTTGCCGTAATCTTTGTAGCTGTCAACTGTTTTTAAAGTTACCATTTTTAAAACTCCTCTTATGTTAATTTTTAATAAGTTTAAGGGTATAATTTTTTCCGCTTTCCTGCGGTTTTTTAAGGGATAAAGCGTAAAGGTCGGTCGCCAGATTTTCGGCACCGAAAAGTTGAGTATCCTTAATGTCCGAAACCTTGGTAACAATGGGGACTTTTGAGGTTTTTGTGGCTTTTTTAAGCACATTTTCACCCGTTTTGTTAAATCCCAGTACACGGACAAAGGGAACTTCCTTCATAAAAAATGAATTATCAAGTCCCAAAAATGCGGTCAGAACAAGCCTTCGGATTCTCGCCAAGGGATAACGCTTGACCTTTATTTCATTATACAAAGATTCAAGGTCGGTTGCAACCTTTATTGCAGAAAAAAGTTTGTTTTCTACCCCTTCGCTAAGGTCGGGCAGTTTTTTAAGGTCTTCTAAGGTTTTTGTTCTTAATACTGCAAGGATGGATGTTTCAATATTTTTAATGTTCGAAAGGTTGTCACTAGAAAACAAATCCAATACATCGGCGCTTATATATTTTTGGCAAAACTCACGGTCGCCACTTAGTAATTTTTCTCTTAAAAGGGATGCCGAAACAAAGTCTTTTTCTTCACTGCTGTCGTGGTCGGCACCTTGGCGTTTTACCGTTTTAAATTCTAAATTTGCGCCAAGTTTCTTGGCCGCAACAATGTATTCAATGCCTAAATTGTTGTTGGGTTTATCTAAAATCCCTGTCTTACAACCAAGTTCTTCACAGGCCTTTTGCCGTGCCACTGCAAAGGTGGTGCCATCTTGCAAATATCGGTTTAAAACAAGGGGAAAATCTTCGCCTAAAAGGATGTCGGCAATCTCCAAAAGGGGCCCAATTTCCCCCTCTTCACTGCCGAAAACAAGGGTGTCGCAACCTAAATTTACAAGACTGCTAACTCCACCTAAAGCAAAGTTTTGGGCTGTGGACATACTCCAAAAAACGGGAAGTTCGGCAACTAAATCGGCGCCTTTTAAAAGGGCGGCCTTTGCCCTTATTTCTTTGGGAGCGATGGCAGTGTCGCCGCGCTGAACGAAGTTGGAACTAATAACACAAACCACATCACCTAACTCTTTCGCACGAGCCAAAAGGTATTCGTGCCCTGTGTGCAGGGGGTTAAATTCTGCAATTATACCGACAGTTGCCATTTTTTCACCTCTTTTTTGCGAAAAACCCTTGAAATCTATGGGAATTTAAAGTATTATATATAAGAATAATTTAACATATTTTTTGCATTTATGCAAGGAGGAAAGCAAATGAAAATTTTCGTTGTTAACGCAGGAAGTTCTTCTCTTAAATATCAACTTATTGATATGGATAACGAGCAGGTGCTTTGTAAAGGTCTTTGTGAAAGAATCGGTGTTGAGGGAAGCCGTATAAAGCACACTTCTCAAGACGGCAGTACTTATGAAAAAGAAACCCCAATGCCCACCCATAGTGAGGCTTTTCAGTCGGTTGTTTACGCTATGACCGAGAGTGACGCTAAGGTTATTGACTCTTTCGATGAAATCAGCGCCATCGGTCACCGTATCGTGCAAGGTGGTAGCATTTTCAAGGGTTCTTGCATCATCACTCCAGAAGCACTTAATGATATTGATGAGTTGGGCGCTTTGGCTCCTTTGCACAACCCTGCTCACATTTTGGCTATCAGAGCTTGTATCGAAACCTTCGGTACCGAGAAACCACAAGTTGCAGTGTTTGACACCTCTTTCCATCAAACAATGCCTGCTAAGGCTTATATGTTCCCCATTCCTTACAAGTATTACACCGATTACAAGGTTAGAAAATACGGCGCTCACGGCACATCCCACGACTTTGTAAGCAAAAGATGCGCTGAAGTTATGGGCAAGGATATTAAAGACCTTAAGATTATCACCTGTCACTTAGGAAACGGTTGCTCCATTACTGCTGTAAACGGCGGCGAGTGTGTGGATACCTCAATGGGCTTCACCCCTCTTGACGGATTTATGATGGGTACCAGAACCGGTACTCTTGACCCATCTGCTATTACCTTTATCGCTGAGAAAGAAAATCTTTCTCCTGCCGACTTAAACCGTATCTTCAATAAAGAGTCGGGCGTTTTAGGCGTTTCGGGCGTTTCTAATGACAACCGTGATGTTGTTGCCGCTGCTAACGAGGGTAACGAGAGAGCTAAACTTGCAATTGATATGCAACGCTATCAAATTGCTAAATTTGTTGGTTCTTACATCGCCGCTATGAACGGTGTTGACGCTATCGTATTTACAGGTGGTATTGGCGAAAACGATAAAGACTTAAGAGCAACAGTTTGCGAACATTTAACCTTCTTAGGTTTGGAAATTGACGCTGAGAAGAACGCACTTAGAGGCGAAAACAAAATCACTACCGACGACAGCCGCGTTAGCGTTTATGTTATCCCCACTAACGAAGAACTTGCAATTGCAAGAGATACCTTGGCGCTTGTAAAATAAAAAAACGAGGTAGAGTTATGAATATTAATGAAATTAAATCTGCTGTTTTAGATGGAAAATTTGATGACAGTTTCCGTCTTTTGTATGGCGAGACCGAAGTTGCAAAAAAGAGATATGCTGACGCTTGTGACAGTTTTGCTGCCCTTTATCCCAATTCGGGCGAGATTCGTTTCTTTACTGCCCCCGGCAGAACCGAGGTTGGCGGTAACCATACCGACCATCAGCACGGTTGCGTTTTGGCTGCAAGTGTAAACTTGGATGTTATCGCCGTTGTTTCGGAAAACAATGATGGTGTAATCCGCATCAAGTCCGAAGGCTACCCCGAAGACTGTGTTGAAATCGGCGACCTTGCTAAAAAGGAAAACGAGTCGGGCAAAGCAATCGCTCTTATTCGTGGTGTTTGCCATAAGTTTGTAGAAGCCGGTTGCGAACTCAAGGGTTTTAATGCTTACACCACTTCTAACGTACTCAAAGGTTCGGGTCTTTCTTCTTCGGCTGCTTTTGAGGTGCTTATCGGTACAATTTTGAACGGTATGTTCTTTGATAATAAGATTGCTCCCATCGAAATTGCTAAAATCGGTCAGTTTGCCGAAAGGGATTATTTTGACAAGCCCTGTGGTCTTTTGGACCAAATGGCAAGTAGTATGGGTGGCTTTACATACGCTGATTTCAACGACCCTGCAAACCCCATTACCGAGAGTATCGACCTTGATATTACCGGTTACGGTTACAGCCTTTGCTTTGTTGAAACCGGTGGCGACCATACCAACCTTACTGCTGATTATGCCGGCATCACTCTTGAGTGCAAGGCTATCAGTGAAGCTTTGGGCGTTGAGTTCTTAAGAGATGCTAACGAGGAAGAATTCTATTCAAGAATTCCCGAACTTCGTGAAAAATGCGGCGACCGTGCAATTCTTCGCGCTTTCCACTTCTTCCACGAGCAAAGACGAGTTGAAGACCAAAAAACCGCACTCCAAAAGGGTGATTTCAAGGGCTTCTTGAAACTTGTTAACGGTTCGGGTCAGTCTTCTTTCGACTATTTGCAAAACCTTTATTCACTTTCTGATGTTTCAATGCAAGGTATTCCTTTGGGAATCGCCTTCACCAAGGATTTCTTGGGTGAAGAGGGTGCTTGTCGTGTTCACGGCGGCGGTTTCGCAGGCGCTGTTCAGTGCTATGTGCCTACTGAAAAGGTTGCCGAATTTAAGGAATATTCCGAAAAATTCTTCGGCAAGGGCAACTGCCACGTTCTTTCCATCCGTCCCGTTGGTGGATATGAAGTAAAATAGAATACCGAAAACTAACCCCCCAAGGTTTTCCTTGGGGGTTTATTTATTGTGAAATTTTAATTATTTTAATTGGTTTTTTATATTCTTTTGCAAGGGTAATCATAGATTTAGTTCCCTTGCTTTTTCCATCCCAAAAGCATATAACATAGTCACAATTTTTTGCCATTTCTTTATTTCGTTTAGGTCCGGCATATTTGCCGTATTTTTCCCAATTTGCAGGGTGTTTTTCAACTTTAAAGCCATTTTCTTTTGCGTATCTTTCTCCTAAAGCGTCGGCACCTGTTGCGCAACCTGAAAGGATAACGATATTGTTTTGTTTTCGTATATCACTCAAATAATAACTTATATATTTTTTCGCTTCATTATAATTGTTGTAATCTCGGCATCCCGCTATAACAATTCGTTTTATCAAAAATTCATCCCCAATGTATGGGGATTATATCCCCTTAATATTTAGGATTATAACCCCCATAATAAGATGTGTCAAGGGGGAATAAATATGATAATTTTTGATAGATTATGGGTTACAATGGAAAAGAAAAAATTCTCAACCTATAAGTTGAGAGAAAGTTGTGGAATTGACAGTAAAACTATTCGTAGATTAAAAGCAAATGAAAATATTGAAACCAAAACATTGGATAAAATTTGTTCTGCTTTGCATTGTCGTATAGAAGATATTGCCGAATTTGTGGAAGAATAAATACAAAGCCTCCCTTGTGTAAAGGGAGGTGGGTTTACGGAGTAAACTCGGTGGGATTGTTCGGAAATATAAATCCGATTTTTTAAATTGATTTGACAATCCCTCAGTCGGCTTCGCTGACAGCTCCCTTTACACAAGGGAGCCTTTTTTATGATACGCTTTTTAATTGTTCTTTTGAAACGCTTTGTGCTGTTTCGAGCATATTTTCGGCGAAGATGCCGTAGCCTTTTGTGGGGTCGTCGATTAGAACGTGGGTGACGGCACCTATGAGTTTTCCATTCTGCAATAAAGGGCTACCCGACAAGCCTTGAACAATACCGCCGGTTGCTTCTAAAAGTTCGGGGTCGGTGACCAAAACCAGTATGTTTTGGGTTTTGGAATTCAAATTTCCTTTTTTAATACTGATTTTACAGTCGTAAAGTTTGGGCTCGGTGCCGTTTGTGGTGCATAAAATTTTTGCCGAGCCGTTTTTAACTTCGTTTTTAAGGGCGATTTCGGTTAAATCTCCAACCGTAAACCTGCCCGTTGCAAAGGAGTAAACACCGCCTTCGCAGTTAAGGGAGATTTCTCCCAAAGTTTCACCGGTTAGGCGCCCTTTTAATTGCCCTGCGGCGCCCTTTTCACCCTTTTCGATGTCGTAAATTTCGGCGGTGACCATTTGACCTGACCGAAGGGTTAAAAGTTCACCTGTGTCGGCATCGCAAACACCGTGACCCAGTCCGCAAATCACGTTTGTCATGGGACTGTAGAAAGTAAGCGTGCCGATACCTGCCGAGGAATCCCTTACCCAAATACCGATTTTGTAACGGCCGTTTTCTTTGGAAATAACAGGTGTTAAAAGGCAAATTTGCTCCTTGCCATTTCTCAAAATTTTAAATACCAGTTCTTCGCCGTTACAGTTTTCCACCAAATCGATTAAATCCTCGTTGGTGGAAATTTTTTTGTTATTAACGCTTAAAATATAGTCCCCAACCTTAATTCCGCTCATCATTGCAGGGTTTAAATTGCCCTTTTCGGTGGCAACATCGGTGGTGTCCACCACCAAAACACCCTTGGTGTAAAGTTTCATACCGAAAGGCTGCCCCAAAACCATTACATGCATTTGGTCTACTACCTGAACTTGGGCGGTGGAAAAGGGAATGATTCCAAACATTTTTAAATCCACATTAATATACCCGAGTTGGGTCTCGGTGTGGCGGGAACTGAGTTCTGTGCCGTTATAAACCGCCGTGACAGGCAAGGGGGAGTTAATATTTAGGGTGTCACCCTTTTTGATTTTAAAATCTTCTCCCACACAGTTTGAAAGATAAAATAGCGCCCCAAAGATGGCTATATCGAATATCAAAAGCACAAAAAACAAAATTTTGCTTAAAATTCTTGCTGTTTTCATTTTTTTCACCCATATTATTTTGCGCGGTTTTTGTTGGGTTAAAAATTTAAAAAAATTCCAAAAATCAATTGATTAAACCTTTAAAATATGATATAATTAATAAGATTATTTTGATGTTTCGGAGGAAGGGAAATGGATTTGATAAAACAACTTTGCGAGGAGCTTTCTCTAAAGGCTTTTCAGGTTGAAAATGCAGTAAAACTCATTGACGACGGAAACACCATTCCCTTTATTGCTCGTTACCGTAAAGAGGCTACGGGAAGTCTTGATGACCAGATTTTGCGCAAACTAAGTGAGCGACTTTCCTATCTTCGCAATATGGACGAAACAAGGCAAAAAATCTTAAAATCCATTGAAGAACAGGGTGCTTTGACCGAAGAAATTGCCGAGGCTGTGGCCAACGCCAAAACTTTGACCGAACTTGATGATATTTATCGCCCTTACAAAAAGAAAAAGAAAACAAGGGCAAGTGTTGCAAAAGAAAAAGGTCTTGAGCCTTTGGCTGATATTATCTACGCTCAAGGCGAAAGTGATAAATCGGTGGAAGAAATCGCCGCCGAATATATTAATGCCGAACTTGGTGCCCTAACTGCCGAAGATGCGATTAGTGGCGCTTTGGACATTATTGCTGAGAAAATTTCCGATGATGCTGACATTAGAAAGCGAATGCGTTTTGTTTGCTCGGCTCACGGTATTATAAAGGTTAAATCTACCGTAGAGGATGCAGGGGTTTACGAAATGTATGCCGATTACAGTGAGGCTGTCTCCAAAATCCCCGACCACCGTATTCTTGCCATCAACCGTGGTGAAAAGGAAGATATTTTAAAGGTAAACATTGATTTTGATAACCAAAAGGCAATGTTTATTATATCCAAAAACCACATTAAAGAGGGTTCGGTTTTCACCCCTTATGTAGTCAAGGCGGCGGAGGATGCTTATTCGAGACTTATTTTCCCCTCGATTGAAAGAGAAATCCGCTCAAGTCTCACCGAAAGAGCAAGTGAAAGCGCAATTAAGGTTTTTTCAACCAATTTGAAACAACTTTTAATGCAACCGCCCGTTAAAAACAAGGTAACTTTGGGTCTTGACCCCGGTTACAGAACAGGCTGCAAGGTGGCGGTTGTTGACGGTACAGGAAAGGTGCTTGACACTGCAGTAATTTACCCCGTTCCTCCAAAATCGAAAATCGAGGAAGCCAAGATTATCATAAAGGCACTTGTAAAAAAACACGCCGTAGAGGTTTTTGCCATCGGTAACGGAACTGCAAGTCACGAGACCGAGGTTTTTGCGGCAGAGGTTATAAGAGAATTAAACGACGGACTTTCCTATATGGTCGTTAGCGAAGCGGGCGCCAGTGTTTACTCGGCATCAAAACTTGCGGCTGAAGAGTTCCCCGAATACGATGTATCTTTAAGAAGCGCGGTTTCTATCGCAAGGCGTTTGCAAGACCCATTGGCCGAGCTTGTTAAAATCGACCCCGAGGCAATCGGCGTGGGTCAGTATCAGCACGATATGCCAAAGGCAAAAATGACGGTAGCCCTTGACGGCGTTGTGGAAAATTGCGTAAACTCGGTTGGTGTTGACTTAAATACCGCTTCGGTACAGCTTTTGTCCCACGTTGCAGGGGTAGGAACGGCGGTTGCTAAAAATATTGTTTCCTTCCGTGAAGAAAACGGCAGATTTACTGATAGAAAACAGCTTTTAAAGGTTGCAAAATTAGGACCCAAGGCATACGAACAATGCGCAGGCTTTTTAAGGGTGGCGGACGGCAAAAATGTCCTTGACAACACCTCGGTTCACCCCGAAAGCTACAAGGCGGCAGAGGGACTTTTGAAGCTTTGCGGCTTTGATTCAAAGGATGTTAAAGAGGGAAAGGTTGTTTCTCTTCCCCAAATGGTGGAAAGCCGAGGTCTGCAAAACACTGCCGAGGAGTTGGGAATTGGTGTTCCAACTCTTGTGGATATAACCAAGGAGTTGACTAGGCCCGGAAGAGACCCTCGTGATGAACTTCCCCAGCCCCTTTTGCGAAAAGATGTTATGTCTATGGAAGACCTGACAGTGGGTATGAAACTTAAAGGCACCGTTAGAAATGTTATAGATTTCGGCGCCTTTGTGGATATCGGTGTTCACGAGGATGGACTTGTCCACATTTCCCGTATATGCGACCGCTTTATAAAACACCCCTTAGAGGTCTTAAAGGTTGGCGACATTGTTGATGTTTATGTCATCGGTGTTGATGTGGCCAAAAAACGAATTTCTTTAAGTATGAAGGAACCCAAAAATGAAAAGTAACAATTTAAAAGGCACCTTAATTCTTACGGTTGCCGCCGTTATTTGGGGATTGGCTTTTGTGGCTCAAAGCGGCGCCGCCGCTTTGGTACCGCCCTTTGCTTTTAACGCATTACGCTCGGCAATCGGCGCCTTTGGATTATATCTTTTTTGGTTTTTCACCCAAAAAGGAAAAGAAAGCTTTTTCCCCGAAAACCCAAAAGACCGAAAACAATATTTTATTTGCGCTTTTGTGTGCGGAATTTGCCTTTCGGTGGCCATAAATTTTCAACAATTTGGAATTGCGGCTTACCCCGAGGGGGTTGCAAGTGAGGCAAGAGCAGGATTTATTACAGCCTTATATGTAATCCTGGTCCCCATTTTCTCCATATTCTTGAAAAAGAAGGTAGGTTTTCCCGTTTTACTGGGCGTTATAATCGCCATATCGGGTATTTATCTTCTTTGCTTTTCAAAAGGAGTCAGCGGAATTTACATAGGCGACTTCCTTATATTCCTTTGCGCTGTTTCCTTTGCTTTGCACATAATGTCGGTGGATAAATTTGTCGGATTTACCGGCGGAGTAAAACTTTCAATTATGCAGTTTTTGGTAGCGGCGGTTGTTTCGGCGTTGCTTGCATTGATTTTCGAGTTTGATAAAATTGAAATGGGCAATATTCTTGCCGCATCACCCCAAATTCTATATCTCGGCATAATGTCAAGCGGTGTGGCTTATACATTGCAAATTGTGGGTCAAAAATATGCCGAACCCACGGTGGCTTCAATTACCATGAGTCTTGAAAGTGTTTTCGCCGCCCTTGGCGGTTGGCTTATTTCGGGAAATGGTTTAACAATAAGAGAACTGCTTGGCTGCGGTCTTGTTTTTGTGGCAATACTTGTGGCTCAGTGCCCCGTTAAAATCAGAAATTAAATTTACAGTTTATTAAAAAAAGTTGGTAGCATTTTTGTTATTATACTTA
The DNA here is from genome assembly GCA_045659605.1 of Acutalibacteraceae bacterium. GTDB lineage: Bacteria > Bacillota > Clostridia > Oscillospirales > Acutalibacteraceae > UBA737. Next base: position 47,884 of record JAZOXF010000067.1, read on the forward strand.
TAATGATATATTGTGACTTTACTAGGAGGAAATAAAATGATTAATGTTACAGGCCTTAGCAAAAGGTACGGAACTCACCTTGCTGTTAAAGATGTAAACTTTAGCATCGAAAAGGGCGAAGTAATCGGCTTTTTGGGTCCAAACGGCGCCGGTAAATCTACTATTATGAACATTTTAACCGGCTATCTTTCCATGACACAGGGAAAGGTTGAAATCGATGGCTTTGATGTTGTGGAATTTCCCGAACAGGCAAAACGCCGTATCGGATATCTTCCCGAAATCCCACCCCTTTATACCGATATGAAGGTAAGGGAATACTTAAACTTCATTTACGACCTTAAAAAGGTCAAGTTCCCCAAAAAACCTCACATTGATGAAGTTTTGCGTTTGGTAGGTCTTACCGATGTGCAAGGCCGCCTTATTAAAAATCTTTCAAAAGGTTACCGCCAGAGAGTAGGTTTTGCAGGGGCGCTAATCGGCAACCCCGATGTACTTATTTTGGACGAGCCCACCGTTGGTCTTGACCCCAAACAAATCATTGAAATCAGAAATCTTATCGGACGTCTTGGCAAAAACCACACAATTATTTTGTCTTCCCACATTTTGTCGGAAATTCAGGCGGTTTGTAAGCGTGTTATTATTATAAACCGTGGCGAAATTATTGCTGATGACACTGCTGAAAATTTGGCAAGTCATTTATCGGATGATAAAACGTTGGTTGCAAGAATTGTTTGTAATGAAGATGATATGCTTTCAACCCTCAGAACCGTTAAAGGTGTTAAATCGGTTACTTCTTTAGGCCAAATGGAGAGCGGCAGTTACGACTTCCTTATTGAACCTATGGATGGACAAGATGTTAGAGCCGATATTTTTGACAGGGTTGTTTCCCGCGGCAAAAAATTATTGGCTTTAAACGATAACAAGTTGACTCTTGAGCAAATATTCCTTCGCCTTACCGAGATGGAAACCCAAGAGGCAAAAGAACTTTTAAACCCCGAAACCGAAGAAATTGCCGAATCTGAAGAACAAACTTTAGAAATTGAAAAGGAGGAAGAATAAATGATTGCCATTTTTAAAAGAGAATTTAAGGCTTACTTTAACACACCTGTTGGTTATATTGTTTTAGCATCACTATATTTCTTTTTAGGCCTTTATTTTTACATTGTTTTCTCCGCAGGTTCACCTCAAATTGAGGTTATCAACATTCAAATGACAACGGTTGTTACATTTATAATGCCTATCATTACCATGCGACTTATGAGTGATGACCGTCGCCAAAAAATTGACCAAGCGCTTATCACTGCGCCTATTAAACTAAGCAGTATTGTTTTTGGCAAGTTTTTTGCCGCCTTTGCGGTTTACGCTTTAGGTTTTGCTCCCACTGTGATTTTTGAAATTATTGTGGCTTCTAAGGTTAGCGTTAACATCTTAAGTTATCTTTATTCCTTGTTTGGAATGTTGCTTTTGGGCGGCGCTTTGATTGCGATGGGTATGTTTATTTCCTGCCTTACCGAAAGCCCTGCAATTTCCGCAATTTTAACCTTGGTTATTAATATTTTAATTCTTTATATGCCAAACTTGGCATCAATGATAACTGTTCCCGAAGGAAATGAAACCTTCTTTGGTAAGTTGGGAGCAGCCATTCTTTCCGGTTTTTCTTTGTTTTTACAAAAAGCAGGCTTTATCTCGGCCGCTTCCGGTTTTGCGGACAGTGTGTTCTCGGTAAGCAATGTTGTTTATTTCGTAAGTATAATTGCTGTATTTATCTTTTTAAGTGTTCGTCCACTAGAAAAGAGAAGATGGTCTTAAAAGGGAGGTTTTAAAATGAAATTGAATTTAATTAAGAAAACCTCTAAGGAAAAGTTGATAAAAAATACGCTTTTCGCTAAAAAGGGAAGTTACTCCATTGCTTTAACCGCCATTGTTTTGGTTGGTATTATTGCTTTTAATATTTTGGTTACCGCTTTAAGTAATCGTTTTGTGCTTGAATTTGATATGACCGCTCAAAAACAAAACTCAATTAGTGAGGAAAATATTGAGTATATTAAATCGGTAGATAAAGATGTGGACATTATTGTTTGCGCCACCAAGGATGGTTATGCAAACTATGCTACTGCTGTTGGTGAGCAGTATTACAAAGTAATGTCGGATACTCCTTCAACCCATTATTTCAACCAAACCGTTAAACTTATTGAAAAGTACGGTGAGTATAACGATAAAATTAATGTCCAGTTTATGGACACCCAGTCTTCCGAGTTTACCAAAATTGCTTCGGTTTACGGAACTGATAATTTGGAAGCAGGCGGCATTATTGTTTCTACCACACGTGAAGATGGCACCAAGAGATATAAGAAATTAAGCTACGGTGACATTTATGAACTTAAAGAGGATAACACCTATGCATCGTATGGCATTATTACCGCTTCAATTGTTGGTAACAACATTGAAACTGCTTTAACCGGCGCTGTTGCCTACGCTTTAAGTGATAAGGATGTAAAGGTTGCTCTTTACACCGGTCATTCTACAAACGACTTCACCGCAGGTTACAAGGAACTTCTTGAAAAGAATAACTATAAGGTTGATGTTATTTCAACTACAGTTTTAGGAAAAATTTCTGACAGTTACGATGTTTTCGTACTTGCTGCTCCCACAACCGATTTTATTGAGTCGGAAATTAACGAAATTGCTACATTCCTTAAAAATGACGGCAAAATGCAAAAAGGACTTATAGTATTTGCCGATGCCTCAGCGCCTTACCTTACCTCACTTTATTCATTCCTAAATGAATGGGGTATTGAAATAAGCGACGGTATTCTTTACGAGTCGGATGAAAGTTATCATGTTGTTGATGAGCCCACAGTTTTTGTTGCTCAAAACACAGGTAAAATTAAAGACTTGGCTTCAATGCAAGTTACACTTACCGGTAATAATGTTCCTATGAAATCTTTGCTTGATGATAAGGTTGATTTCAAAACTGTTTCGGTTGTTGAAACATTTGAAAGTACCGTTAAAGCGCCCAAGGGCGTTACAGCGAATTGGGATGGCGTGAAGACCGCTGAACATGGTCCTTATTCATTGATTGTTGAGTCATCACAAAGTACTTATGATGAGGATAACAACAAAATTAAGAGTACCGTAACTGTTTTTGCAAGTAGTTACTTCTTGATGTCAGATTACAACGAAACCGCATCTGTTTCAAACAAAAACCTTGCCCTTGCTATGACCGATCGCGCATCTAATATGGGCGATACCGGAATTTCCTTTGTTACCAAGAGCATAACCAACGAAAGTTATTATGAATCGGTTACCGAGGCTTCTGCAGGTACAATCAGAACAATATTTATGTTTGTTATACCTGTTGTTATTATCGCATTGGGCGTATTAATATTTATTAAGAGAAGGAACGCATAATGGCTGATTTTCCCGAAAAAGAAAATAAGGAACTTGAAGATATAGAAGAAGTTTCCACTATTTTTTCCGACCCTGCTGCTCATAACGATACAAATGTTAAGTCTAAAAAACTCCTGCCAAAAATCTTGGCAGGGGTACTGGCAGTTTGTGTTCTTATAGGTTCAACAGTAGCGGTTATAAAACTTATTCCCGTTTTGGATGATGGTAGCGGCGCTTCTTCTACCGCAACTACTACCAATACCATAACTGTTAAAAAGGCGGATGCTAAAAATGTTGAAAAAATCACCATTTTAAAGGGTGAAAGTAAAACCGAAATTTACAACGAAACTAAAGATGATAAAATCACTTGGTATACCGGTCAAGTTGACAAAGAACTTACCGATTCGGAGAGTATAAGCGCGGTAGTTACGGCACTTACCGATATATCGGCGACCAGAGAAATTACCCAAAAAACTGCTTCTGAGTGTGGATTGGAAGAACCTGTTATTAAGGCAACGGTTACATTTAAAGACGGTAAATCTTACGAGGTCGCTGTGGGTGAAAAATCCCCCGATAACAGCGGTTATTACCTTAGTATAGCCGATAAGATATACCTTGTTTCGGACAGCGTTTACACAACTCTTAATTTTAATATTTTGGATTTTGCTAATACCGATAGTATTTCCGGTTTCGGAACCGAGACCGAGGTGTTTGACACCTTGATTATAAGCGGAAAGAACTTCCCTCAAAGTGTTAAAATTATTCAAAATGAAGAGTTGGCAATTTCGGAGTATTACAGATATTTGGTAGTTTCTCCTCAAAAACGTTTGGCAAAGGGAATTGAAACAGTTTTTCCGCTTTTCCAAGAAGGCGTTTTGGTAGCAGGCGCTTACAGTTATGATGTAAGTTCGGCATCTTTGGAGAAATTTGGGCTTAACAACCCTGATTTAACAGCCACAATGACTGTTGGTTCTAAGACTATCACTTATAAATTTACCCTTCAAGAAGATGGCGATTATGCCGCCGTGGGAAGTGGCAGTAAACTTATCCACAGGGTTGCTGCTTCTAATTTGAGTGCCCTTATGGGATATGAAACGGTTGATTTTTATGAAAACACATTGTTTACCATAAACATTGATGATATTTCTCAATTTGTTTTTGAAACCAAAGGAAAAACTTATACATTCGATATTGCTAAAAACGAAGATGAAGACAGTGACGAAAAATATAATGTTGTTTATAACGGCAAAAAGATAAAGTCTTCTAACTTCCAAAACTTCTATCGTGAATGTATTTCACTTACTACTCAGGACCATACCACTGAAAATATAGCACCTACTGCGGATATGGCTTTCAGATTAAAGCATAAAAGCGGCGCAGTGACAAATGTTATTTTCACCAAGGTTAATGATACTCGTTATCAAGCCAATATAAATGGAATTGATATGGGTAAAGTTACTGCCAACTCCCTTAACAACATTTCCCTTCTTGCGGAAAAGTTGATAAAAGGTGAGAAAATAGATTAGTATTAAAAATCACTTGGCAAGAATAATTTGCCGAGTGATTTTGTTTTTTGCGCAGAATCGTTTTGTTGACATTAGATAAAGAATTGATATAATTAACTTATAGTTGGTACAAAAAAAAGGGCGCAATTGATGAATAAAATAATCTCCTTAGCACTAATTGTGGTTATGATTATGACGGTATTTGTTGCTTGTTCAAAGGAAATCTCTAGCGGCAGTTCGGATGATGATTTCCGTTACACAGCGGCTTCGGATGTTACTACCGATAATGTGAATTCCGATGAATCTGGCGAAAATAAAACTACTTCGAGCAACAATACAAACAATTCTTCGAAGCACACCAGTTCAAAGAGTGAAAATTCTTCATCAAAAACGAACCAAAATAATTCTTCGTCAAAAATAAGCCAAAGCAGTAATACGCAAAGTGAAAGTGAGGAAGAAAAATTGCCACTAGGTTCAAATCAACCCAATAGACCTAATATTACCCCAACTGTAGATGCACCTACAGGAGTAACATTATCTTCAATAAAAGCGTCTCAAGTTCCTGCTATTACATACGGAAATATTACGACTGCCAAGAAGGAACAAAAATATATAACCAAGGCAACAGATGTAGTTCTTCCGCAATATAATGATTACGTTAAAACATTGTTAAATGCGACTTTGTTCAGGCACCGCATCACGGAATAACAAATCACTTGCCTTTCTATCAGGCTGTAGATCCCACATATTTCTTGTTGCCAATAAACCATACAGGATATAACACCGTGCTTGATAATGAGAACGGTAAAAACCCTGCAAATTATTGGTTGGCTCATGTTAGTACCAAGATGCGCCATGTGGTGACAACAGGAAATAAAACGGTAAGTATTCCTCTACCCTTTAATCCGTCGGATTCGGAAGCAATAAGGGCTCCTAAATGGAATACGAAATTTAAGGATTATTCCCATTTATTTTAAGTATTAAAAAAGCTCCCTTTCGGGAGCTTTTTATTTTGAACGTTAGTATAAATATGAGTAATCTTTATATACTGTTTCGGGTGTGGGAACTTTATCCATTATTTCCGCATCGGTGGGGTTATAGGGGATAGGAATTGTGAAAGTGCCGTTGCCCAAAGGTATGATTTGGCGTACAGAGGGGGTATCAATAAGCCACATATTTCCTTTGTGACCTCCGCCACCACCCGCAAAGAAGTTCGCGTAGTTTTTATGGCTTACTGCTAAAAGCGCATAGGTTGGATTAACCTTTAAATTAAGGTCATAACTGTAGGTTTTGCCGTGGTGCGGTAGTTGAATAAAATCACTTTTTAGAGAGGTATCAAAAGAAGTGAGTAAATTTTTCAAGCTGTTTTTCATTGCATCGCCGGTAAAGAGTAAAGTTTGACCTGCAAGATTTATTTTAAACATAATGGATGCATCGTTAGCATCGCCAATGGCAAATTCATCCCGCCCAATGGTTCTTGGCAAGTGGTCTTCGTAAGTAAACAAAACATCTATAATAGCATCTTTGATGTAATATTTATCTCCCGTGTGGGGTCTTATTGTGGGCACATCGGAAAAGTAGATTTCTATAGCGCTGTCTACACCGTTTCCGCCTTGACCGTTTGGAAAGTTATAGTAAAAACCTTCAATTACCACCTTGTCATTATGGTCGGCGGCAAAGGTACAAAAGGTGCCTACGTGGTCGCGGTGGGGATGGGTGAATATCCAAGCTGCAATAACAGGTTTTTCCGCATCTTTTGGCGACTGGTCTTTAAGTATCTTTAAAAGATTATTGGAATCAACATGGTTTTCACCGCCAACACCACCGTCGATTATAATAAAACTGCCATCACTGAGCCTTATAACATAGCCCATACCATAGTCAATATAGGTTTTGTCGCCTAAAATACCGGTAAGTAAACAATGGATGTTTTTAGATGTGTAGTTGTTATCTTTTTCTCTGGGATACATATCACCCTTGGGTTCGGCAATAACTCTTGTTATGCCTGTTCTTGGTACACAGTAAACCGTTACAACAGTTTTTTTATTTGTAAGGGTTGTATAGCAGTTATCTTCTATCTTGTTTTCGGCATATACTTTGTATCCCTTGTTTTTGAGTTTTTTTAGATATGAGTTGTAATTTTCTTTTTTGGTCCCATTGGCTACTGTTATGTATCGGTCGCCCTGCGCATAGGTAGATGCTTCACCGTAGGTGAATTCCGGAATACCATAAGGCTTTTTTTCGGTGGTGAGATATGGATGCTCAGGACTGGAAGATATTTCACTAATAATACTGGATACATCTTGTATTGATGAAGTATTCGTTGTTTCTTTAGCACCGCAACCGCCCAAAAGAGTAATTGTTAAAACAATTGCAATTAATGCTGTAATTTTCTTTTCCATTTTACCCTCCAATATTAACTGTTAATTATATTATATATTTTTATTTATTATCATGTCAATAAAAAATCCACCCACACATAATTGTGCGAGTGGATTTTAAATTAAAATTTAACTGAGTCTAAAGCCTGTTTAATGTCGGCAATTAAATCTTCGGCATCTTCAATACCGCAAGAGAAACGAACCAAATCGGCGGAAATTCCGCAAGCCTCTAACTCGGCATCGTTCATTTGTCTGTGGGTAGCACTTGCAGGATGCAAACAGCAGGAACGGGCATCGGCAACGTGGGTTTCGATAGCCGCAATTTTAAGACCTTTCATAAAGGCTTCGGCGTTCTTTCTTCCACCTTTAACACCGAAACTAACAACACCGCAACCGCCGTTGGGCAAATATTTTTGAGCCAACTCGTAATACTTGTCGCCTTCTAAATTGGGGCAGGTAACCCAAGCAATACGGTTATCATCCTTTAATGCCTTTGCAACGGCAAGAGCATTTTCGCAGTGGCGTTTCATTCTAAGGTGTAAACTTTCAAGTCCTAAGTTTAGCAAGAAAGCGTTTTGGGGAGATTGGATTGAGCCAAAATCTCTCATAAGTTGAGCGGTAGCCTTGGTTATAAAGGCACCTGCAAGGCCGAAACGCTCGGTATAGGTTACGCCGTGGTAACTCTCATCCGGTGTGCAAAGACCTGCAAACTTTTCGGGATATTTTGTCCAGTCAAATTTACCCGAGTCAACAATGCAACCACCAACGCCTGCACCGTGACCATCCATATATTTAGTGGTGGAGTGGATTACAATGTCAGCTCCCCACTCGAAAGGACGGCAGTTAACAGGGGTGGCAAATGTGTTATCAACAATAAGGGGAACACCGTGGCTGTGGGCTGCCTTTGCAAACTTTTCAATATCCAAAACAGCCAAAGCAGGGTTAGCGATGGTCTCACCGAAAACAGCCTTTGTGTTAGGACGGAAAGCAGCGTTTAACTCTTCCTCGGAACAGTCAGGGCTGACAAAGGTAAACTCAATGCCCATTCTCTTCATTGTGACGGCAAAGAGGTTGTAAGTTCCGCCGTAAATTGTGGAAGAAGAAACAATGTGGTCGCCACAAGAAGCAATGTTGAAAATTGAATAGAAGGATGCTGCCTGACCCGAAGAGGTAAGCATTGCGGCAGTACCACCCTCTAACTCGCAAATTTTAGCAGCAACACTGTCATTGGTGGGGTTTTGAAGACGGGTATAGAAATATCCGCTTGCTTCCAAGTCGAAAAGTTTACCCATATCTTCACTTGTTGCATATTTAAAGGTTGTGCTTTGAATAATAGGAATTTGTCGGGGTTCGCCGTTACCGGGTGTGTAACCACCCTGAACGCATTGAGTGCCCTTTTTGTAATTGCTCATCTATATCACTCCAAATTAAAAAGTTTTTTTGCGTTTAAGTTTAGTATACTATTTATTTCGTTTTGGTCAAGACCTAACGAGAAAAAATATTCGAGTTCATCCGATGCATCCCACATTGGATAGTCGGTGCCGAAAAGAATCTTGTCGGCAGTGTAGCGTTTTATAAGTTCCTTTGCCTGTTCTTTTTTAATAAAAGGGAAAGAGGAGGAACAGTCAACATAAAAATTGTCAATCCCACTCAAACTTTCGGCTGCTTCATCCCAAATAGAATACCCACCAAAATGGGCGCCTATAAATTTTAAATTGGTATAGGTTTTAAGTAAAGGAAGAAGTCGGTTGGGGTTTGAGTAGTCATAACGGTTATCTCCTGTGTGGAGAAGCATTATGAGACCTCGCTTTTCACATTCCTCGTAAATTTTGAGACAACGGTAATCATCTAATTTAAAGGCTTGAATATCGGGGTGGAGTTTAACACCCTTTAGCCCTAATTCCACCAGATGATTTATATCGCCAACAATATCTTCACTTTCGGGGTGAAGGGTTCCAAGTCCTGTGAAAAGGTGAGGGTACTCCTTAACACTGGCCGAAATAAATTCATTAATACTCTTTACCTGTTTTGGAGTGGTGGCAACCGACTGGACAATAAAGTGGTCAATACCGGTCTTTTCGCCACGCTCCAAAAGGTCTGCGATGGTGCCCTTGTTTGCCGAAACAACACCGTAAAAATTATCGGTGCCTGCAACTGCTTTGGAAGCAATCTTTTCGGGATAAATGTGACAATGGGCATCAATTACATAATAGTCCTTAAACATTAGTTATCAAGTCCTAATTTCTTTGCTGCATCTTCGCGCATTTTATATTTGAGAATCTTTCCTGCTGCGTTCATAGGGAAGGCATCTACAAATTCAACATAACGGGGAACCTTGTGTCTTGCCATATTGGCAGCAATGTAAGCCTTCATTTCATCCTCGGTCATGGTTTCACCTTTTTTAAGGATAATTGAAGCGTAAATTTCCTCACCATATTGTTTATCGGGTACGCCGATAACCTGAACATCCTTTACCTTGTCGCAGGTGTAGATAAATTCTTCAATTTCCTTGGGGTAAATGTTTTCACCACCGCGGATAATCATATCTTTAAGACGGCCTGTAATACGGTAGTTGCCCTTCTCATCACGACAAGCCAAGTCACCTGTGTGGAGCCAACCATCCTTATCAATAGCCTCGGCAGTGGCTTTGGGCATTTTGTAGTAACCCTTCATAATGTTGTAGCCACGGGCAACAAACTCGCCGTTTACACCATCGGGACAGTCAAGACCTGTTTCGGGGTCGATGATTTTACACTCAACATTGGCAAAAGCCGAACCAACGGTTTCGGTACGAACCTCCAATGAGTCGAAGAAACTGCCCATTGTGCAACCTGGGGAAGCCTCGGTTTGACCGTAAACCGAAACGATTTCTTTCATATTGAAATCAACCGTTGCTTTCTTCATAAGGTCGGCAGGACAGTTAGAACCTGCCATAATACCAACACGGATATGTGAAAAATCGGTTTTAGCAAAGTCGGGGTGGTTCATCATCGCACTAAACATTGTTGGAACGCCGTTAAATGCAGTGATGCGCTCACTGTTGATACAAGCCAAAGATGATTTCGGCGAGAAATAAGGCATGGGGCACATAGTAGCGCCGTGGGTCATGGAAGATGTCATGGAAAGCACCATTCCAAAGCAGTGGAACATGGGCACTTGAATCATCATCCTATCGGCAGTGGAAAGTTCCATTCTGTCGCCGATATATTTTCCGTTGTTAACAACATTGTAGTGGGTAAGCATAACACCCTTTGGGAAGCCTGTCGTTCCCGAGGTGTATTGCATATTGCAAACATCATCCTTATCAACCATTGAAGCCATACGGTAAACTTCGCTAACGGGAACCTGTGAAGAACGGGCAACAGCCTCTTCCCAGGTCATAGCGCCCTTTAAACGATAACCAACGGTTATAACATTTCTAAGGAAAGGAAGTCTTTTGCTGTGCAAAGGGGAACCTACCTTTGTTGTGCTGAGTTCGGGGCAAAGTTCAGCAATTATGTCGCCGTAGTTACAGTCTTTAGACCCTTCGGTCATAATAAGAGTGTGGGTGTCTGACTGTTTCAAAAGATATTCAATCTCGTGGATTTTGTATGCTGTGTTAACGGTTACCAAAACAGCGCCTAATTTTACGGTTGCCCAGAAAGCAATAAACCATTGGGGTACATTGGAAGCCCAAACAGCAACGTGGGAACCTGCCTTAACACCCATTGAAATGAGGGAGCGGGCAAAGGTGTCAACATCATCTCTGAATTGGCTGTAGGTTCTTGTGTAATCAAGGGTTGTGTATTTAAAAGCATATTGGTCGGGGAATTCTTCTACCATACGGTCAAGAACTTCCGAGAAGGTGCAGTCAATAAGGCGGTCCTTTTCCCAAACATATCGGCCTGTGTGGGCACGGTTATAGTAAAGGGAATTGTCGCTTTTAGAAGTGTCGCTAAACTGTTTCATATAGTTTACGAACTGGGAGAAAATAATCTCCATATCATCAAGTTCTTCAAACCATTTGGGGTCCCACTCAAGAGAGATGAAACCATCAAAGTTTACACTTCTTAAAGCCTGCATCATTTCGCTGATGGGGGTTTCACCCTCGCCCATAAGGCAAAATTCGGTGCCGTCGGCAGTTTTAATAGCATCTTTAATGTGAACATGTTTAATGTAAGCGCCCAAATTTTTAATGGTGGTTTCGGGTTGCTCATCACACATAAAGTAGGGGGAATACATATCCCACAATGCGCCCAAGGTATCACTTGCAAAACTCTCCAAAACTGCACGGAGTTTTGAAGTGTCAGCATAAATACCACTGGTTTCCAAAAGCAGACAAACCTTTTTATCTTCTGCCAAGGGTAAAACCTTGGTGATAATGTTTTTGACATTTTGATTTTTCTCTTCAGTGTATTCCTTTTCGCTGGCATAAATACGGATATAAGGAATTTTAAGGTTGGAAGCAATGTTAATGCAATCCTCGATTTCTTTAAGGTTTTCAGCCTCTTTTGACCCATCGGCCAAGTTGCAAATGGTGTCAATACAAGGAATTTCGAGTTTCATTTCGAAAAGTTTGCGAAGGGTTTGAGCCGAAGTGTAATCGTGGAAAGCACCGTCCTTGTCGGTAAAAAGGCGATTGTGAATATTATGAAGTTCAATACCCTTAAATTTAAGTTCTTTGGCCACATCACAAAACTCATCAAAGGTGTTATTGTGCCAACCTTTTGTTAAAAATGAGTACTTCAAGTTTTACGCCTCCTCGTAGACAATCTTGTTAACGGCATTAATATAAGCACGAACACTGGCTGACAAAATGTCGGATGAAATACCTGTTCCGGAATAAAGTTTTCCGCCACTTCTAAGTTTAACAACAGCCGAGCCCAAAGCCTGTTTACCCTCGGTTACCGACTGAATTTGGAAATCATCAAGTTCGTAGTGGTGGCCAACAATTTGCTCAACAGCCAAGAAAGCGGCATCAACAGGGCCATCGCCAAGGCAAATGCCTTGAAGTTGTTTTCCGTCTTTTTCCATTGTAATTTGAGCAGTGGTGGAAATAATGTTACCACTGTTAATAACATAACTCACGAGTTTGTAGGTGGGAGGAACTTGCAATGCAACGCTGGCAACAACGGCATCAAGTTCACGAGCGCTAACGGTTTTGTTTTCGCAAACACGCAAAAACTCTTCGTAAACCTTTGCGCTGTCTTCTTCGGTTAAATCGTAACCTAATTGTGAAACGGCGGTCAAAACGGTTTCTTTGGTGTCGTTTTTGTTAAGGTTGATTCCACTTTCAATGTGGCTGACTGAGGTAACAACACTGCTTTCGTTTTGGGCGTTAGTGATAATTCTTCCGATTTGTACTAAAATACGGTGCATTTCGGTATATTTAAGACCACTTTCAAAACCGTTTTTGGGACCACAGTTTTTAGCAATGTTACCCATTGTTTCAAGGGCAATACTGTCACCCGAAACGGCAGTTTTAATAACGGATGCACCCTTTTTAACGGCAGACATACCACAAGCTACGGCAAGACCGTTTTTATTGTCAGCCCCAACACCCAAGGAAACACCTTCGGGGATGTAGGACATAATATCCTGGGTAAATACACCAAAGTCATCAGGCATCATTTCGGCTGCATTATCGTAAACAGTTACGATATTTGCGCCCTTTTCACAAGCGGCAAGAATAATTTCCTTCAAAAAGTCGGCTTCGGCTCTTGTTGCATCCAAAGCGCAAAATTCCACATCAGCGCATTGTTTTTTAGCCTCTTCTACCAAGAAAGATACGGTTTCAAGCATTTTGGGAGCCTTTAAGTGGCAGGTGTATTCCATACCAACAGTGGAAACGGGAACTTCAACTCTGATGCGAGGATGGTTTGCAGTTGCAAGGGAAGTCAAAGCGTTTTTAAGGCTTTCCTCGGTGTAACCTGCGCCAACCGAAATTACGCTGTTTTTTACAAAAGAAGCCACTGTTTTAACAAGTAATATATCAGCAGCGGGGTTTTCGATAGCGCCCAGTTCAACAGCATCAACATTTAACTTTTCAAGTTGACGGGCAATTTCAAGTTTCTCCTTAAAGCTGAAAGTTTGGCTTTTGGATGACATAGTTTTGTCGAAAATTTGGATTTTCATAAAAATTTTCTCACTTTCCTTTAGTGTCAGTCTCATAAAAAAAGCCCTGAGACTGCTTATTGCAATCTCAGGGACGAAAATTCTTCGCGGTACCACCCTGATTACCGTAATTAACGGTCTCTCATCAAAGCTCTAACAAGCTTCTTGCCATGATAACGGAGCACTCCGGAACAGCTTACTCTTTTTCGGCCATTCTGCTCGGGAATGAGACTTTTTAAGCATTGCGGTACCGCCTTGCACCAACCGGCGGCTCTCTAAAACGCGCGTGATACTAAAAATAATTCCTTCAACGCATTTAATTTTTAAATTAGTATATCATTATGATATGATTTTGTCAAGTTTTTGTTATAACTTTTGAAAAAATATCTTGACTAATAATATACTTTGTGATATGATATTTTTTGTTCCAAATATGCGGGTGTAGTTCAATGGCTAGAATCCCAGCCTTCCAAGCTGGTCGTGTGGGTTCGATTCCCATCACCCGCTCCAAAAATAAGACAGTCTTCGGACTGTCTTATTTTTATCCAAGCCGAAGGCTTGGTATGTAATCGCCGTTAGGCGTATGTAATCAGTTCGCCGTGCGAACTGTATGTCATCAAGGCTTAAGCCTTGAATCTCGTTGACTTCGGCTTGATTACATACGCAACTAAAGTTGCGATTACATACAACACTTCGTGTTGATTACATCCACACCTACGGTGTGATTATATTCATAAAATCAACCCCCAACAGTTTTACTACTGCCGGGGGTTTTGTTATACCAATTAATTCTTAAGACTCTGAAGTGGGGCGGGGATTCTACCTGCACGGTCGATAAACTTTTTGGGGGATTTTTGGAGGTTTACTTTCATAATGGGGCCTGAACCCAAAAGACCGCCAAACTCTAATTCCTCACCTGCTTTTTTGCCGATGGCAGGAATTACTCTTACGGCAGTGGTCTTGGTGTTTACCATACCGATGGCTGCCTCGTCGGCAATAATTGCCGAGATGACTTCGGCGGGGGTTTCGCCCGGGATTACTATCATATCAAGACCAACCGAGCAAACGGCGGTCATAGCCTCTAATTTTGAAAGTTCCAAGTCACCCGACCTTGCTGCTGCTATCATACCTGCATCTTCCGAAACGGGAATAAATGCGCCCGAAAGTCCTCCAACCGAGGAGGAAGCCATAACTCCGCCCTTTTTAACAGCATCGTTTAGCATTGCTAAAGCGGCAGTTGTACCATGAGTACCACAAGTCTCAAGTCCCATTTCCTCTAAGATATGGGCAACCGAGTCGCCGATTGCAGGGGTGGGAGCAAGGGACAAATCCACAATACCAAAGGGTACGCCCAAGCGCTTTGAAGCCTCACAACCAACCAACTGACCCATACGGGTAATTTTAAATGCAGTTCTCTTAATAATCTCGGCAAGTTGACCTAAATCGCCGTTGGGGCATTTTTTAAGGGCTGCTTGAACAACACCCGGTCCCGAAACGCCAACATGAATAACACAGTCGGGCTCACCAACACCGTGGAAAGCGCCTGCCATAAAAGGATTATCCTCAACAGCGTTGCAAAATACTACTAACTTAGCGCAACCGATACAGTCACGGTCGGCAGTAATTTCGGCAGTTTCACGAACAATTTGGCCCATTAATTTAACGGCATCCATATTGATACCTGCTTTTGTGGAGCCGATGTTAACCGATGAGCAAATGTTGGTGGTAACCGATAATGCTTCGGGGATAGAACGAATAAGGGCTTCGTCACCTGCTGAAAAACCTTTATGTACCAAAGCGGAATAACCGCCGATAAAGTTAACACCTGTAGAGTCAGCCGCCTTTTGAAGGGTTTTTGCAAATTGAACAGGGTTTCCGCCTGAAGCCGCCGCAACCATAGCAATTGTGGTTACCGAAATGCGCTTATTTATAATCGGAATACCGTATTCGCGTTCAATATCCTCAGCAACCTTAACTAAATTACCTGCCAAACGGGTAATTTTGTCATAAATCTTTTGACAAGCCTTGTCGGCATCACTGTCGGCACAATCCAAAAGGGAAATACCCATTGTGATGGTACGGATGTCAAGATTTTCTTCGGAAATCATATTTATGGTTTCCACAATATCATTAATATTAATCATTGTTTTTCCCCTTAAATTCTATGCATAGAATTGAAAATATCCTCGTGCATAACACGGATGTCAAGGCAGTTGTCACAGCCTAAAGATTTCATTTTGTCGGTAAAATCGGCAAAACTGCAGTTTGCTGCCGAAATGTCGGTAAGCATTACCATTACAAAAATATCATCAAGTACCGATTGAGTAATATCTAAAATATTAACATTACACTCGTTACAAACGGCGCTAACCTTTGAAATGATACCAACAGTGTCTTTTCCCATAACAGATACAACAGTTCTCATAAAAATTCTCCTTTGGTTATATAATTTAGATGTTAAATAATTTTTCCTCCACCGACCATAATGTCTCCATCATAAAAAACGGCTGCCTGACCGGGGGAAGGTGCCCTTTGAGGCTCATCAAAAATGATTTTAACGTTGCCGTTTTCTAACGGATAGATGGTGGCAGGTTGTTCGGTATGGCGATAGCGAAGTTTTGCCTTTACCCGCATTTCTTTTTCCAATTTGTCAAAGGGAATGAAATTCAGGTCGCAAACTTCAACTTCACGCTTGAAAAGGTGTTCTTCATCACCTAAAATAACGGTATTTTCCTCGGCATTTTTATCAATTACAAACTGGGGTTTGCCAAGGGCAATACCAAGGCCTTTTCGTTGGCCGATGGTGTAATTAATAACCCCTTGATGCTTGCCCAAAACATTGCCTTCAATGTCAAGATAATTGCCTTTTTCACTTATAAAACCATCAACCTTTTCAATAAAGGAAGCGTAATCTCCGTCAGGCACAAAGCAAATGTCCTGAGAATCGGGGCGGTTGGCGTTAACAAGACCGCCATTTTCGGCTTTTTCCCTAATTTCGGGTTTTGTAAGGTCACCCAAGGGTAAAATTAAATGTTTTAACTGGTGTTGGGTTAAACCGTAAAGCACATAAGACTGGTCTTTTGATAGGTCCTTTGCCTTTTTTAAGATATATCGGTCACCCAGTTTTTCAACCCTTGAGTAATGGCCTGTTGCGATTTTGTCGAAACCTTTGTCAAGAGCGATATCCAGCATCTTGCCGAATTTAATGTGTTTATTACACTCAAGGCAAGGATTAGGAGTAAGGCCTTTCTTGTATTGAGTAATAAAATCATCAATAACCCATTCCTTAAAGTCATCCGAAAGGTCAATGTTAAGGTGGGGGATGTCAAGTTTTTGGCAAACCGATTTTGCATCGGCCAAATCCCTTGCCATATCCTTTTCGCAAAGGGATAGGGTAAGACCTGTCACCGAAAAGCCCATTTCTTTTAAAATCAAGGCGCAGGCAGAGGAATCAACCCCTCCGCTCATGCCGACTAACACTTTTTCCATCAGCCTAAAACCTTTCAAAATAATAGTATAATTATATCAGTAAATATTACAAAGGTCAATTATTATTATACACAAACAACTGTTAAAAAAGTAAAAATCAAGAAAAAATTGTAATTTTTTGTTGACTCATAAAAAAAATAGTAGTATTCTATATAGGTGAAAAATTTATTATTTTAACGGAGGTAATGAAAATGTTTAAATCAGCTTATTTGAACAGGGTTTATGAAGACGCTGCCAAGAGAAGCGCCGGCGAAAGCGAGTTTTTGCAGGCGGTTAAAGAGGTTTTAGAATCTATTGAGCCAGTTGTTGAAGCAAATCCTAAATATGAAGCAAATGGTGTTATTGAAAGAATGGTTGAGCCTGAGAGAATGATTACTTTCAGAGTTTCTTGGGTAGACGATAAGGGTCAGGTACAGGTTAACCGTGGTTTCCGTGTACAATTCAACTCTGCTATCGGTCCTTACAAGGGTGGTCTTCGTTTCCATCCCACAGTTAACGCTTCTATTATGAAGTTCTTAGGTTTCGAGCAAACCTTTAAAAACAGCCTTACAAGTCTTCCCATGGGTGGCGGTAAAGGTGGTTCCGACTTTGACCCCAGAGGTCGTTCGGACGGCGAAATTATGCGTTTCTGCCAAAGCTTTATGACCGAGCTTGCTAAGCACATCGGCGCAGACACCGACGTTCCTGCAGGTGATATCGGCGTTGGCGCTCGTGAGGTTGGTTACCTCTTTGGTCAATATAAGAGACTTCGCAACGAATTCGTTGGCGTTTTAACCGGTAAGGGTCTTCCTTACGGCGGTTCTCTTATCCGTCCTGAGGCTACAGGTTTCGGCGCTGTTTACTACACTGTTGAAATGCTTAAGCACTTCGGCGAAGACATTAAGGGTAAAACCTTTGCAGTTTCAGGCTTCGGTAACGTTGCTTGGGGTACTGTTAAAAAGGTTACCGAGCTTGGCGGTAAGGTAGTTACCATTTCCGGTCCTGACGGTTACGTATACGACGAGGACGGAATAAACACTCCCGAGAAGATCGCGTTTATGCTTGATATGCGTGCATCTTGCCGTAACAGAGTTCAGGACTATGCTGACAAGTTTGGCGTACCCTTCTATGCAGGCGAGAAGCCTTGGGGCGTTAAGGCAGATATCCTTATGCCTTGCGCAACTCAGAACGAGGTTGGTATGGCTGAAGCAGAGAAGATCGTTGCTAACGGCATCAAGTACTACGTAGAGGTTTCCAATATGCCTACAACTAACGAGGCTATTGCATACCTTAAGGCTAACGGCGTTATAGTTGCTCCTTCTAAGGCAGTTAACGCGGGCGGTGTTGCTGTTTCGGGTCTTGAGATGTCTCAGAAC
>JAZOXF010000068.1:0-45204 GCA_045659605.1 Acutalibacteraceae bacterium
CGCCACTTTCCTCGCAAAGTCGGGCAAGTGTACCTAAAATATCATCGGCTTCAAAGGTTTCGCACTCAATACAGTGGTAACCTGCAAGGTTTAACCACTCTTTTAAAATGGGCATCTGTTCGCGAAGTTCATCTGGCATACCCTTTCGGCCTGCCTTGTATTCGGCATATTTTAAATGGCGGAAGGTGGGCTTTTTAAGGTCGAAAGCCACGGCAACGCCATCGGGTTTTTCGGAGTCTAAAAGTCGGTTTAAAATGTTAATAAAACCGTAAACTGCATTAGTGTAAAGCCCATCCTTGGTGGTGAGCAGTTTTATGCCGTAAAAAGCACGGTTTATAATGCTGTTTCCGTCAATACAAAGCAGTTTCAAAATATCACTCCCGAAAATTATTAAAATCCAATTTATTATACCACAATAGATCTCTTTTGTCATTAACTTTTTGTTAAATTTATAATATTATTTTATTAATATTATATACACCCCAAATTTTAAGGTTTTTTTGCACAAAAAAAGACGCCCCGAAAAGGCGTCTTAAAAGGTCTGAAATTTAGGTCTTGCAAAGGTGCATTACAAGGCTGTGGGGAAGCACTTTTGCAAGGAAACGGTAGAATTTATAGAAGGCAAGTTCGGTGTAAACACCCTTACCTTTTTTCGAGGCTTTTAAGGTGTTTTTAGCCAACTTTTTGGGGTTTACACGAGGCAGTGTATCAAAGGTAAAACTATCCCCTTTTCCGATGCCTGCAACGGGTAAAAATTCGGTGTCCATAGGTCCCGGACAAACCGCTAAAACATTGATTTTACGGGACTTCAATTCAAAGCGTAAAGCCCTCGAAAAACTCATAACATAAGCCTTTGTGGAGGAGTAAACCGCCATACGGGCATTGGGTGCAAAGGATGCTATTGAGCAGGTGTTTATAATCTCCGATTTTTCCTTCATAAAGGGCAAACAAACCCTTGAAAATACGGTCAAAGCCTCGCAATTTAACCTAATCATATTTTTGGAGTCGGTGGCTGAAAGTTCGGCAAAATCACCCAATTTTCCGAATCCTGCGTTGCCTATTAAAAGGCCGATTTCAGGCTTTTCGTTTTCCAAAATTTGTGTCAAGGTTTCCACCGCTTCATCGGTAGTAATATCAAGGCTTAAAACTCGGGTTTTCTTTGAAAGTTTACTTGCTAATTCTTCCAAACGGTCTTTTCTTCGGGCGACCAGCCAAATTTCTTCAATATCGGCTCTTTGCTTGTCAACTTCGGTGGCAAAATCCACGCCAAGACCTGAGGAAGCGCCTGTTATTATTGCAATTTTCATTATGCTTTCACCTTTTTCTCGGTTGTAACGGAGTATCCCATAATGTCGGCCATAGGCTCTCCGTCAATTTGAAGTGAACAAGAGGTGTCATACTCAACACTCATATTGTCGCACTTAATAATTTCTATGTATTTTGTGTATTTAACGTGTTTTCCTTCGAAAATTGAGGGGAAGAGGGTTAAAAGTTTAAAACGACCGATATCATGCACCACCAAAACCGAAATTTTGCCATCTTTAGCATATCTTCTTTGGTCGGGTGTGAGCATCATTCCGCCACCGAAATAACGGCCCTTCATGGCGGTTGTCATCCAAACTTTTTTGTATTTTTTGGTTACGCCGTCAACCGTAAGTGTGGCATTTACAGGCTTGAATTTTAAAAGGCATTTAACGGCAAGGGTGGTATAATTAACCTTTTTACCCTTGCTTCTTAAACGGTCGCCTTCGGTGCAAACAAAACCGTCAACACCAAAGCCAACGCCGTTTATAAAACGGTAATCCTTGCCCTTAATTGTAACGGTGGGCAGATTTTTAATGTATTCATTAACCCTGAAAGAACCGCCTTCCTGAACACGGTCAAGGTCGTTCATAAAGTCGTTTCCACTGCCTGCAGGGAAGTACAAAATTTCGTTTTTAATATCGAGATCTTCGATGTTGTTGACAAAACGGTTTAGCGTTCCGTCACCACCACAAACAATGATAATGTCATCGTCACCAACACCCGAAAAGAACTCTTTATAGTCCTCAATTTCGGTCATATCGGCGCAGATTACCTCTTCTTCCGAGGTGTTTTGGGAACTAAAAAGTCCCTGGGCTTTTCCTTTGCCTGCAAGGGGGTTAAAAAGAAAATAATATTTCATATCTTTTACACCTTAAACGTTAAATCTAAAGAGAACAATGTCTCCATCCTTCATAACATATTCCTTGCCTTCACTGCGAACAAGGCCTTTTTCTTTGGCGGTAACCATACTGCCGTCACAAGCCATAAGGTCATCGTAAGCCACTACCTCGGCACGAATAAATCCACGCTCAAAATCGGTGTGAATTTTACCTGCTGCCTGGGGCGCTTTGGTGCCTTCGGTAATGGTCCAAGCCCTGACTTCGGGTTTACCTGCAGTAAGATAAGAGATTAACCCTAAAAGGCTGTAACATTTTTGAATCATACGGTCAAGGCCCGAACGCTCAAGACCGAGTTCTTCCAAGAACATAATCTTTTCTTCATCATCAAGTCCTGAAATTTCAGCCTCTAATGCGGCGCAAATAGGAAGAATTTCAGCCTTTTCGGTCTCGGCTAATTCCTTGACTTTAAGGTAATTTGCGTTATCTTCAATACCACCTGAAAAATCGGCTTCACTCATATTACAAGCGTAAATTACAGGCTTTGCCGAAAGAAGCGCAGTGGTGTTTATAACCTCTTGCTCGAAATCCTCGTTAATTTCAATAGAACGGGCAGGAAGACCGTTTTCAAGGTGAGTCATAAGGCGTTCTAAAAAGGCTACTTCCCCAGCGAGTGTCTTGTCGCCCTTTAAGGCTTTTTTGGTTTTATCCAGTCGGCGGGTAACCATTTCCATATCCGAGAAAATGAGTTCCAAGTTAATGGTTTCAATATCACGAATAGGGTCAACACTGCCTTCAACGTGGATGATATCATCACTTTCAAAACAGCGAACAACATGCACAATAGCATCAACTTCGCGGATGTTTGCCAAGAATTTATTTCCAAGACCCTCACCCTTGGAAGCACCCTTAACAAGACCTGCAATATCAACAAATTCGATAACTGCAGGGGTAAATTTGTCGGGGCTGTAAATCTCGGCCAATTTTTCAAGTCTTTCGTCGGGCACACTTACCATACCAACATTGGGTTCAATGGTGCAAAAGGGGTAGTTTGCCGATTGAGCGCCGGCATTGGTAATAGCGTTAAAAAGGGTGGATTTTCCTACATTGGGAAGTCCTACCATACCAAGTTTCATATTTCTCAATCTCCTTGTTATTACGGTAATCTATAAATTTTACAATATTTAATATATTATATCACAAAGCGTATTTTTTCACAAGACATTTTCTCAAAACCATGGAGTTTGTATAATATAAAGGTGTTTTCTCAATGGACGGTATTGTTGCCAACTTAAAGGCAGTTTACAGCGCATTAAAAATTGAAAACTAAGATTTAATTTTGAAAACGAAGCTCTGAAAAGGGCTTCGTTTTTTTGTGTCATAAAAATAATATTTATATATGTATTATATATATATTGCTTTTTATTTTAACTTGTTGTATAATGTATTTTGTATAATAGCGCCAAGTATGTTTTGTGAAAGGTGATTTTTTTGATAGAATCTGCTGTTAAGTTTTCCGAAGAAATTGAAAAAAAGTTGGCTTTGGAAGAACTTCCGTTTACCGAAGAGGATTACAAAAAAGCATATAACGGATTTTACAACAAGGTTTTAAAGCGAGTTGTCGATTTTGTTGTGGCATTCATAGGTTTTTGTGTTTGCTTACCTTTTATGCTCATAATCGCTCTTTGTGTGGTGATCGATTCGGGTTTTCCCGTTTTTTACACACCGCTTCGCGGGGGATATAAAAATAAAAGTTTTAAGATTTTTAAATTCCGTACAATGGTTAAGGATGCTGACAAAATCGGTTCGGGCACAACCGCTTTAAATGACAGCCGAATCACCAAGGTTGGCGCTTTCCTCAGAAAAACCAAGTTGGATGAAACAGCTCAGCTTTTAAACATTTTAAACGGCAGTATGAGTTTTATAGGTCCAAGACCTGAACTTTTAAGATATACCGATCAATACGATGAAACCGAAAAGAACATTTTGAATGTTCGCCCCGGTATTACCGACTTCAGTTCTATGGACTTTATAAATCTTGATGAAATTGTGGGTACCGAAAACACCGACGAAATGTATGAAAAATATGTTTTAAAAAGAAAAAATCAATTAAGGCTTAAATATGTGGCTCAGGTTTCGGCCTTGACCGATTTTAAAATCTTTTTCTCAACAGTTTTCAAGGTTTTAAACAAAGCTTTACATACAATAAGAGGTAAAAAATAATGGAATACATAACCTTAAAAAATTCTGATTTAAAGGTCTCCCGTTTTTGTATGGGCGGTTGTCCTATGGGCGGATACGGTTGGGGCGAAACCAACGAGCAAAATTTCCTCACCGCTATTGACACTGCTATCGCAAACGGTGTGAACTATTTTGACACTGCCGACACCTACGGTTTGGGTCAGTCGGAAATAACCCTTGCAAAAGGTCTTGGTAACCGCAGAAAAGATGTTGTTATTCAGTCTAAATTCGGCGTGAGAATTCTTGACGGCAAAACCGTTTACGATAATTCCCCCGAATATATGCGTGAGGCTTTGGAAAAAAGTCTTACCCGTTTGGGTACCGATTATGTTGATATTTATGTAATTCACTACCGCGACAATACTCCCATTGAAGAGGTTGTGGACGGTCTTAAAACCCTTCAAAAAGAGGGCAAGGTTCGCTATTTTGGTTTAAGTAATATCCAAAAGGAAAAAATGGATGAGCTTTTGCCTTACAAAAACCTTTTTGTTAACTTCCAAAACGAATACTCTCTTGCTTGTCGCAAATTTGAAGAAGATATGCAGTTTGTATCAGATAAACTTAACGCAACTCCTCTCACATGGGGTAGTTTGGGTCAAGGCATTTTGACAGGTAAGTATGATATTAATACAAAGTTTGATTCGAACGACCGAAGAAGCCGTGAAATTTATGTTAATTTCCACGGTGAGAAACTTAAAAAGAATTTGGAAATTGTTGAGGAACTTAAAAAAATTGCGGCAGCTCACGGCAAGACCGTTCCCGCAACCGCAATTAGATTTATTCTTGATAACCTTAAAGATTCGGTTGTTATCGCAGGTGTTAAGAGTGAAAAGCAAATGCTTTCAAACCTTGACGCTTTGGATTGGTCTTTAAGTCAAGAAGAACTTAAAATCTTAAACGAAATTTCTTTATAAAAAAATATACTGAGGTGTTTTTAATTGAATAGTCAACAACTAGCTTGGAAAATCAGAAGACACGGCATTGAAATGACCCACCTTTCGGGCGGAAGCCATATTGGCGCCATTTTGTCGGTTGCCGATATTATGGCGGTGCTTTATGCCGATGTTTTAAAAATCGACCCCGAAAATCCAAAATCACCCGACCGCGATCGCTTTATTTTAAGCAAGGGTCATGCGGGCGCCAGCGTTTACGCCGCATTGGCTGAGAGCGGTTTTTTCCCTGTTGAGGAATTAAAGACTCACTATCAAAACGGCAGCCGCCTTTCAGGTCACGTTTCCCACCATTTGCCCGGTGTTGATTTATCAACAGGTTCTTTGGGTCACGGTCTTTCGGTTGGAACAGGTATGGCTTACGCTATTAAGAAAGACGGTAAGGGAAACCGTGTATTTGTTGTTTTGGGCGACGGTGAGTGTAACGAAGGTTCGGTTTGGGAAGCTGCTTTGTTTGCAAACCACTTCAGACTAAACAATTTAATCGCCGTTGTTGACCACAACCGTATGCAAAGTCTTGACTATAACGAAAACACCCTTGAAATTGTACCCTTTGCCTCAAAATGGAAGGCATTTGGCTGGAACGCTATTGAGATTGACGGAAACTGTCACGAAGAATTAAAGAAAGCCTTTGAAACCGCAAAGGCACAAAAGGACAAGCCCACCGTTATTATTGCAAACACCACAAAGGGCAAGGGCATTTCCTTTATGGAGTCGGATATTTTATGGCACTACCGTTTCCCTCACGAGGGTTGGGAGTACGACACCGCTGTAACCGAGTTGCACAAGGTAAAACCCGAGGGTGTTGAGGATGTTTACACACCCAATGGAATTGAAAATCCTGACCTTAACACCGAACTTGACGGCAGTGACCACACCATGACCGAAACCTGGAAACCCGACTTTTTACAGAGTCCAAGGCGCGTTAACACCTTGAGCGATGTTGAGAAAGTGAAGGAGGGCAAATAAAATGAGAGATACCTTTGTTAGAACCCTTGTTGAGTTAGCCAAGGAAAACAAAAATATTGAACTTGTAACCGGTGACCTTGGATTTGGCGTTTTGAAGCCTTATTGGGAGGCTGTGCCAAATCAGTTTACCAATGCCGGTATTGCCGAGCAAAATATGACCGCTCTCGCCGCAGGTATGGCGCTTGAGGGTAAAAGCGTTTTTACATATTCTATAGGTAACTTCCCAACACTTCGCTGTGTTGAGCAGATAAGAAATGACTGTTGTTATCATAATGCTAATGTAAAAATCGTTTGTGTTGGCGGCGGATTTGTTTACGGCTCTCTTGGTATGAGCCACCACGCAACCGAGGATATCGCGATTATGCGCGCTCTGCCCGATATGGTGGTTTTAGCCCCCGGTGATTTGACCGAAGCTGAAGCTGCAACAAAGGCTATTGCCGAATATAACGGCACCTGTTATTTAAGACTCGGCCGCGGCGGTGAAAAGCGTATTCACGAAAAAATAGAAAACTTCCAAATTGGAAAAGCCATTAAGGTTAAAGAAGGTACCAAGGTTGCAATTTTCTCAACCGGCGCTATTTTTGAAGAGGTTGAAGAAGCAGTTGCCCTTTTGAAAGAAAAGGGAATCGACCCCGAGGTTTACACCTTCCCAACAGTAAAGCCCATCGACCGCAAGGTGATTTTAGACGCTGCTGAGAAGTTTGATTTAATTGCAACCATTGAAGAGCACAATGTTGTGGGCGGATTTGGTAGCGCTGTTGCCGAGGTTATGGCGGAAAATCCCCAAAATGCAAAGCTTTTGAAAATCGGTCTTGAGGACACATACTCTTCCAAGGTTGGCTCTCAAAAATATTTAAGAAGCGAATTCGGCATTGATGCAAAGGGAATTGCAAATAAAATTTTGGAGAAAATTTAAATGAGAATTTTAATTCTGGCAAACGATTTTAAAACTCTCTTTAATTTTCGAATGGAACTTTTAGAAAGATTTACAAAAGAAAAATTTGAAGTTGTTTTAAGTTTGCCAAAGGACGAAAAAAACCAAGCTTTTAGAGATATTGGATGTACCGTTGTGGAAAATAATCTTACCCGCCACGGTACAAATCCCCTTAAGGAACTAAAACTCATAAAAGAATATAAAACGCTTATTAAAAATGTAAATCCTGATGTTGTTTTGACCTATACTGTGAAACCGAACATTTATGGCTCAATAGCCTGTAGAAAATGCAAGGTTCCGGTTTTAAACAACATAACAGGACTTGGAAGCACAATGCAGTCCAAAGGGCTTAAACAAAGCGTGATGTTTTTCCTTATGAGATACGCTATGAAAAGCAGTGAGGTAATATTTTTCCAAAACGAGGAAAATATGAAACTCCTAAACCAAAACAAAATAAGGGGCAAGGCTTCGGTTTTATTGCCGGGCTCTGGCGTTAATATAAAAAAACACGCCTTTGTTCCTTACCCTGAAGAAAAGGGCAAAATTAAATTCATAATTGTTTCAAGATTAAGGCAAGATAAAGGTTTTGACGAACTGTTTTACGCCATTAAAAAATTGGGTAAACGGGACGATGTGGAATTTAATGTTGTCGGTTGGTGCGAAGAAGATAGGTATCAAAAGGAAATTGCCGACCTTTGTGAGGAATATCCCGTTATATATCACGGAGAGAAAACTCAAACTCAGGTCCACGACCTGATTTCTCAGTGCCACTGCATAATCCACCCATCATACCACGAGGGAATGGCGAATGTTTTAATGGAAGCCTCCTCGGCAGGAAGAGGATGTATCGCGTCGGATATTTCGGGTTGCAGGGAAATAATTGACGAAAACGAAAGCGGATATACCTTCCCTGTTAAAAATGGTGAAAAACTTTTGGAAAGTATAGAAAAATTCATATCGTTGTCAGAAAACGAACGAAAAACTATGGGTGAAAACGCCCGCAAAAAAATCGAAAAAGAGTTTGACCGACAAATTGTAATTGATATGTATTTGGAAAATATTAATAAAACTGTAAACAAAGGAGAAAAAAATAATGTCTTTGTATGAAAAAATTATAAACGGTGAAGAAAAAATTTCTTTGGTAGGTTTGGGTTATGTTGGTATGCCTATCGCAATTGAGTTTGCAAAGCGTGGCGTTAAGGTTATCGGTTACGACCTTAACGAGGCTAAAATCAACACCTACAAATCGGGTATTGACCCTACAAACGAGGTGGGTGACGAGGCAATCCGAAACACAACTGTTGAATTTACTGCCGACGAAACCCGTCTTAGAGACGCAAAATTCCACATTGTTGCAGTTCCCACTCCCGTTAATGATGACCACACCCCCGATTTGACCCCCGTTGAGGGCGCAAGTCGTATCGTTGGTAGAAACTTAACTAAGGGCGCTATCGTTGTTTTCGAGTCTACCGTTTATCCCGGTGTTACCGAGGATGTTTGCGTTCCTATTATGGAAGCCGAGTCAGGTCTTAAATGCGGTGTTGACTTTAAGGTTGGCTACTCTCCCGAGCGTATTAACCCAGGCGACAAGGTGCACCGTCTTGAAACTATTGTTAAAATCGTTTCGGGTATGGATGATGAGACTCTTGAGGAAGTTGCAAAGGTTTACGAAATCGTTGTTGATGCAGGTGTTCACAGAGCATCCTGCATTAAGGTTGCCGAGGCCGCAAAGGTTATTGAAAACAGCCAACGCGACATTAATATTGCCTTTATGAACGAACTTTCCATCATCTTCAACAAGATGGGTATTGATACAAAGTCTGTTTTAGAGGCTGCAGGTACAAAATGGAACTTCCTTAAGTTCTACCCCGGTCTTGTTGGCGGTCACTGTATCGGTGTTGACCCATATTACCTTACATACAAGGCTGAACAATTAGGTTATCACAGTCAGGTTATCCTTTCGGGTAGAAGAATTAATGATGATATGGGTAAATATGTTGCCGAAAGCATCGTTAAAAACCTTATTAAAGCCGATGTTGCAATTAAGAGTGCAAAGGTTGCGATTTTGGGCTTCACCTTTAAAGAAAACTGCCCCGACACCAGAAACACAAAGATTATTGATATTTACAACGAACTCAAAGAGTATGGCATTACTGCTACCGTTGCTGACCCCACTGCTGATAAGGCTGAGGCTAAGCATCTTTACGGTATGGAATTTGTTGATATGAGTGACATTAAGGACTGCGACGCTGTAATTTTAGCCGTTGCCCACGAAGAGTTTAAAAACTTTACCGAGGCTGATTTCGACAAAATGTTTAAGTCGGGCGACAACGGCACTAAGGTTCTTGCCGACATCAAGGGACTTCTTGACCGTACACAATACGAAAACGCAGGCTATATTTACTGGAGATTATAATTATGGGTTACAAACATTTAAAATTCCCCGAAAATTCACTCTTTTTAGTAACGGGTGGAGCAGGTTTTATCGGTTCCAACCTTTGCGAAGCAATACTTAATTTAGGTTACAAGGTGCGTTGCCTTGATGACCTTTCAACCGGCAAACAGGAAAATGTTGATATGTTCTTAGATAACCCTAATTACGAGTTTGTAAAGGGTGATATCAAGGACTTGGATACCTGTATGAAGGCTTGTGAGGGTGTTGACTTTGTTCTTAACCAAGCCGCTTGGGGCAGCGTTCCAAGAAGCCTTGAAATGCCGATTTTCTACTGTAAAAACAATATTGAAGGCACCCTTAATATGTTAGAGGCTGCCCGTCAGCAGGGTGTTAAAAAGTTTGTTTACGCTTCTTCTTCTTCGGTTTATGGCGACGAGCCAAAGCTCCCCAAAACCGAGGGTGTTGAGGGCAACTTGCTTTCTCCTTACGCTTTAACCAAGCGTTGCGATGAGGAGTGGGCTAATCTTTACACCATGCACTACGGTCTTGATACCTACGGTATGCGTTACTTTAATGTGTTTGGCAGAAGACAGACACCTGACGGCGCTTATGCCGCAGTTATTCCAAAATTTATTAAGTTGCTTTTAAAGGGCGAACAACCCACCATTAACGGCGACGGTAAGCAAAGCCGTGATTTTACTTATATTGACAATGTTATTGAGGCAAACTTGAAGGCTTGTCTCGCTCCAAGCGAAGCCGCAGGCGAGGCATACAATATTGCTTTTGGCGGCAGAGAATATTTAATTGACATTTATTACGGCTTGACCGAGGCTTTAAAGGTTGATATCGAGCCAAACTTTGGCCCCGACCGTAAGGGTGATATTAAACATTCCAATGCTGATATTTCCAAGGCAAAGCGCTTACTCGGTTACGACCCCGATTACAGTTTTGCCGACGGCATTAAACTTGCTATCGAGTGGTATAAGGAGAATTTGTAATGTTAATTAATTACAAAAAAATAATTAAAAGTCAAAAACTTCGTTTAAAAATTCTTGAATTGCTTTCGTTTCTTCCTGATGATTGGACAATAAAATATCAGTATTTTATTAGAACGGGTAGATTTGTTAATTTGAAGAACCCGAAAAGATACAGCGAAAAAATTCAGTGGTATAAACTTTTTTATCGCACACCGCTTATTACGCAATGCTCTGACAAATTTGCTGTAAGAGAGTATGTCGAAAGCAAGGGTCTGGGTTTTTTGCTTAACGACTTATATGCCTCATACGACCATGCGAAAGATATTGACTTTTCTTCTTTGCCTTCGAGTTATGCGATGAAAGCAAACAATGGTTCGGGTACAAATTATTTTGTAAAAGATAGTTCTGAAGAGGATATTGAAAAGTTAAGAAAATTAGCACATTCTTGGATAGCAACCAAGAAAAAGTCCGTTGCGGGCGAGTGGTGTTATGAAAACATTGAACCCAAAATAATTTTTGAAAAATTATTGCCACGCGACAAAAATAACGATTTGCCTGATTATAAGTTCTTTTGTTTTAACGGTGAACCTTTTTGCCTTTATACAATGATTGATTATACAGATAATCACGCTAACGGCAAACTTGGTTTTTATGATATGGAGTTTAATCAACTTCCTTGCCGCAGAATGGATTTTGCACCCATTACCCAAAAACTCGAAAAACCTAAGAATTTCGAAAAAATGGTGGAATATGCACGAATTCTTTCTAAAGATTTTCCACATGTAAGAGTGGATTTTTATAATATTGATGGCGAAATAATCTTTGGTGAGCTTACCTTCCATAACGGAAGCGGTTATGTTGAATTTGACCCAGACAAATTTGATTTTGAAATGGGCGAAAAATTTATTCTTCCAAAGAAAACAATAATTGAAAAATAACAATCATCAAAGGTGTGAATTATATGATAGAGGGACAAATTTCTATTATAATGGCGGTTTATAACTGCGGAGAATTAGTGAGACAAAGTATAGAGTCTATACTTGCGCAAACTTATACTAATTGGAAATTTATAATTTGTAATGATTGCTCAACGGACAATACAGTTGAAATAATTCGAGAATATGCCGATAAGTATCCCGATAAATTCCTTATAATTCATAATGAAAAGAATTCACGCTTGGCTGCATCGCTTAATCATTGCTTAAAATATGCTGATGGTGAGTTTTGTGCAAGAATGGATGGAGACGATTACGTTGCGCCTGATAGATTTGAAAAGCAGGTAAAATTTTTGCGCGAACATCCGGAAATTCATCTTGTTAGCACATTGATGCAAACTTTTGATGATGATGGAAATTTAGGTAGAATAATTCGATATGAAGAGTTTCCGAATAAATACTCTTTACGTTTTGGCCCTTGTTTTTGTCATGCTTCAATAATGACTTATACTAGGGTTTACAAGGAAATTGGTGGATACACTGTATCAAAACGCACTATGCGAAGC
This sequence comes from Acutalibacteraceae bacterium, assembly GCA_045659605.1. GTDB lineage: Bacteria > Bacillota > Clostridia > Oscillospirales > Acutalibacteraceae > UBA737. Next base: position 12,109 of record JAZOXF010000068.1, read on the forward strand.
CAAGATTATGATTTGTGGTTCAGATTTTTCGCAAAAGGCTTCAGTGGTGCAAACATACAAGAACCTCTTTATTTCTTTAGAGAAGATGCAAACGCCTTTTTAAGAAGAAAACCCAGCCTTTATTTATGGGCGGTTGTTACAAGATGGCTGGGTTTCCGTTCTCTTAAATACCCAATTAAATATTATTGGCGTGTTTTATTACCCTTATTTGCGCTTTTTCGAAATGAGATCAGAAAAATTAAAGCAAGAAATAGAAAATAAAGCGCAGTCTTATAGTTTTGTTGACTTACGGGAGAAAAAATGACTATATATTATATTACAGTTTCACTGGTTTTCGTTTTTTTATGTATTGCGCAGAGTAATATGGTGAAAAGCACGGATTTAAATAACAAAACCGTTATTAATAAAACAGCCACGACAAATGTTTTCTTAGGTTTAGCAACAGCCGTGCTTATTTTTGTTTCGGGATTTAGATATTATGTAGGCGCTGACTTTGGTGCGTATTACAAATTTGCCTATAACTATGCTCCTAATTGGTTATCAGCGCTTAAAGAATTAGATGAACCCGGTTTTCCGGTTTTAGGAGCTATTATTAAGCTATTTACAACCGATGGCGCGGCATTTATATTTATAACAGCCGCATTTACAATGACGAGCATACTCGCTATAACATTTAAATATATCGATACTTATCTTTTTTCGGCTCTTTTATTTATATTTACAGGTATTTGGCATGGTTCTTTTAATGGAGTGCGCCAGTTTTTTGCTGCGGCTATTATATGCCTTGGACATAGACTGATTTTAGATAAAAAACTATTTAAATATTTGCTATGTGTCTTTATTGCCTTTTTGTTTCATAAATCAGCAATAATTATGGCAGTGCCTTATTTTATGTTACGAGGAAAGGTTAATTTAAGGAATATATTACTCTTAACCATAGGTTCAATAGTTCTTTTATATAATTATGAATTTATTTTCTCTTTATTTGGCGGATTAAAAGAATCTGAATTTATTATAGAAGAAGGATCATATTATTTAAACCAGGTTAACATTTTAAGAGTTTTGGTTTGTATCGTTCCTGCTGTATTTTGCTTATTTATATATATGAAGTCTGAAAAAACAAAGGAAAAAACCTTTTATTTAAATTGTCTTATTTTATATGCATTGCTTAGCGTTATTGGTATGAATAGCCCATATATTTCAAGAATTAACATTTATTTGTTGGTATTGGTGCCTTTGGCAATGGGTAAGTTGGTGGAATTCAAGGATAAGAATACAGAGATTATTGTAAAGATAGGAATTATTGTTTTGTTCTTTTTCTTTTGGAGATATGATTTGTTAAAGTCATCGGCGGTTTACAGGTTTATTTGGCAACGGTAAAAGAAATAGTTTCTTATAAGCTTTATGGAGGAATTTACGATGAATATAAAATTGTTTATACGCGATTTTTTAAAAAAGAATGCAGTTGGAAAAGAAATTTGGAATATTTTGCATGTTATTAATATCAACTATTTAAGAGTGTTGCCCGATGAAGTTTATTTTAAAAGGGCTTATAAAAAAACTCATGGATTAAATCCAAATTTCAAAACTCCAAAGACATTTGATGAAAAACAATTGTGGCTCAAAATGAATTATCGCAATCCGCTTTGCACCAAATGTTCGGACAAATACCTTGTTCGCGAGTTTGTGAAAGAAAAGGGCTTGGAACATATCCTAAACCCACTATTCGGTGTATATGATTCTGCAAAAAGTATCAATTGGGACGAGCTGCCCGATAGATTTTACATAAAAGCCAACCATATGAGCGCTTGTAATGTGCGCTGCAATGATTTGAAAACCTTTGATAAAAAAAGTGCTGAAAAAATTCTCGGCAAGGGCATGAAGCACGATTACTCTTTAGACTCAAGAGAGTGGAATTATCACGACATTGACCGAAAAATTATTGCCGAGGCTATTATTGAAACCGACAATAGTTTAGGATTGGTTGACTACCGTTTCTTATGCAGCAAAGGAAAATGTGAATACATTTTCGTGGATATTGATACAGCGGATGACAGCGGAAATCACCGACACGATGCAAGAAGAAATGTTTATGACAAAGATTTCAATTTACTAGATATAACAGCAGCAAGACCAAATTTTGACCCTGCTTTGCTATCAAAACCCGACAATTTTGATGAAATGTTAAAATACGCTCAGATTTTGAGCAAAGAATTCCCATTTTGCCGAGTGGATTTTTACAATGTTGACGGCAAAATTATTTTCGGCGAAATTACCTTTTTCCATGCAGGCGGCACCTGCAATATAACTCCAAAGGAATGGCAATATAAAATTGGAGAAAGTATTGATATTTCCGAGGAGTTGAAAAATTTCAAATAAGGCAGTAATTTTATGAAACCTTTAATTTCGGTTGTAATACCCGTTTATAATGTAGAAAAACATTTGAGAAAATGTTTGGATTCTATTGTAAATCAAACCTATAAAAATTTAGAAATTATTTTGATAAATGATGGCTCTAAAGATAATAGTGATGAAATTTGTCGAGAATTTGCCGAAAAGGACGATAGAATAGTCTATGTGTCCCGCGAAAACCGTGGTGTTTCGGCAACCCGTAATGAGGGTATCGACCTGTCTCACGGCGATTATTTCAGTTTTATTGATTCTGATGATTATCTTGAACTTGATACTTATGAATACCTTTTAAATCTTGTTTCAAAGCATGATGTTGATGCGGTAAACTACGAGTACTTTATAACCTATCCCGATAAGGAAACAGCTCACCGCATAACTGAAAAGAAGTATGGCCTTTTTGAGCGCAAAGGCGCTCAAAAACAACTTGTGTATAATGTTGCTTTTGCTTGGAACAAACTTTTTTCCAAGAAAATTATTGAAAATTTGAAGTTTGATGAAACCATTTTGCGCGGAGAGGATAGTTTATTTTCCAGATTCGCTTTCAGCAAGGCTAGTAAGGTATGGTTTGATCATCGACCGCTTTATCACTATGTCCAGTCTGATAATAGCGCTGTCAGAGGAAATTTCAGACCTTCACAGTTGACTGCTGTTAAGCTTTTTGAAGCTTATGATGAATTGTATACAAAAGATTTCCCGGAACTTATGCCTAAACATATTGCTAATATGGAAAATTTGATGATAATGATTTATTGCGATATGAAAGCAGATAAAAAGGACTACAAAAAAGAGCAAAAGGAAATTTTAAAAATTTATAAAAAGTATTACAAACAAGCTCTTGCTTGTAAAGAATTGTCACATAAGCAAAGAATTAAACTTATATTTTTTAAAATTTGTCCTAATTTATTTTATATATTACATAAATCAAATTGAACTAATATAGGGAGAATTTAAAAATGAAAAAAAAGGTAGGAATAATTACTCTTAACGGCGGCAACAATTACGGCAATGTGTTGCAAAATTATGCTGTTCAAAGTGTTGTGGAAGAGCTAGGATTAGAAGCTGAAACTGTTATAAACGATACCCGATTCGGCCAGTATTTCCCGAAAACCGATAAAACCTGTAAATTCACTCCAAAGTATATTAAAAGATATATTTTAGACCAGTTAAACTACCGCTATAATATAAAAAATTCGGGCAGTGGTATTTTAAAAACTCTGCTTTTCTGCAAAAAAAACAAAAAAGCTTTGAATTATGCTTCTAAAGCACGTAAAAACGCATTTGATGAATTTCGCAATGAATTAATACATTGGGGCGAAATACATATAGATATAAACAAACCTTGGAACAAAAATCAAATTGATAAGTACGACTATTTTATTTCGGGCAGCGACCAGGTTTGGAATCCTACATATCCTATGATTTCCTCTATAAATTTTTTACAGTTTGCACCCAAACAAAAAAGAATAACATTTGCGGCCAGCTTTGGAATAGCCGAAATCCCCGCCACCTTAAAAGAAAACTATTCTAATTGGATAAATGAGATTCCACACCTTTCTGTTAGGGAGGAACAGGGCAAAAAAATTATAAAAGACCTTTGCGGCAGAGATGCTACCCTTCTTTGCGACCCCACAATGTGCCTTTCTAAAGAAAAGTGGCTGTCTATTGCAAAGAAACCCGAGTTTGACACCGAAAAGCCATATCTTTTAACCTATTTTTTAGGAAACCGCACAAAACAGCACGACAACTATATTGCTAAAATTGCAAAGGAAAACGGACTTCAAATAATCCACCTTTTCGATGTGCTTGATTTAGAGCACTATGCAACTTCACCGCAAGAGTTATTGTACCTTATTAATAACGCAAAATTGGTTTGTACCGATTCTTTCCACGGCACTGTCTTTTCAATAATTATGAAGACCGATTTTGTAACCTTCTCCCGTGTTGAAAGCGGAAAATCTATGAATTCGCGAATCGAAACCCTGCTTGGCGCCTTTGGTTTGCAAGAAAGAAATTATAATATTTTAACTAAAGACAGACTGTTTTCAACAGATTTTTCAAATACGGACAGTATTTTGGAAGAAAAAAGAAAAGAAGCCTTTGATTTTCTTGAGAAGGCTTTAAATTCGGCTGTAGAACCCGAAAAAAACAAACCTAAAGACACTGTTTTATCCATAAAAGAAGATTGTTGCGGCTGCACGGCTTGTGAGAGTGCCTGTCCCGTAAATTGTATCACTATGGTGAGCGACAGCGAAGGCTTTAAATACCCCAAAATTGATTTGGATAAATGTGTAAATTGTAATAAGTGCGAAAAAATATGCCCTGCAATTAACAAAACCGCTCCCGAAAAAGCGGTTGGCGAACATTGTTTTGTTGGCTATAGCAAAAATGACGAAATTCGAAAAAACAGTTCTTCTGGCGGCATTTTCTATCATTTGGCAGAAAGAGTTATTGCAGAAAACGGTGTGGTTTTTGGCGCCGCTATGATAGGCCGGGAGGTTAAACACACCTTTGCCGAAACCAAAGAACAACTCAAGCAGTTTATGGGTTCAAAATATGTGCAAAGCAATATGGGTGACTGCTATAAAAAAGCCAAAGAATTTTTGGAACTTGGCAAAAAGGTGCTGTTTTCAGGTGCCCCCTGTCAAATTAAGGGCTTGTATGCTTATTTGGGTAAAAATTATCCCAACCTTTTAACACAGGATTTTATTTGCCACGGCGTACCCTCGCCTAAAGTGTGGGACAAGTATGTTTCCTTTAAAACCGACTGTGAAAATCCGCAAATTTCTTTCAGAGATAAGCGATTTGGTTGGCATTATTTTTCGTTGAAGATTAAGGACAATAAAAAGGTAAGCCTTAAAACCTTAGAGGACGACTGGTTTTTAAGACTTTTCCTTGATAACACTATTTTGCGCCCTGCCTGTTATTCTTGCAAAGCAAAGGAACAAGGCAGCTCGGCAGATATAACTATTGCTGACTGTTGGAGTCATCGTAAGATCAGCAACACTATAAAGGATACCGACGAGGGCTTATCACTAATTCTTATCAACTCTACACAAGGCAACACTTTCTTTAAGGAACTTCTAGCCACAGGCGAACTTTTCTTTGAAGAAGCAGACCGTGAAAAAGCATTGGCAAGTCAAGCAGCAATAATTTCAAAATCTGCACGTTGCAATCCTAAAAGAGCAATGTTCTTTGAGGCTATAGATAACGCAACTACGGAATACCTTTATAAGAGTTGGTACAAAACCTCTATATTGAAAAAAACAAAGAGAAAGTGGATTTTTTACAAAACAAGAATTAAACGACTTTTAGTAAAATAGGTGGACAAAAAATTGAAATCCAGAGTTTTATACACAGGTAAAAACATTTTTTGGGGATATATTAGTTCCCTTGTAACCATTCTTTTATCCTTTATTTGCCGAACTGCATTTATAAAAACAATCGGCGTTGGTTATTTAGGCATTAACGGTCTTTTCACAAGCGTTTTGGGAGTATTGACTCTTACAGAGCTTGGAATCGGCGCCGCTATGAACTACAGTCTCTATAAGCCTGTTGCTGAAAATGACATCGAAAAAATCAAATCCCTAATGGGTGTTTATAAAACAGCATACCGTCTCGTTGCCCTTGTGGTTTCGGTTATCGGTCTTGTGATTTTACCATTTTTAAATGTTTTGGTAAAAGGTACCGAGGGAATTGAGCATGTAAGACTTTATTATTTGATATTCCTTTTTAACACCGTTTCAACCTATTTTGTAAGCTATAAATACAGTCTTGTAAACGCTGACCAAAAGCATTATGTGGTATCAAATATTTCTGCTGTTTTTAATATATTGATGCACTTTTTCCAGATAATTTTATTGGTTGTCTTTAAAAGTTATATTCTTTATTTGCTGACTCAGGCGCTTATGCACCTTATTCAAAAAATCTACACCGCAGTTTACATTAACAACCACTATCCCTATCTTAAGGATAAAAATATTGAGCCTCTTGACAAGGAAGAAAAAAATAAAATTATCGGTAATATTAAGGCTTTAATGCTTCACAAAATCGGTCAAATCAGCGTTAATCAAACCGACAATATAATTATATCCGCTTTTATTAATGTAACAACAGTGGGTCTCGTATCGAATTATACCCTAATTTCAAATACTGTAAACCAATTTGTAAATATAATTTTCAACGGCGCAATAGGAAGTCTCGGCAACCTATTTGCGTCAGATGACCGTGAAAAACAATACCGAGTTTTTAGAACGATGGACTTTGCCAACTTTTGGATTTTTAGTTTTTCATCTGTGGCTTTGTTTTCTTTGGTTCAGCCCTTTATCTCTTTAATGTGGGGCAGTGAATACACTTTACCCGCGGCGTTTCTTTCCCTCTTTATTCTTAATAACTACATGGTGGGTCAAAGAGTTTCCGTAAATAACATTAAGGTTGCGGGTGGTATTTTTAATCAAGATAAATATTTGGCACTTATACAAAGTGTTGTAAACCTTGTGGTTTCGATTGTCTTGGCACTTAAACTAGGTTTAGTAGGCGTTTATATCGGCACCGTTGTTTCAGGCTTGGTGCCCTCCCTCGTAAGACCTTACATTGTTTATAAAAACCTTTTCGATAAAAGAGCAATAGAATATTATTTAAGTTTCTTCTTCCGGCTTGGTCTTACTGCAATAATGTGTTTTGGCGGATATTTATGCGTAAATGCAATTATGACCGACCTTTCTTGGCTTAGTTTCTTTATTGCAGTTGCGGTTATTGGAATTGTTCCCAACCTCATTTTGTTTTTACTTTACTTTAGGTCTGCGGATTTTAAATATTTGTATTCGATGGCTCTCAGTTTAATAAATAAGCTTAGGAGAAAATAGATGATTAAGGATTTAGTAAGCATTATAACCCCTTGTTATAACGGTGAAAAGACAATTGCTCGTCTTATGGATTCGGTTTTAAACCAAACCTATAAAAATATAGAGTTCATTTTGGTTAACGATGGCTCTACTGATAATACCGAAAACATTGTGAAAAGCTACGAGCAAAAGTTTACCCAAGAGGGTATGATATTTAAATATGTTTACCAGGATAATAAAGGGCTTGGCGGCGCTATAAATACAGGACTGAAAAATTTTACGGGCGAATTCCTTTGTTGGCCCGACGCTGATGACTATTTGGAAACCGACTCCGTTTATGAACGCGTTAAATTTTTAAAAGAAAATCCCGATTACGGTATTGTAACCAGTAATGCCTATATTCGCAAAGAAGACAACCTTGAAAATCCCACCCTTTTGGTAAAAGAAGTGACCGACAGGGTAAAACAGGAAAATCAATTTGATTTAATGCTAAACGGCGACAGTATTTTTTGTTCGGGTTGCCATATGGTACGCACCGAAGTGTTTTTAGACGCGAATCCCGAAAGAAGCATTTATCCTGCCAGAAGAGGCCAAAATTGGCAAATGTTATTGCCTATTTACTACAAACATAAACGCTATTTTCTAAACAAACCGCTCTATAATTACATCATTTATAAAAAAAGCATGTCCAAAGGAGCCGATACTGTAGAAAAATTTCTTTTAAGGTATAGTGAGCACGAGGCTATTCTTATAAATACCCTTGAAATGATGGAAAATGTGCAAAAAGCAAACCTGACAAATTATAAACTTTTTGTAAGAAAAAAATATGCTTTTCTTAAAAGTCATACTGCTTTGCGTTTTTGCGATTATAAGCGTTTTGACAAGGAGTTTAAAATCAAAAAGCAATACGGTATAGAAAAAAGGGATGTTATTGACCTTTTAAGAAGATATATAAAACCTATTAACTGTTTATTTTGTAAACATAAATAATATCACTTGAAACGCGGTGAAATGATGAAAGACCACAAATACAACTATGTCTTTTACAATATAGGTCACGATTATTATAAGCCTATTTTTTCAGAGTTTTCAAACTTTCCTTTTATAAAGACGTTTTCACGCGCCTTTAATTCAAACATTCTATTGCAAAAGTTGTTTTTTATTCATTGGTCGGCAAAATTCAATCGAAAAATAAATCTACCCTTTAAAAATATTTGGTTTAAAAAAATGTGCCAACATAAATTCCCTACGACCAAGCCGGTTTGTTTTGTTTTCTTGGGTGGTAAATATCTTAGTCAAGATGAGGGCTTGGTTAAATATATTAAGAAGTTAAATCCTGAAAATAAATGTGTTGTTTTGTATTTGGATTTAATTTCCAAGCGAAAAATTGATATTGAAAAGATAAAGAAAATTGCCGATGCGGTTGTTTCCTATGACAAGGGAGAGGCCGAACAATTTGGTATCCATTTTCAAGAAATGGATTATTACACCCCTTTAATTGAGGTTACCGAGCCTGAGAATTTCCAGTATGATGTATGTTTTTTGGGCTTTGCGAAAGACAGGTTAAACGAAATTCACAAGGCTTATAATTTTTTTGCCAAACAGGGTTTAAAATGCAAATTTATCGTTTGCGGAACAAAACCGGAGGATAGAATTCCGGGCGAGGGTCTTATATATTCTCCCCCTGTTTCTTATATGGAAAACCTTAAAATTTTAAATTCTTCTAAATGTGTTTTGGAGCTTATTCAAGGGGACAGCGTGGCACCTACGCTCAGACTCCGCGAGGCGAAAACCTACAAAAGAAAGCTTATAACAAATAACCAAAACGAAGAATATCTAAAATCTCTTGATAAATCTAATCTTTGCGTTTTTAAAGATATAGAGAAAATTGACATAGATTTCGTGAAATCCGAAATCAATTATTCGGCTTTTGATGAAAACTATTCCTCACCTATTAAACTTGTTGAATATTTAGAAGATATTTTATAACAAATATAGTTAATAACAGGAGTTTCTATTATGACCCACCCACTTTTATCCGTAATTGTACCGCTTTACAATAAGGAAAAATATTTAAGAGAAACATTAGATTCTTTACTTTCGCAGTCATTTACTGATTCGGAAATCATTATCATAAACGACGGTTCAACCGATAGAAGCCTTGCTATCGCCCAAGAATATGCAAACAAATGTGACCGAATTGTTTTATTAACCCACGAAAATCAAGGCGCCAGCTTTACAAGAAACAAAGGCATTGAAACAGCAAAGGGCAAGTATGTTATAATGGTGGACTCTGATGACACCATAGAGGTTGATATGCATAAAATTATGGTGTCTCAAGCTCAGTTGCACAATTCGGACCTTGTCGTTTGCAACTTTAAAACCATTTTAAAAAACGGAATAACTCAACATAAATATAACTATCCTTGTGATACTTTATTAAATAGAGAATACATCGAAAAAGAAATTATTCCAAATTCAATAGGTTTGCAAAACAATGCAAATCCTTTAAATGCTCATACAACTTTACTAATCAAACGAGAATTGCTTATCAATAACAATATAAGGTATAATAATGAACACCGCAAAGAAGAAGACAAACCCTTTATTATGAATTGTCTGAAATATGCTCAAAGCATTGTATTTGTTGCTGATTATTTTTATAATTATATTAAACGTCCTAATTCATTAATCAGTCAATATTCGCCTCGTTTCGATAATATTGTTCGAAACCTGACCTCTTACGAAGAACTTTTTAAAGATATTTGTGACTTTGATAATGAAAATTATATACAATATTTTATTCGCATTTTTGAAGAAAATATATGTTATACGATTATGCATCAAAAAGATGTGGATAATTTAAAAAAAGAAATTATGCATATTATAAATCATCCAAAAAGCCGAGTAATGTTTTTGAAATCAAGTGACAACTCTAAACTAAAAGAGTGGTATGTAACAAACAAGACATTTAAAATTTATAGATATTATCAAATAAAATTCTTAAAATTGCACTTGAAAATTTTCATAAGAAATATTTTAAAGGGTAAATAAGGAAAAATAACAAACCGATAGGGTGGTCACTATTAAATTAGAAAGGTTAAGATTTAAAGAAAATGAATGAATTTATTGCAAAATTAGAAAATGTACTCTTTAAGATATTAACCTTTTTAAGGGTTAATGAAAAAATCGCTAAAAAAATAGTTCAGTTTGGTGTATTTTGCATTGTGGGTGTTGGAAATACCATAATTTCTTACAGCGTTTATTCTATTTTTGTTCTTCTTAAATGGAATTATGTTGCAGGTAATATTACCGGTTTCGTGGTTAGTGTTACCAACGCTTTTTATTGGAATAATAAGTACATTTTCAGAAAAAAAGAAGGTAAAAAGCGTTCTTTAATCAGAGCTTATATCAAGACCTTTATGGCTTACGGTGTGTCGGGGCTTTTTTTGTCCAACATTTTACTTATCTTTTGGGTAGAGGTGTTGGGCGTTCCTGAAATATGGGGTCCTGTTCTTAACTTACTTATTACAGTGCCTACAAACTTTTTGCTTAATAAACTATGGGCGTTTAAAGATTAAAATTTCGGGGTAGGATATGATACATTATATTTATGCCAAACCTTTGTTTCCCATGTTTCTTTTTGCATTTTTTTGTGTGGGTGGATATGCGCTTTTAAACGCTGTCTTTAAAGATAAAAAATGGATGAGGTTTTTAAACCTTACCGGTGTGGTTTTATCGGTTGTTGCAGTGCTTTATATAACGATTTTTTCTCGCAGCGGTGGCGAATACCCCCTTATTGTAAAACCGTTTTACAGTTTTGAAGCGGCTAAAGTACAGCGAGAAATGTATCGTTCGGTTTTTATGAACTGGTTTTTATATGTTCCACTGGGTATGTTTTTGCCCTATGTTTTACCCAAAAAACACAAGGGAATAAACATTTTATTTGTATTTTTAACAGGCTTTGTTTTGTCCTTTTTGGTGGAGTATTTGCAGTATACTTTGTCCCTTGGCCGAAGCGAAGTTGACGATGTGATTTTTAACACCTTGGGAGCGGTTACTGGCTCCTTGGGTTTTTTGCTTTGCACTTTTTTGGTTAGGAAAGAAACTAAAATGAAGGAAAACTTGGGTGATTTGCAAAATTTAATATTAAATCTTTGCGCTGTGGCGCTTTTCGGCAAAGAAAATGATGCCGATTTGGGTGACAAGGAAAGGGAAATTTTAAAAGAGGCAAACCGCCAAACGGTTTACCCTTTGGTTTGCACTGCCTTGAAAAACAAAACAAACGGTGAGCAAACCTCGACCGAGGTGTTTTTGCAAAGAATTGCCGAAAATATGCAGGTGAATTTTGACCACAGTTTAATCCACGGTCTGCTAACCGGTAATGGCATAGAGTATGTTGCCTTTAAGGGTGTGGCATCGGCAAAATATTACCCCGACCCCATTCTTCGTACCATGGGTGACACCGACATTTTAATAAACCGTCAAGATATTAAAACGGTTGACCTTTTGTTAAAAAATATGGGTTACACCACAACTGATGATTTGGAGAAAGAAAAGGGTCATGTGGCGTACACCCGAAAGGAAAGTAACCGAATTTCCTGTTTTGAGGTGCATTTTACACTGGGTGGAATTCCCGAAAGCAAGAGGGAAGTTTTTGCAAAATATTTTTCCGATTTAATTCCCACATCCGAAATAATTGCTACCTCTTGCGGTGAGTGCCGAGTGCCCGATAAATTCCATCACGGACTAATTTTGCTGTTGCACACAGCCACACATTTAATCAACGAGGGCATCGGGTTAAGACATCTTTGTGACTGGGCGGTATTTGTGAACTCGGTTTCAGACAAGGAAATGACCAAAACCTTTGAAAAGCCCTTAAAGGAATTGGGTCTTTGGGAGTTTGCAAGATATTTTACTGCTTTGTCGGTTGAGTTTTTGGGAGCAGAGCCTAAAAATTGGGTAGGCGAAGTGGACAAGGATTACCTTAATGACTTGATTTCCGATATTTTTAGTGGTGGAAATTTCGGCACGAAGGATACCGACCGATACACTCAAATCAAGTATATCTCAAATCGCAACGACCGTACGATTGACAATAAAAACCCCGTTTCACAGGTGTTTTTGACACTTAAAGAAAAGACTAAACGAGAGGTTAAGTTTGTTAAGGAACACCCCATTTTGTTACCCTTCGGTATAATTTATACACTGGTCAAATATCTTTTCTTGGTGGCAACCAAAAGGCGCAAGGGTGACAGCCTTAAAACCTTAACTGAGGCAAAACACCGTAAATGTATTTACAGCCAATTTAAATTATTTGAATAAAGAAAACCCCCAAGGCCTACTTGGGGGTTTAAATTATACCATTTTTTCTTGTTTAACCTTGTGGTCAATAATGTGGCGAGAAGCCAGTTCTTTTCTAACCTCTTCAAGACTTATGCCCATTTCGTTCATAAGTACCATCACGTGATAGGTAAGGTCGGCAATTTCGTAAATGGTTTCGGCCTTGTCGCCCGATTTGGCGCCGATGATAACCTCGGTGGACTCTTCACCCACCTTTTTAAGTATTTTGTCAATACCCTTGGAGAAAAGATAGGTGGTGTAGGAACCTTCGGGCATTTTCTCCTTGCGCTCGGCCAACATTTCGTAAAGAACATCAAGGGAATATTCTTCTCGCTCTTCGCTTTTGTAAACTTCCTTTGTGAAGCAGGAATCGGTGCCCAAGTGACAAGCAGGGCCATCCTTTTCAACCACAACCACAAGGGCATCTCCGTCGCAGTCGGCAGTTATTGAAACAATGTGCTGATAGTTTCCGCTGGTTTCACCTTTAAGCCAAAGTTCTTGTCTTGAACGGCTGTAAAAGCAGGTGAGTCCTTTTTCTATGGAAATTTTAAGGCTTTCCTCGTTCATATAAGCCACAGTAAGCACTTTTTTGGAGTGGGCGTCTACCACAACGGCGGGAATAAGTCCCTTTTCATCAAATTTAAGGCTGTTTATATCAATCATTTCAAATGCTCCTTACTAAAATGTCATTTTCTTTTAAAGTTTCTTTAAGGTCGGCAATTTTAACCTGACCAAAATGGAAAATCGAAGCTGCAAGACCTGCATCAATGTCGGGAATTTCTTTAAAAAGGGTAACGAAATCCTCGCTTGAACCTGCACCGCCCGAGGCAATAACAGGAACATTTACGGCCTCTCTTACGGCCTTTAACATTTCAAGGTCAAAGCCTTTTTTAACACCGTCGGTGTCAATGGAGTTTATAACAACCTCACCGGCACCACGTTCGACACACTCTTTAATCCAACCAATAGCCTCAATGCCTGTATCTTCACGGCCACCCTTGGCAAAAACACGAAATTCTCCGTCAACGCGCTTGGCATCCACCGAAATTACGACACATTGGTTGCCGTATTTACGGGCGGCTTCGTTAATTAAATCGGGGTTTTTGATGGCGCCAGAGTTTACGCTCACCTTGTCGGCTCCGCATTTTAAAACTCGGTCAAAATCATCAATGGTATTTATTCCGCCACCAACAGTTAAGGGGATGAAGATATTTTTTGCAACCTCTTTTAAAATGTCGGTAAAAAGTTTTCGGCCGTCGCTTGAAGCAGTAATGTCATAGAAAACAAGTTCATCGGCGCCACAGTCGCTGTAATATTTTCCAAGTTCCACAGGGGAGGAAACATCGTTTAAATTTTCAAAGTTTACACCCTTAACAACACGCCCGTTACGGACATCAAGACAAGGGATAATTCTTTTAGTTATCATTTTGATACCTCAATAGCCTCTTTTAAATCTATGGCGCCAATGTAATAAGCCTTGCCGATTATAGCGCCGTAAATATCCATTTTTTTAAGTTCTTTTACATCTTCCAAGGTGGAAACGCCACCTGATGCTGTGATATTGACCTTAAATTTTTCAGATAACTTGCGATAAAGTTCCAAGTTGGTACCCTTCATTGCGCCATCTTTTGAAACATCGGTGCAAATAATATATTTTACACCCAAATTCTGCATTTTTTCGCAAAACTCGAAGGGGTCAATTCCACTAGATTCGGTCCAACCCTTAATGGCAACAAATCCATCCTTAATATCAATACCAACGGCAATTTTTTCGCCAAATTTCGCGAGAGCCTCCTTTAAAAAGGCTTCGTCCTTAACGGCAGCAGTGCCCAAAATAACACGGTCAACACCGCTTGAAAGATATTTTTCAACCGTTTCAATATTTCTAATACCACCACCGATTTCGGTGAATAAACCGGTTTCGTTTGCAATTTGTTTTACTGTTTCAATGTTGGGGGTGGTGCCGTCCTTAGCGCCTTCCAAATCCACCAAATGAATGAATTTTGCGCCTTTTTCTTCAAAATCACGGGCAACCTCCAAGGGGTTGTCACTGTAAACGGTCATTTGGTCGTAGTCTCCTTTAAAAAGGCGAACGGCCTTGCCTGAAACTAAATCTATTGCAGGGAAAATATACATTTTATACCTCGCTGAATGCTTTTAAAATTTTAAGACCCACATTACCGCTTTTTTCCGGGTGGAATTGGCAGCCGTAAATGTTACCGATTCCCACAGCAGCAGTTAAATCTTTGCCGTACTCGGCAGTGGCGAGTAAAGAGTCCTCGCAGTCCACAGCATAAAAAGAGTGGACAAAGTAAACACAGTCACCCTCATTAATATACTTGAAAATGGGACTTTTACGGGCAAATTTAAGTGGATTCCAGCCGATGTGGGGAATTTTAAGGTTTTCGGGGATAGTGCCCTCCATGCCGATAACCTTACCCTTTAAAAGACCGAGACCCTCATATTCACCGTATTCATAGCTTTTTTCAAAACGCAACTGCATACCAAGGCAGATACCCATCAAGGGTGTGCCCTTTGCCACCTTTTCTTTGATAATTTCGCAAAGACCACTTTGGAATAACTTTTTGGATGCGTCCTCAAAGGCGCCAACACCCGGCAAAATCAGTCGGTCGGATTTTTTAATAACCTCGGGGTCGCTTGTGACAACAGCCTCAACCCCGATAGCCGAAAGAGAGGAAACGAGGGAAAACAAGTTTCCCACGCCGTAATCAATAATTGCTAACATTAAAGTACTCCTTTGGTGGAGGGGATTTCACTTTTAAACTTTTCATCAATGTTAACCGCCTCTTTGAGAGAACGGGCAACCGATTTAAAAGCACCCTCAATTATGTGGTGAGAATTATAACCCTCAAGCTGATTTATGTGAAGAGTAATATTGGAATTTCGAACAAAAGCCTCAAAAAACTCCCTTACCAACTCGGTGTCAAAATCGCCCACACGCTGGGTGGGAATATCCAAATTAAAGCCCAAATAACTTCTTCCCGAAATGTCGATAGCAGTTAAAATAAGGCTTTCATCCATGGGAAGAATAAAACTTCCGTAACGCTTAATGCCTCGCATTTCGCCCAAACACTCTGCCAAAGCCTTGCCTAAAACAATGCCGATATCTTCGACCGTGTGGTGATAGTCAACATAGGTATCGCCAACGCATTTAACATCCAAATCGCATCTTGAGTGGCGGGAGAAAAGGGTAAGCATATGGTCTAAAAATCCACAGCCTGTTTGGATGTTGCTGACCCCTGTGCCATCAATATTAAGTTTTAAACTGATGTCGGTCTCATTGGTTTTGCGATTTATTTCACTGATTCTCATAAAATCTCCTTAATTTTTTCTACAAGAGTTTTCATTTCCTTGTCGGTTCCAATGGTAATTCGGTTGAAGTCTTTAATACGGTCCTTTTCAAAGTGGCGGATTAAAACGCCCTTTTCTTTAAGTTCCTCGTAAAGTTTAAGACCCGAAATCTTATCCGACTTGGCAAAGATAAAGTTGGCCTTGGAAGGAAGAATAAAGAACCCTAAATTTTCAAGTTCTTTGGTTACCCATTCACGGGTTTTAATGATTTTTTGGCAATTTTTAAGGTAATAATCATTGTCCTTTATTGTAGCAGTACCAATACTTTGAGTCAAGCGATTTATGTTATAAGGATTGGTTGAAAACTTAATTTTTTCAAGGTCGGCAATAAGGCGCTCGTTGGCAATAGCAAACCCAAGTCTGCCACCTGCAAGACTTCTTGACTTTGAAAAAGTGCCAACACAAAGCAAATTGTCGTATTTTCGGGTTAAGGGATAACAACTTTCCCCACCAAAATCCACATAAGCCTCATCAATTAAAACAACGCTTTCGGGGTTTGACTTTAAAATTTCCTCAATTTTTTGGGGAGAAAGGGAAATTCCCGTTGGGGCATTGGGGTTGGCAATTACAATTAGTTTGTCCTTTGCCTTGTACTCATCGGTATCAATGGTAAAGTCACTTTTAAGTGGGATAACTTCACTTTCCACCCCGTGAAGTTCGGCAAAGACGCTGTAAAAACCATAGGTAATGTCGGGGTAAACGGCGCCCTTTTGACCGTAGGCCATAAAGGCAAAGTTTAAAATATCATCCGAACCGTTGGAAAGGAAAATATTGTCGCCATTTACACCAAAGAGTTTAGCCATAGCGAGTTTAAGGTTCTTACACTCGGGGTCACAGTAAAGGCGCAAATCTTTAATTTCTTGCTTGGTTACTGCCTTTATAACATTTTTTGATGGGGGATACGGAGACTCGTTGGTGTTTAGTTTTATGTACTGTTTGTCCTGAGGTTGTTCGCCGGGAACATACTCCTCCAAGAGTCTGAATCTTTCGTTTATAAATTTGCTCATTATTTCTCACTTCTTATACTTGCGCTTTTTGCGTGGGCAGTAAGGCCTTCCTTTTCGGCAAAGAAAGCTACCTTTCCGGCCACCTTATCAAGGGCATTTTTGCTGTAATATACAAACTGACTTTTCTTAACAAAATCATCTACCGACAAGGGACTTGAAAATCTGGCAGTTCCTGATGTTGGCAATGTGTGGTTGGGACCTGCAAAGTAGTCGCCCAAGGCTTCGGGACAATATCTTCCCATAAAAATACTACCTGCGTTTTTGATTTTGTCCAAATAATCAAAGGGGTTGTCAACACAAAGTTCAAGGTGTTCGGGGGCAATTTCGTTTGCCACGGCGAAAACATCTTCCAAATTGTCGGCAACAATAATTTTGCCGTTGTTGTCAATGGAAACCCTTGCAATTTCTTCACGGGAAAGGGTTTTAAGTTGGTTTTCTATTTCTACGGCCACGGCTTTTGCCAAATCCTCACTGTCGGTCACCAAAACGGCACTGGCGTTCTTGTCATGCTCGGCTTGGGATAAAAGGTCGGCTGCTACGAAAGAGGGGTCGCTTTTTCCGTCGGCAATAACCAAAATCTCGCTTGGACCTGCAATCATATCGATGGAAACACGGCCGAAAACTTGGCGTTTTGCTTCGGCAACAAAGGCATTACCGGGGCCCACGATTTTGTCCACCTTTAAAATACTTTCGGTACCGTAAGCCAAGGCAGCAACGGCTTGGGCTCCGCCAACCTTGAAAATCTTGTCCACCCCTGCAATTTTAGCGGCAGCCAAAATAACGGGATTTACTTTGCCGTTTGCCATGGGTGGAGTGGTTATGCAAATATAGTCGCACCCTGCAATTTTGGCAGGAATACTGTCCATAAGCACGGTGGAGGGGTAGGCTGCTGTACCACCGGGAACATAAAGGCCGACACGCTCAATGGGGGTCACCTTTTGACCTGTAATAATCTCGCCATCTTCGTTTATTTCAAAGCCACCTTTAACCTGCTTTTTGTGGAAGTTTTCAATGTTTTTGGCAGCTTCCTTTAAAATTTCAATAAATTCAGGCTCAACAAGGCTGAAGGCCTCTTCGATTTCTTCTTCGGTTACCTCAAGGTTTTCAATATCGGCCTTGTCAAATTTTTTAGAATATTCAAAAAGGGCCTTGTCACCGTTTTTTGCAACATTTTGGATAATATCGGTAACAATATCGGTAACATCAAAGGTGGGCTCGCTTCGAGCAAAAAGTTCCTCACCGCTAACTTCGCCGTATTTTAAAATTTTAATCATCTTTTTTCACCTGTGCTTCTAAACTTTGCTTAATTTGTAGGATTTTTTGGGTCTTGAATTTAAAACTTGATTTGTTGGAAATCAGTCTTGCGCTAATGGGGACAATGGTCTCAAAAGGAGCAAGGTCGTTTTCAAGCAAGGTTTTGCCTGTTTCAACAATGTCCACAATAACATCCGAAAGACCTAAAATAGGAGCGATTTCAATGGAGCCGTTTAAGTGGATAATGTCAATATCACGGCACTTTTCACCGTAATATTTTTTGGCAATGTTGGAAAATTTGGTAGCAACTCGAAGGGTTGAAGAGGTGTCATCCTCGAAATCCTTTTTTGCGGCAACGGCCATTCGGCATTTGCCCATATTAAGGTCTAAAAGTTCGTAAACCTTGGGCTCGTATTCAAGGAGAATATCCTTTCCTGCAACGCCAATGTCGGCAGCGCCACGCTCAACATAAATGGCAACATCCGAAGGCTTAACCCAGAAATATCTAACCCCTGCTTCTTTGTTTTCAAAGATGAGTTTACGGTTTTCTTGCCTAATTGAAGGGCAAGGAAAACCTGCCTTTTCGAACATATTGTAAACCTTTTCACCAAGTCGGCCTTTGGGTAATGCCACATTGATAAACTCACGGTTATCGGCTTTAGCCTCTTCAAATCTTTCCAAAGTGTCAAGGTAAACGGCAAAGCCCACAGCACCTGCGTTACGGTTCATTTTCTTCATCAAGGTATCGTACTGACCACCCGAAAGAACACGCTCGGCAATGCCTTCAATGTATCCGCGCAAAATAACACCACTGTAATATCCTGTGGAGTTGGAAAGGGAGAAATCAATGTTAATGGACTTCTCGTAACCCAAATCTTTAGCATAATCGCAAATGGCTTTAAGTTCCGAAAGGGCCTTTTTAGCTTCATCATTTCGGGCTAACTTTTCGGCAGTTTTAAGGGCATCCTCGGTGCTTTCAAAAGCAAAGGTTAAGGGGATTAAATCTTCCGTTTCGCAAAGGCTTCTCAAAGCGTCCGAATTTTTTTCGTTAATGGCAGTAAGAACAGCCCTTTTGTCGCTAATGTCATACTGGGAAAGGACAGCATCCACAAATCCTTGGTGGGAAATATCTAAAACGAAGGAACTGCTTAAAGCCTCAAGACTTTTAAGGGCAAGGGAAACAACCTCGCAAACTTGCGCTTCACCCACAGCGCCAATGCACTCAAGACCTGTTTGCATAATTTCCTTGTATGTATGACTGGTCTCGCTGATACGGTAAACGTTTTCGTTATAATAGTAGCGCTCGATTTTGTTTTCCTCGCGGGAATTTTTAATGATGGAAAGGGTAACGTCGGGTTTAAGCGCCAAAAGCGAACCGTCGGTATCGTTAAAGGTGATAACCCCTTCACCCACCAAAAAGTCCTTGTTCTTGGAGTAAAGGTCATACTCTTCAAACTTGCTCATTTTATAATATTTATAGCCGTTTTGGGTATAAAGTTGGCGCAAGGTGAAAACGGCGCGTTCATCGTTTCTTAAAATTTGCTCGTTAATCATTTGGACTGCTCCTTTAAGCGCTGGATGGCATTTTTGTATCCACCGTCGCCATAGTTTAAGCAACGGCTTACTCTGCCGATAGTGGTGGTTGAAGCGCCTGTAATTCGGTTTATATCGTTATAACTTTTGCCTTCGCATAAAAGTTTTGCAACCTCCAAACGTTGAGAGAGGGCTTCAAGTTCTTGAATTGTGCAAAGGTCATCGAAAAACTTTTCGCATTCCTCTTCGGTTTTAAGGGTTATTATTGCTTGGAAAAAGTCGTGTAAATTAGGGTTTTTCTTCAAGTTAATATCCTCCTGAAAATTGGTACTTTGCTATAGTACCACATTAGCGTACTAAAGTCAAGGCATTTTTTAAGGAAATTTTACCCTTTTAGAAATCTTAATTACTTGCTTTTAGGCGCAATATATTATATAATAAGGTGTTAGAATAGGCGGTGTATTATGGAAATTAAGTTAAAAGACCGATTGGTTATGAAAAAAAGCCACCCTTGTGGCTGTAACACCTTTAAGGTTACCAGAATTGGAATGGATTTTAAACTTGTTTGCGAAGGCTGTGGCCATGAAATTATAATACCCCGAGTAAAGGCTGAAAAAAATATTAAAAAAATTATTAGTGCTGATGGAGAATAACTATGTTTAATAAATTAGATGCAGTTGTAAATCGTTACGACCAAATTGGAATTGAATTGACCCGACCCGATGTGGCTTCCAACAACGAAGTTTTCAGAAAACTTATGAAGGAACACAGCGAACTTACCCCCATTGTTGAAAAATACAAGGAGTATACCGACGCTAAAAATGCCGAGCAGGGCGCTTTGGAAATTTTAGCCGAACCGGGACTTGACAAGGAACTTAAAGAACTTGCCGAAGAAGAGCTTAAAATGGCAAAGGAAAATATTGAAATTTTCGCCGATGAACTTAAAATTTTGTTGCTCCCCAAAGACCCCAATGATGACAAGAACGTTATTGTGGAAATTCGTGGTGGCGCAGGCGGCGAAGAGGCTGCCCTTTTTGCGGGAAGTCTTTATAGAATGTACAGTATGTATGCCGAGTCAAGACGCTGGAGCACCGAGGTTGTAAACGCCAACGAAACCGAACTCGGCGGTTACAAGGAAATCAGTTTTATGATTGAGGGCGCAGGTGCTTATTCTCGCCTAAAATTCGAAAGTGGTGTTCACCGTGTTCAGCGTGTGCCCGACACCGAAACTCAAGGCCGTATTCACACCTCAACCGTAACCGTTGCTGTACTTCCCGAAGCCGAGGATGTTGAGCTTGAAATCAACCCTGCCGACCTTAAGATTGATACCTTCCGTTCATCGGGTGCCGGCGGTCAGCACATTAACAAGACCTCGTCGGCTATCCGTGTAACCCACATTCCCACAGGCACTGTTGTTGAGTGTCAGGATGAGAGAAGCCAGTTTAAAAACAAGGATAAGGCCCTTAAGATTTTGCGTTCTCGCCTTTTGGATGAAAAACAGCGTGAGCACGACGAGGCAATTGCTTCCGACCGTAAGGCTCAGGTAGGCACAGGCGACCGCAGTGAGCGTATCAGAACCTATAACTATCCCCAAGGCCGTGTGTCCGACCACCGAATTCGACTTACCCTTTATAAATTAGATCAAATTTTAAACGGAGATATGGATGAGGTTGTGGATGCACTTATCACCCACTATCGTGCCGAGGCATTAAAGCAAGAACAGGAACAGTAATAATGGAAACATTAAAACTAAAGGACGATATAACGGGCATTAAAACTGCTTGTGAAATACTAAAAAACAGTGGACTTGTGGCAATTCCCACCGAAACGGTTTACGGTCTTGCAGCCAACTGTTTTGATGAAGATGCTGTAAAAAAGATTTTCATTGCCAAGGGAAGACCTCAGGATAATCCCCTTATTGTCCACATCTCTGATATGGAAATGCTCGAAAACATTGTGAGGGAAATTCCCGAAATCGCTTTAGAGTGTGCCAAAAGGTTTTGGCCGGGACCTTTCACGATGATTTTGCCGAAAACCGATAAAATCGGTGACTGCATTTCCCCAAATTTAGATACAGTGGCCGTTAGAATGCCCGAAAATCGGGTGGCACTTCAAATTATAAAAGAGAGTGGACTTCCCCTTGCTGCGCCTTCGGCCAACACTTCTGGTAGCCCAAGCCCCACAACACCCGAGCACGTTTGGGCTGATTTGCAGGGTAAAATTGAGGCTATTGTTTATTCAGATGACTGCAGTGTGGGTGTTGAATCCACCGTTGTTACATTTTGCGAAAATCCACCAAGGCTATTAAGACCCGGTGGTGTTACAGCCGAGCAGTTAAAGAAAATTATACCCGACATAGTGCTTGACAAGGCAGTTTTGGCCGAGCCTGAAAAGGGCAAACAGGTGGCTTCCCCCGGAATGAAGTATAAACACTATGCTCCCAAAACCGAAAGTTTTTTGGTCGAGGGTGACAGTGAAGCATTTGCAACCTTTGTGAATTCAAAGGAAAACAGCGTTGCAATTTGTTTTAAAGAAGATTTGGGAAAAATCAAAATCCCTACCCTTTGCTACGGCGAAGGCAGGGATGACAAAACCTTGGCGCAAAGCGTTTTTTCTGCCCTTCGGGAAGTGGATAAAATGAAGGCCGAAAAGGTTTATATACACGCACCAACCAAAACAGGCATTGGACTTGCAGTTTACAACCGTTTGCTTCGTGCCTCAGGATTTAAGGTGATTAGTTTATGAAAATTATAGGTCTTACAGGACCCACAGGAGCAGGTAAAAGCAATTTAACCGCTACCGCTCAAAAATTAGGATTTAAGGTTATTGACTGCGATAAGGTTGCAAGACAGGCAGTTGTTAAGGATAGCGAGGGTTTGAAAGCACTTGTGAAAGTTTTTGGAGCCGATATTCTTTTGGAAAACGGCGAACTGGACCGAAAAGCCTTGGCAAGAAAGGCTTTTGCCACCTTGGAACAAACCGAGATTCTAAACAAAACCTTGTTTCCCTTTATTACCCAGTTGGTGGAAAAAGAGTTTGACTGTGATTTAGTTTTACTTGATGCTCCCACCCTTATCGAAAGTGGACTTCATAAGAGATGTGACAAGGTTATCGGTATTTGGGCCGACCCTGAAATCAGACTTGAGAGAATTTGCCAAAGGGATAATTTGAGTTTAGAGGATGCAAAAATTCGACTAAACGCAGGAAAAGATGAGTCTTTTTACAAAGAAAATACCGATATTTTAATTTACAATAACGGAGAGATTCCCGAATTTAGAAAAGAATTTGAGGAAATACTAACCGATATAAAGGAGAGATAGTTATGTCCAAGACACAGGCTGAAATTTTAGCAAAAGAACTTTTGGTGGAGAACAAAAACGGTCTTTTAAAAACCGATGATAAAACTATTTTGGAAGCCCAAAATTTTGCCGAAGGTTATAAAGCATTTTTGAATAACGCAAAAACTGAGCGTGAGGCAGTTAAAGAAACCATTAAACTAGCGAGTGAAAACGGCTTTAAAGAATTCGAGTTTGGCAAAACCTATGAAGCCGGTGAAAAGGTTTATATCAACAACCGTGGCAAGAGCATTGCCCTTTGCGTTATTGGCAAAGAGGCTGTAGAAAAGGGCACAAATATCAGCGCTGCCCACATTGACTCTCCCCGTCTTGATTTAAAACCCAACCCCCTTTACGAAGAGATTGAGTTGGCGCTTTTCAAAACCCATTATTACGGTGGAATTAAGAAATATCAATGGACCGCAATTCCTTTGGCGCTTCACGGTGTTTTCGCCCTTAAAGACGGCACCGTTAAAGAAGTTTCCATCGGTGAAGAGGAAAACGAGCCCAAGTTTGTAATTAACGATTTGCTTCCCCATTTGGCTCAGGAGCAAAGCAAACGCACCTTAAACGAAGGAATCAAGGGCGAAGAATTAAATGTTTTGGTAGGTTCTCATCCCTTTAAGGATGACAAGGGCAGTAACCTTGTTAAACTTAACATCCTAAAGATTTTAAACGAGAAATACGGCATTGTTGAGGAAGATTTCCTTTCGGCCGAACTTGAAATTGTACCTGCCGTTAAGGCTTGTGACATCGGTTTTGACCGTTCAATGGTTGGCGCTTATGGTCAGGACGACCGAGTTTGCGCTTACCCTGCCCTCAAGGCGATTTTAGAACTCGAAAATCCCGAAAAGACAGCCATTACCATTCTTGCCGATAAGGAAGAGGTTGGCTCCATGGGTAACACCGGTCTTGAGTCGGATTTCCTTAAATATGTGATTTGCGACCTTGCAAAAATGCAGGGTGGCGACGGAAGTGTTGCCATCAGAAATTCCAAGTGCTTGTCTGCCGATGTAAACGCAGGTCTTGACCCCGCTTTCCAGGATGTTATGGAAAGAAGAAACGCAAGTCGCTTAAATTACGGCGTTGTGGTTACTAAGTATACAGGCGCTCGTGGCAAATCCGGTACAAGTGATGCTTCGGCTGAATATATGGCATATATCCGCAAGGTTTTGGATGAAAATAACATCCTTTGGCAAAGTGGAGAATTGGGCCGAGTTGACTTGGGTGGTGGCGGAACCGTTGCTCAGTTTATCGCCAATTTGGGAATTGATGTTGTGGACCTTGGTGTGCCCGTTCTTTCAATGCACGCACCCTTTGAAACCACATCTAAACTCGATATCTACATGTGCTATCGCGCCATGTATGAATTTATGAAATAATGGATATTAAACTTGGAAAATACCGCCATTTCAAGGGTAACGAGTATGAGGTTGTGGCTATTGCCAAACATTCCGAAACCTTAGAAGAAATGGTTGTGTACAAAGATTTAAAAAACGACGGCAAGGTTTGGGTAAGACCTGCCTTAATGTGGAATGAAACCGTCGAGCGAGACGGCAAAGTTTTTAAAAGATTTGAATTTATAAAGGAGTGAAAACTAATGTCGGGACGCACCGTTGCTGCGATTTCAACTGCCTTGGGTCAGTCGGCTCTCGGAGTTATAAGAATTTCGGGTGATATGGCAATCCAGGTGGCTGACAAGGTCTTTTTCCCCTTAAGTGGTAAAAAGTTGGCCGATTTAAAGGGTTACACCGCCGCTTACGGTCAGGTGAAAGACGGTGACAGCGTTGTTGACGATGGCGTTGCATTGGTTTTCAAGGCTCCTAACAGTTTTACGGGTGAAGATACTGTGGAGATTTCTCTCCACGGAGGCTCCATTATTTTGAGGGATACTTTAAGACTTATTTTAAATA
This sequence comes from Acutalibacteraceae bacterium, assembly GCA_045659605.1. GTDB lineage: Bacteria > Bacillota > Clostridia > Oscillospirales > Acutalibacteraceae > UBA737. The sequence goes on from JAZOXF010000068.1 coordinate 37,119, forward strand.
ACGGCGCTTTCCCTGCCGAGGCAGGCGAGTTTACCAAACGAGCCTTCCTAAACGGCAAAACTGATTTAACAAGGGCCGAAAGTATAATGGGTCTTATCTCAGCCGAGAGTGAGGCGCAACTAAAACTTTCCCGTGCTGCACATTTAGGTAAAACGGCCGAAAAAATTGAGGAAATTATTACCCATTTAACCAAGGCCGATGCGGCAATTTCGGTTTTCTCCGATTATCCCGATGAGGATATTGAAGGTCTTGACCGCGAAAGTTTCAGCCTTATGCTTAAAAATGCAAAGGAAAATCTTGAGGAAATGCTCGGCAGTTACGATGCAGGTAAGATTTTGCGCGAAGGTATCGAAACTGCCATTGTGGGCAAACCTAATGTGGGCAAGTCTTCTATTATGAATATGTTAAGTCAGGCCGACCGTTCCATCGTTACCGACATTGCAGGTACAACCCGTGATGTTATTGAGGAAACGGTAAAACTGGGTGACATTATTTTGCGACTTGCCGATACGGCAGGTATTCGTGACACGGGGGACACTATCGAGAGTATCGGTGTTGAACTGGCCCTTAAACGAATGGAAACGGCTCAACTTGTTCTTGCAGTTTTCGACTGTTCGAGAGAACTTGACAGTGACGATTTGCGACTTTTAGGGTCCTTAAAGGGCAAAAATGTTCTTGTAATTATAAATAAAACCGACCTTGACAGTAAAATTGATACTAACATATTTAAAGACTTTTCTTTGGTGGAAATTTCGGCCAAGGATAACAAGGGTCTCCATGAATTAAAGGAAAAGGTTGCAAAGATTAGTGGCGTTAACAATATTTCACCCGACAGCGCAAACCTTATAAACGAGCGTCAGCGTGATTGCGCAAAACGCGCTCTTGATGCGGTGGATGAGGCTTACGGCGCCATTATGGCAGGGCAAACCCTTGATGCCGTTGGCATTTGTGTTGATGATGCATTAGATGCCCTTTTTGAACTTACGGGACGAAGGGTAACTAACGAGGTTGCCGATGAAATCTTCCGTAGCTTTTGTGTTGGAAAATAAAAGAAGCAGGTTTAAAACCTGCTTCTTTTTTATCTTTTAAAAGTTTTAAGAAGTGTTACAATGGCGGGGCCTAAAATCAGGTTGGTCAGCATTTCGAAAATGAAATTTCCACCTGCAAGGGCTAAAAACATATAAGCCACAACATTGTTGTATCCTGCGGCAACACCCCAAGGAGTAATACCTTCAAGGAAGAAAACGGCGCAACCCAAAAGGAAAACACCTGTGTTAACAATGGGGCAAACAACGGCAGCGCCCATAACTGAAATGAGAGGGGAAACCTTTGCCTTTTTCAAGCCTTTGTAAACCACGCCTGCAACAAAACCGCAAGCCATACCCTTAACCATTACGGTTATAATTGTACCGACCATACTGATACTCATAAAGGGAGCGGCATCTCCGCTTAAGAGAACAACGGCGCCAAAGACTAATCCCAACCAGGTGGCAACACCTACTCCACAGGTTGCGGCGCCGATAACGATAGGTACCAATACCAAAGAAACGGAAAAGATTCCGAAACGGATAAAGGAACCCAGCATTTGAAGGATAATTACAAGGGCGGTTAGCACTGCGCCGATTGTAATAGCCTCAATTTGTGCCTTTCTTTTTTCACTTGTCATCATTTTAATTACCTCCGATACTGTCCCTTAAAATGAAAAACTGGGTACAGTTCTTAAAATATTTGTAATCCGATTTCTCGGTAATTACTTAGTTGTTTTTTTCGTATATAACACGAAGACCGTCTAAAAGAAGGTTCTCATTATATATAATATTAGAACTGCAGTGGCAGATAATCTCTTTGGAGAGACCGCCCGTTGCAACAACGGTGGGTTTTTCACCCAGTTCTTTTTCAATGCGCAAAAGCAAACCGTCAATCATGGCGGCGGCGCCGTAAACAAGGCCTGACTGCATACATTCGGCAGTGTTAGAACCGATTACCGACTTTGGAGCCTCAATGGGAATTGAGGAAAGTTGGGCAGTATTTTCGGTTAATGCCTTAAGGGTAAGGCGCACACCTGCGGCAATAACGCCACCAACAAAAGCGCCGTTGCGGTCAAGAACGCTGACGGTGGAAGCAGTGCCCATATCAATTACAACACAGGGAGCATTGTAAACATCCAAAGCGCCAACAGCGCCTGCAACAAGGTCGGCGCCAAGTTGGGACGGGTCGTCAATTTTAATGTTAAGTCCTGTTTTGACACCGGGACCAAGCATCAAGGGGACAATATTACAAAGTTTGGAAACGGCACGGCTAATGCTTTTTCCAACAGCAGGAACTACCGATGCGATAATAGAGTCCTCAATTTCCTCGGTTTGCAAGGCATAAAGGGACAAAAGATTTTTAATCTCAACTGCGTATTGGTCGGCAGTTTTGCGAGTATCGGTAGCAAGTCGGGCAGTGAACTGAAGGTTTGCTTCATCGAATGCGCCCAAGGTTATATTTGTGTTGCCAATATCAATGGCTAATAGCATACTATCACCCTTTCATACCTTATTATATATAAAAAACGGCAAAAATCAAGATTTTTATTGACAAAGGGGTTCTTTGCTGATATAATATCGGGTGCTAATGAGAAATTTTTATCTATTAGCTCCTTACTCTATTTAAAATGAATAGGGTCAAATGTCCAAAGGGAGGTGCAAAGAGAATGACCAATAAGTACGAAGCTGGCGTTATTTTCTCTGTTGCAGGTGGCGAAGAGGCTACTACTGCTCTTAAAGAGAAAATCAATGAGCTTATTTCTAAGAACGGTACTATTGAGAGCGTTGATGAGTGGGGCAAACGTCGTTTAGCTTACCTTATCAATGACGAGGCTGAAGGTTACTACGTTTTCTACAATTTCGAAAGCGAACCCGAATTCCCCGCTGAGCTTGAGCGTATCGTAAAGATTACTGACGGCGTTTTACGCGTTATGGTAATCAAAAAGTAATGGAGGACTAAAAAATGTTTAACTTGGTTGTATTGACCGGTCGTTTGACCGCTGACCCCGAGCTTAAAACCACTCCAAATGGCACATCGGTAGTATCTTTTTCTATTGCCGTTGACCGCCGTTACCGCGCAGGAGAAGAAAGACAAACCGATTTTATTAACATCGTTGCTTGGCGCTCTTCTGCTGAATTTATTTCAAAATATTTCAAAAAAGGCAGCCTTATCGGTATCGAGGGTTCAATTCAAACCCGTAGATATACCGACAAAAACGGTAACAACCGTACCGCTTTTGAAGTTGTTGCTAACAATGTTCAGTTTGTTGAAAGCAAACGTGACGGCGCTCCTGCTGCAAGCGGTGAGCCTGCAAGCTTCAGCAATGCTGACGTAAACGATTTTGCCGATTTAGGCTCTGCTTCGGATGACGATTTGCCATTCTAAGCAATTTAAAAATTTAAATTAAGGAGGCTTTAACAATGGAGAACGAGAGAAACGATAGACCTATGCACAAGAAAGCTCGTAGAAAGGTTTGCCACTTCTGCGTTGACCGTGTTGAAAGCATAGATTATAAGGATGTAGCCCGTCTTCGTAAGTACATTTCTGAGCGTGCTAAGATTTTACCCCGCCGTGCAACCGGCACCTGCGCTGCTCACCAACGTGCTTTGACAACCGCTATCAAGCGCGCTCGTCAGATGGCTTTACTCCCCTATGTAAACGACTAATCAAACCTTTTCGTACCACCCGAAAAAAGGGTGGTACGAAATTTCAAAAAAACCTTGACAAGGCAAACAAATTATTATATTATTGTAAATACGCCGATGTGGTGGAATAGGCAGACACAAGGGACTTAAAATCCCTCGGTAGCGATACCGTACCGGTTCAAGTCCGGTCATCGGCACCAAACGAAAATCCGTTCTCTTTTGAGGACGGATTTTTGTTTGTATTATTCATTTTTCAATATTCATCATTCATTATTCATTAAAAAAGAACGGATTTTCAAATGAATAATGAAAAATGAAGTCGCACAGCTAATGAATAATGAATAATTATTGCGCCTCCGCCGCTTTTATGCTATACTAACCTCAAGGCGGTGAGGATATGCAAAAAGAAAAGTTGACTATCGAGAATATTAGGATGGATTTGAAATTAGAACTCAAAAAAAGTTATATGCGAGTAGTGGGTTTTTCGGTTTTTTCTTTAAGCGTAATAGGTTTAGTTATTTGGGCTTTTAGTTTAGGTGGCATTTTTGGATATTACGGATTGCATTTCTCTGCTATGGCATGTTTGGTGTTGGGAATTAATGTGTTTTACATATTGCGTATAGTTGATATTCAAAAAAACTTGGATGACAAAAAACACATTGTTAAAGACAAGTTGGTTAATATTGATGTTTATGAAGATATAAGGGTTGGTATACACAACATAACATATACTATGTATTTCTCAAGTTATGGCAAATATGTTATTCAGGAAGAGAATTACAAGTGGAGTGAAAATTTTAATATGAATGCCACGGGTGTGTATAATTATTCTAAGTATGGCGATGAATTCTATCTGGTTCTTTCTAAACCCCACACAGGAAAAATCCTTTTGGTATACAACACCAAGCTGTTTGAAATGGAATAACCTATTGTTTGAAGTTTTAAGTGATAAAGAGCAACGCTTTGCCTTGCTCTTTTATTTTTGCAAATTTGGGTTGTTGGTTCTATCCAAAAGATAGTCGATAGAAACCTTATAGTAATCGGCCAATTTAATTAAAACTTCTGCGGTTAAAGAAATAACCCCTGTTTCATATTGTGAGTATGTGTTTTGTGATACATTTAAATATGCGGCAATGTCTTTTTGCTTTATGTCTTTATCTTCTCGTATACTTCGTAAATTTTTAAACTGCATAACAATCACCTCATAATTATTATGGAGTATCTGTATTAAAGATATTGACATTTATCTGTAATACAGATATAATTATATTGTCAAAACTTTTTGAGAATATAAAAATAATACTGAATAATCGAGTTTGATATTGCGAAATTAAAAAGTGTATGATATAGTTTATTTAAGGCGGTGAAGGTATGAATAAAAAAGTGGCACTTAATATACTTAAAATTATTGCAAGTAACCTTTTAAGTCTTCTTTTGGTTTTGGGTGTTGTTGCTGTGCCTTTTTATTATTCTATAAACGCTTTAACAAAGCCCGAAACAGTTTCTATAGTTATTCAAGAAGTAGATTATAAGAAGATAATACAAAAAAATCCCACAATTAAAAAGACACTTGCCAAATATAATATTACACCCACTAAAGCAGATACGATTATGAAAAGTGAGCAAACGGGCGAACTGCTTGAAATTTATGCCGATGAGGTTACCCATATTTTTCTTGATATTCCCGAGGATAAAAAGCTTGATGTTCCATATATAAAAAAGCTGGTGGAGGATAACACCGATAAGTTTTTAGATATTACCGAAGAAAAGACAAATTTCAAATTCCAGCGAGAAACGGTTGAGAAGGAAGTTGACAACTTTTTAGAAAAGAATGTGGTTGTTATTGAGGAATCTGTGGCAACCATAGAACAGGTAAGGGATGTTGTAAAAACAATTTACACCTCCCGTGTTGTCAAAAAAGAAGTTTCGGTTTTGGTTGGGGTTATATTTATATCATTGGTGTTTGTTGTTATTGCGGGTATAATCGCACTTATGCGAAGCAACGGCTTTTTATGGGTTGGAATTGACTTTTTATTGATTACAACACTGCTTTCCTTTATTATTGCATTTGCAAAAAGCAACTTTATAAGCGGTCTTGCCCTTAAGGTGTCAGACTTTAGTGTGCAGATTGTTGAATCTGCAATTTCGGTAAGCGTGGAAAAGATGATTATTGCCGTATTCAGCTCAATAATTTTTGCGATTATTTTCATTGGTTTCTTTGTGGCATTAAAACTATTGAAAAACAAATATCAGAAATTACCTGCCGAGGAAGCAACCGATGGGGAGGATGTGATTTAAGTGAAGAAAGAAATAATCACATTAAATAACATTAAACTTGATATTAAATATGAAATCAAAAAGTGTATGATATAGTTTATTTAAGAGGTGACTTCTATGAAGAAAACAGTCGGTTTATTGTTAGCAACAATTTTGCTGTTTAGTTTTTCCGGTTGTAGCACCGAGAATGATTTAATAAGTGATTTTGACGCTTTAATCAAATTAGATGAATCAAGCTATACGAAAACTTCAAGTCAAGATGGAGTTTCAAGTTATGGGGAAACTCCAATTCGCGTAGAACTACCGAGTAAAATAGAATATTCAAGTGATGTTGAAACTCCGATTTATGTTGAACTCCCAAGCAAAGTCGAAACATATGTCGAGACGGAACTTAATGATTTTCATAATGTCATCCAAGCTCAAAGTTCAACTCCTGATGTACCGACAAGTTTCGAACCGATTATAGATAATAATTTTTCGGCTGGTAATGGCACACAGTCAAATCCTTACCTGATAACAACCCCCGAGCACTTAATATATCTATCATCAAAAATCAATTCAGGCAAACTGAATGACGGAGCATATTTTGCGCTTGGCGCTGATATTGATATGGCCGGAGTGGAATTTACACCTATTGGAAACGGTGATAACCGTTTTTCGTCAAATTTTGATGGCAGAGGTTTTACGATTTCAAACCTGTCGCCGAAACTTTTGTATGATGATTATGGCAACAACGCCAACTATTCTTGTGGATTTTTCGGGATAGTCGGAAATGCCGAAATTAAAAATCTTTGCTTAGAAAATGTTAATATAACATATACTTATGACAGCAATTATTTTACTGAGATAGGTATTCTTGCAGGTTGCGTGTATCCAACAAGAGAATGCAAAATCACCGATTGTATTGTTAACGGAAATATCAATGTTTCAACGGATGTTTTACTCGTTGGTGGAATTGTCGGCGATATTTTTGTAAACGACGATGCAAAACTTGAATTTTCGCGTATACAAAGTAATACAAAAATACAGGTGCGTGGCGATTCGTTGGAAGCCGGTGCAATTTCGGGAAGCCTTCTCGCCAGTGGAGAAGAAAGTTTCTCGGATATTTTTGCACAAAGCGAAATATTGCATAATTCCATATACTATTCCTATGTGGGTGCTTTTGGTGGCGTTTCAAATAGAAAAGGAAATGTGAATGTTAGCAACTGTTTTATAAAAATAAACACCAATAAAAAGCGTGGGGATAAAATTAATGCATTAATTGGTGGAATCATTGAAACATATCAGCCAAACGGTACTTTTAATTTCACTAATGTTTTTGCATTTGCAGACAGTTGCACTAAACTATATGAGATACCTTCTGAAAACCCCGTAAAAGAAGAAAATTGTGGTTTTACAACTGTACTGCCACCGACTTGCAATTTTAACGCTGAGGTTTGGGATATTACTGACCCTGCCTCACCGTTTATTAAATTTAATTTTCAAAAAAATTGAGTTTTAGTTACGTTTAATTGGTGTTACTAAGTTCAAACTATCCAAAAAAGAAAAGTCACACTTTTGTGTGACTTTTTGTTTTAATGGTTATTGCACCAAACCTTACATATATGATATAATAATTCCGGAAAGGGCGGATGCTTTATGAAAAAACTTTTCTCTTTTGTTTTGATTTTATCTTTGGTTTTGAGCTTTGCGGGTTGCAAGGGTGACGGTAAAAAGACCAACGCTCCTCAACAAGATGATGCTAATGACACGCCTTATGTTGCGCAAAATGATAGTAAAAACGAAACCGCAAATACCGTTGTCAGCAAAAATCAAGGCGTTCAAAGCACTGCTTCTTCTCAAAAGACCGAAAGCAGTAAGGTTGAGACTCCAAAAGAGTCCACGCCCCAAATTTCAAGCGATAACGAAAGACCCGAAAAGGTAACAAGAATCTATGATTATGAGGATAGGGGTGTTGTTTCCGAGCCTGTGAAGAAAATTTTTAAAGATTCACAGAATGGCAATACGCTTCCTTATTGCTTATATTTGCCTAAAAACTATTCGTATGATAAAAAATACCCTGTTATCCTGTGGCTACACGGTGCTGGAGAGTTGGGTTCTGATAATAAAACTCAACTTGTAAACTTTAACAAAGC
>JAZOXF010000069.1:0-22251 GCA_045659605.1 Acutalibacteraceae bacterium
CACCCGCGCCTGACGAGCGGAAAACATCCATCTTAACATCTTCTTCACGAATTTCAATATCAGCATCATCGGTGATTTCGGGCATAACTTCTAATGAAGCAAATGAAGTATGTCTTCTGCCCGAAGCATCAAAGGGAGAAACGCGCACCAAACGGTGAACACCCGATTCACTTTTTAAATAACCGTAAGCATTGTCACCTTCAATAGAGATGGTGGCACTTTTTAGTCCTGCCTCGTCGCCGTCAAGGAAATCAAGCATTTGAACCTTAAATCCGTGACGCTCGGTCCAACGGGTATACATACGAACAAGCATAGAAACCCAGTCCATAGCCTCGGTGCCGCCTGCACCTGCGTGGAAGGTAAGAATTGCGTTATTCTTATCATATTCCCCTGTAAGCAATGTTTGTAAACGCTGAGCTGCCAAACTCTTTTCAAGTTCCTCGATAGAACTTTCAATTTCGGGAATTAAAGAAAGATCTTCTTCCTCGTCACCCATTTCTATAAGCACGGTCAAATCATCATAAAGCGCTACGCTTTTATCGTAAAGTTCAACCGTATTTTTAAGTTTACCTGTTTTTTGAACTATTTTTTGGGAAGTTTCGGGGTCATCCCAAAATCCGGGTGCCGAAGACTTCATTTCAAGTTCATCAATATCCCTTTTTAAACGGTCATAACCTAAAGCATCCTTTAAATCTAAAAGTTCATCACGATTGTTGATGAGTCTTAGATTTAGTTGCTCAAACTCAAGCATAAATTTCCTCCACTGATTTTTCTAATACAAAGGCGCACCAGTTATCCTTATATCTTTCGCAGGTAACCTTAAAGCCGTTATCAGCTACCGCCTTTAAAACATCGTCTTTTCTAATATCTATTATGCCCGAAACGATTAAAACGCCACCCTCAGTCATAAAGTTTTTAGCATCGGGTAAAAGGCGGATTATAACATCGGCCACAATGTTAGCGCAAATAACACCGTATTTTCCGCTTACCACCTCGGTAAGGTCGCCGACCTCGAAAGAAACTTTATCGTCAATTCTATTTATAACTGCATTTTCTTTGGCAGTTTTAACCGACTGGGCATCAATATCCACACCAAAGGCCGATTTGCAACCGAGTAAAACCGAAGCCAATGCCAAAATACCGCTTCCGCAACCAATATCAAGCATCTCGGTTTCACTATTTGCGTAAGATTGCAAAAGTTCAAGGCAAAGAGAGGTTGTTGCATGGGTACCTGTACCAAATGCGGCGCCGGGGTCGATATTTAAAACAGTTCTTGCTTCTTTGTTTTCATATTTTTCCCAACTTGGAACAACGGCAAGTTTTTCACCAATTTCAATTGGGTGGAAATATTTTTTCCAGTTTTCGTTCCAATCAGCATCATCCACGCCAACACTACCTGCTTCGAAAGGAATTTTCTCGGCAGTAAAGCGTTCCTTTAAAAACTCCAAGGCCTCAACTGCATTATCGGTCTCGGCAATATAAATATGGATAATGGAATTTTTTCTATCCTTATTTATAAGGTCTTCATCAATTAAATCAATATGAGCGATTTCCCAAGCAGAGGTCTCCAAATCGGAGTAATCCTCAATATAAATACCGTAAGGCACGGTCATATTGGCAATTGCCGATGCGCTTTCGGTATATTCCCCTGGTACGCTCACTGTAATTTCTGTCCAATTCATTTTATCACCGAGAAGTATTTTAACATAAGCCCACAAAAAAAGCAACCGCAAATGCGCTCGCTTTAATTGTTTTTAAAAAAGTCTTCAATTTGTTCTTTTGTTGCTAAAACCTTGCCTTGCACCATACCGTTTCGGCCGCCGCCTTTAACAGTAAAGGTGGATTTAAAACTCGAGAAGAAAGATTCTAAATTTTCTCCGCAAATACAAAAATCAAAGCCGCTCTCGGTCTTTGCAAAAACTCCTCTTATTCCGCCATAAAGCTTATGTAAGGAATCAGCAAACATTTGCAAATCCTTGATAGAAAAATCATTTTCGAAAACCGCTGTTTTGTCACTAACAGCCACAAACTCAGAAGATTTTAATTTGATTATTTCATATCTCAAAGCAGTGATTTGAGCCTTTTGTTCGTTCAAGGTTTCAAGCAAACGCTCAACACCTAAAGCGGTCTCGTTTTGAGCGGTTGCGAGTAAAGAAGAAATTCTTTTAATATTACGGTACTTTTCGTTATAGTCCTCTAACGCCCTATTACCCGCTTTCAGTTCAATTCTGATACCACCTCTTAATTTTTCGGTGGACAAGAGTTTTATAAGACCGATTTGCCCCGCAGTTTTAACATGGGGCGCGCAACAAGCGCACATATCGGTATCTTCGATTTCGACAATTCTAATATCGCCCTCAAGTTCTTTTTTACTGCGATAATTTAAGATTTCAAGTTCCTTTAAGTCAGGGTAATAGCATTTAAAACTCACATTTTTAAACACCTTCTGGTTTGCGATTTCCTCGATTTTTAAAACGTCATTTTCCCTTAAAGGTTTGTCAAAATCCAAGGTTACAATTTCTTCACTTAAATGAAAACCTACATTTTCACAACCGTAAAGCGAGTGAGCCACACCCGAAACAATATGTTCGGCCGAGTGTTGTTGCATAAAGTCAAAACGGCGTTCAAAATCAATTTCGCCCTTAACCTCTTTGCCCACATCCAAAGGCTTGTCCGTATAATGATAGATTATTTCGTTTTCAATTTGAACATCTAAAACCTGTGATTCATCCAACCTGCCACGGTCGGACTTTTGACCACCCGCTTCGGGGAAAAATGCAGTTTTATCCAAAACCACAACCCAAGCCTCATCACTTTTCTCACACTCTAAAACCGAAGCAGTAAATTCCTTTAGGTAGGAGTCCTTATCGTATAACTTTTCGGTCATCCCAACTTCTCCTGCACAATATGGGCTGCTTTGTAAATATCGCCGCCACCCATTGTAATTACAATATCATTTTCTTTGGCAGTTTTAATGATTTCGTCGGCAATATTTTCAAAACCGTCAACCACAACTGCATCCTTTAATTCCTTAGCAATGTCCTCGGAATAAATGTTATAGGTATTAACCTCTCTCGAACCCATAATAGGGGTCAAAATAACCTTATCGGCAATAGAGAGCGCCTCAATAAATTCGTCCTTTAAAAGCGCAGTTCTTGAGAAGGTAAAGGGTTGGAAAACCGCAATAACATTATTATAACTAAGTTCTTTTGCAGCGCTTAAGGTTGCTTTAATCTCGGTGGGATGATGGGCATAGTCATCAGCCAAAGTAAAGCCGTTATATTCGCCTAAGAACTCAAAGCGTCTACCCGCGCCCGTGAAACTTTCCAAAGAGGCAGCAATATCATCAGGAGCAATACCTTCGCTGTAACAAGCCACAAAACCTGCAAGTCCGTTATAAACATTGTGTTTGCCGGGGATGTGCATATTAAGTCTTGTTAACTTTTCTCCCTTATACATAACATCAAAGCAGAAACCGAATTTTCCACTTTCAATATTTTCAGCATAAAAATCATTGGTAGACTTCAAACCAAAGGTCATATATTGGTCGCAATTTTCCACCGCTTTAAGGCACAGTTCATCATCACCGTTTACAAAGCAAAGGTTTGACATTGTAACAAACTTGGAGAAGGAATTCACCAGATTATCCATTGTCTTAAAATAATCAAGATGGTCGTTATCAATATTTAAAAGCACAGTTTTGTCGGGTGAGAGTTGTAAAAAAGTATCAACAAATTCACAAGACTCGCAAACAAAAGTGTCGCTGTCCCCCGCAATGCCGTTGGAATTAATAAGAGGCAACTTGCCACCGATAACAGCGGTAGGATTTTGCTTGTTTAAAATTAAAATATGTGTTATCATAGAGGAAACGGTGGTTTTACCGTGGGTTCCGCAAACACCGATAACATTATCGTAATAGCGTGTCAGGGCGCCTAACATATGTGAGCGCTCCATCAGAGGAATACCAAGGCGTTTTGCCTCAACTATTTCGGGGTTATCCTGACTAATAGCAGCAGAATAAATAACCAACTGGGCATCCTTAACATTTTCGGCGCTATGGCCCATATAAACCTTAATACCCAAAGCCTTAATGCGCTTTAGTGGGTCGCTTTCGTTATTGTCGGAGCCTGTGAGAACATAGCCTTTACTGTGCAAAATTTCAGCCAATGGGCACATTCCGCTACCACCAATGCCGATTAAATGCACTCGTTTTACATTTTCAATTAATCTGTCTTCAGCCCTTAAAGTTTTCATAACTGCCTCCAAAATATGGTACTGTTTATATTATATAATCTTTTTATAAAAAAATAAACCCTTTTTTGAAAGGAATGAGAAAAATGCTTAAAATACCCGAAAATATATCTTTCGTTCTAAACCGCTTGACCCAAAACGGGTATGAAGCATATATTGTGGGCGGTTGTGTTCGCGATGCCCTTTTAGGTTTGACCCCTTCGGATTTTGACATTACCACATCGGCCAAACCACAAGAAGTTATAAACCTTTTTGACAAAACAATTCCAACAGGTATTGCCCACGGCACAGTTACCGTAATGGTCGACAAGACACCTGTGGAGGTTACCACCTTTCGCACCGAAGGTAATTATACCGACAGTCGCCACCCTGAAAATGTTGAATTTGTAACCAATTTAGAAGAAGACCTTTCCCGCCGTGATTTTACGGTGAATGCCTTAGCATTTAATGAGGAAGTAGGTTTGGTTGACCTTTTTGGTGGTGTAAAAGACCTTGAAAACAAGATTTTAAAGGCAGTGGGCGACCCGGAAAAAAGATTTAAAGAAGATGCGCTTAGGATTTTGCGCCTTTTCCGTTTTTCCTCACAACTGGATTTTGAAATTGAGGAAAAAACCTTCCGCGATGCTTTGAAACTTGGAAAAAGCCTTGAAAACATAAGCCGAGAAAGGATTTTTTCCGAACTTCAAAAGGCACTAAACGGCAAAAATCCAAAGGCTGTTTTACCCCTTATAAATTCGGGCGCACTTGCATTTTTAGGCATTAAAAAATCCCCCGATTTTTACACCAAAACCCAAAACCCAGACTTGCGACTTTTTGCATTTTTAAAATCAACCGAGTCCTCTGTTTCGGTTTTAAAAGAATTAAAGGCGTCAAACCGCCAAATCGATTTCATTTCCAAACTTTTAACTCTTGATACCTTGAATTTATATACAAAAGAAGAAATTAAAAATGCCCTTTTCTTAACCGATGAGGCAAGTGTGAAATCTTTTTTTGAATATACCGATAAGGACACCCGTTTGCTGGATGAAATTTTAGAAAACAAAGAGCCTTATTTAATCTCACACCTTGAAGTTTCGGGTGAAGATTTAATGCTTCAAGGCTTTAAAAACAAAGAAATCGGCAACCGACTTGAAACCCTTAGACAAATAGTAGTAAAAGACCCCTTAAAAAACAAAAAAGAAACCCTTTTAACGTTAACAAAATAAGTATCAGCGCCATAAACTGTATTAACAGCTATGGTGCTGATTTTATTTTAAGTAGGTTAAATATGAAAGTCACAATAATTGGCGGAGACAGCCGTTTAATAACCCTAAAAAACCGTTTGGAAAACAGCGGTTTTTCGGTGGATACCTTAGGTCTTTTCGAAAAGGATAACGGGGATTATTTATCTTCAAACATCTTAGTTTTACCCGTTCCCACCACAAGAGACGGAATAAATGTATTTACCCCGTTAACCGGCAGGGTTATCCCCTTGGAAGATATTGAAACTTCCATTTCGGAGAATACCGTCATTCTTTGCTGTAACTATGAATTTAAAAGAGGTAAGTCCATTGATTATAACCGCCTTGACAGTTACGCTCTGCTAAATGCCATTCCCACAGCCGAAGGGGCAATTAAACTTGCCATTGAAAACACTCCCTTCACCTTGTGGAATTCAAAGGTTTTGGTTATAGGTTACGGCCGAGTTGGAAAAATACTGGCCAACCGCCTTAAAGGGTTGGGGGCAAAGGTTACCGTTTCGGCAAGAAAAAATTCCGACTTTGCTTTGATTTCCGCCCTTGATATGGAAAATATTAATACCGAAAATTTAAACGCTTCTCCCCTTGATTACGATATTATTTTTAACACGGTGGATTTCCCTGTCCTTGGACAAAAAGCATTAGAAACCACCCCTTGCAAATGTATAATTGACCTTTCAAGCAAGGGCGGGTTTAATCTTGATTTTGCGCTAAGCCGAGGAATAACCGCAATTAAAGCTCCTTCACTACCCCTTAAAGTAGCGCCAAAAACTGCCGGCGAAATTCTCGCCCAAACAATAATAGAATTAATTTCCACCTTTAATTAGGAGTGATTAAAATGCAAAACATAAAAATCGGCTATGCCTTTTGCGGTTCTTTTTGCACATTGGCTCAGTCCTTGAAAGCCTTAAAAAATTTAAAAGAAGAATACGAAAATATAACCCCAATTATGTCCCAGATTGTATACTCCACCGACACAAGATTTTTCAAAGCGGAAGATTTTAAAAAACAGGTGGAAGAAATTTGCGGTCAAAAAATTATCCACACAATCGAAGGCGCCGAACCTATCGGTCCTAAGAATTTGCTCGATATTATAATCGTTTCCCCCTGCACTGGCAACACCTTAGCCAAAATTGCGTTGGGTATTACCGACACCCCCGTTACAATGGCGGTTAAGGCCCACCTTAGAAATAACAAACCCGTTTTGTTAGCGCCTGCAACCAACGATGCTTTAGGCGCAAGTTCTAAAAATTTCGGACTACTGCACAACACAAAAAATATCTATTTTGTACCCTATACCCAGGATGACCCGTACTCTAAAAACAACTCTTTAGTTTGCGATTTTTCCCTTATTCCCGAGGCTTTAAAGTTCGCTTTAGAAGGAATACAAATGCAACCGATTTTAAAATAAACCGCCGCTCCCGAAAAAACGGGAGCCTTTTTTTATTTGCGAAAATGTTTCAAATTGTATCAAAAATGTAAGAAAGTTGATTTTAAGGGAAAAATATGGTATAATTACGCTGTATGTACACATTGGAGGTGTATTTATGGATAATTTTGATGGCAAGGATTTGTATAGTTTTGATAATTCTTCTAACAAGATTGACAGCGGAGAAACCAGTTTTGACCTGAACAGTTTTTCTTCACGGCAAAGCCAAGAATTAGAAGATGAAACCCCCGAAGCCAAACAAGAAAAGAAAAAACTTACCCGTAAACAACGCACAATTAAGACGTTGCTTACCATATTTTTAGTAGGTCTTATCACCGTTTCACTTGTGGTTGGTACATTTATGTTCTATGCATTTACCATAATTGACCCCACCATGGACGAAGACCTTAACAACCTTGAACTCAACTTCACCACCACCATTTATGTTGATAACGGAAAAGGCGGATATAAAGAATACCGCCGAATTCATGGTGAGTTCAACCGAATTTGGGTTGATTATGACAAGGAAGTTGCCGAAAAAGAAGAAGAGGGTTACGAAGGCATACCCCACAATCTTGCAATGGCATTTGTTGCCATTGAAGATAAAGGCTTCTTTGACCACAACGGTGTTGACTGGAAGAGAACCTTCGGCGCATTCATTAACGAGTTTATCCCTATTTCCTCTTCCCGTTTCGGTGGTTCAACCATAACCCAGCAGTTGGTTAAGAACCTAACCGATGACCGTTCTCAAAAGGCAAGCCGTAAGGTTAGGGAAATTATGAGAGCCAGATATTTAGAGGATAATTTCTCAAAAGCCACCATTTTGGAGTGCTATTTAAACACTATTCCTATGGGCAACGGAACTTATGGTGTTGAAGTTGCCGCCAACTACTATTTCGGCAAGAGTGTTAAGGACCTTACCATTGCCGAGTGCGCAAGTTTGGCATCTATCACCAAGGCGCCCAGTTACTATTCGCCCGATAAAAACCCCGAAAACAACAAGAAGCGCCGCAACACTGTTCTTTACGAAATGATGGACCAAGGTCTCATCACAAAAGAAGAATATGAAGAGGCCAAAAACACCGAACTTGAAGTTACTGCTGATGCGGAAGTGCTAAACCAAAACGAGGTTAACTCCTACTTTGTTGACGCGCTAATTGAACAAGTTTCGGCCGACCTATCCGAAAAATACGGTTACGATAAAGCTCATGCTGATAAAATGTTCTACAACGGCGGTTACAACATTTACGCTACTGTTGATGTGGATATGCAGACTGCTGCCGAAAAGGTTTTCACCGATGAAGCCTATAAAATCGAAAACAAAAACGGTGACCTTCTAAAGGCAGGTATTACCGTTCTCGATTATCAAGGAAGAGTAAAAGCCATTGTGGGCGATCTAGGTGTTAAAGACAAAAACCGCGGTTATAACAACGCCACTTCGGCTGTTCGCCAACCCGGTTCCACAATGAAACCCATCGCCGCTTATGCTCCCGCTATTGAAAATGATTTAATTCACTTCTCAAGCATTTTAAACGATACCAAAACCACCTATAACGGTTGGACTCCTGTTAACTGGTACGGAACCTATTGGGGCAACGTTACCACCCAATATGCGTTAGAGCGTTCCATAAATGCTGTTCCGGTTTATCTTGTTAATAAACTCGGACCTCAAAAATCTTACGATTTCCTAACCCAAAAATTAGGAATAACCACCCTTAATGCCGAAGATGTTAACCTTTCCCCCTTGGGAATGGGCGGTACCAACGGTGGCCTTACAACCTTGGAATCTGCCGCAGCCTTTGCTGTTTTTGGAAACGGCGGTTTGTATTACGAGCCTACCTTCTACTCCAAGGTTACCAACCAAGAAGGCAAGGTTATTTTGGAACGTACACCAACACCTAAAATGGCAATCAGTGAAGACACTGCTACTGTTATGAACCATCTTTTGAGAACGGTTGTATATGGTGAAAACGGTACCGGTAAGGGTGCTGCAGGTTATGTTCCTAATATGAAGATTTACGCTAAAACAGGTACTTCCAACGACCAAAATGACCTTTGGTTTGTTGGCGGCACACCTTACTATGTTGCTTCTTGTTGGAGTGGTTTTGAAACCATGCAACCTATTCCAACTGCATACAGCGGTATTTCCTTAAAACTTTGGGGCAACGTTATGTCCAAAGCCCACGCAGGTCTTAAAGAAAAAGAATTCAAAAACAGTTCTTACGCTGTTGAGAAATATTACTGCAAAGAAACAGGCAACCTAGCAACCAGCGGTTGTCCCGAAAAGGCAGTAGGATGGTATAGAAAGAGTAATATCCCCGAACTTTGTACCGCCCACCAAGGCGAAGCAATGGGAAATCCGGCGGATACACCTTTAGAAGAAACCCCTGCCGAAACAACAAGCACACCGGCAACCACACCATAAAGATTTAAAAAAAGCAGGGCCTAAAAACCCTGCTTTTTGGGAGAATTTTATGCTCGAATTCAGAGAAATCACCCTGGAAGACAAGCCTCTTTTAGAAAAAATTTTAAATTCCTCAAAAGAAGTTTCTTGCGAAAACACCTTTGTTAATCTTTACATTTGGCAAAAAGGTTATAACACCAAAATCGCCATTAAAAACGGAAACCTTTTTATCCGCTATGGTGAAGGCGACTCCCTTAGTTACCGTTTGCCTATTGGCGGCAATTTGGAAGAAGGTCTTAAAGAAATCCTTTCTTTACACCAAACTCCACCTACATTTTGGAGCCCCATTAACGAATCCTTTAGTTGCCTGCCAAAATGGTTTAGCAAAAAGTATGATATTATTCCCTCCCGTGACAGTTTTGATTACATCTACCATCAAAAAGACTTAGCGAACTTAGAAGGTAAAAAATATCATTCGAAGCGAAATCATATCTCCGCTTTTTCCAAAAAATATGATTGGCATTACGAGGAAATTACATCTGATAATATTGATAAAGTTATTGAGTGTTCAAACACTTGGTATTCCCAAAATTCCGAGAGATTAGATAACTACGCCCTTCACGAAAAAGAAGGTTTGGAGCTGATTTTCAAAAACTACGATGCGCTTTCAATTACGGGTGGCGCAATTTTTGTTGAGGATAAAGTAGTAGCTTTCACTTTAGGCACACCCATTAATGACAAGGTTTTTGATGTTTTTGCCGAAAAGGCTTTACCTGATTTTGCAACAGCCTACACTGTGATTAACAATTGCTTTGCAAAACATCTTTCAGACTATAAATATATTAACCGAGAGGACGATATGGGTCTTGAAGGTTTAAGGCGCGCCAAACTTTCCTACCGACCCGCCGTTATTTTAGAAAAATATTTTTTCAAACCAAACACTACTGACAAAGTTTAAGCTGCAGCGGCTCTTCTTTGTCGGTAGTTTCTTTTTTTATTCGTATTTTATACTCCATATATTTTTCGGTTTCACTTCTTTTATAATTCACCTTAACACCGCCATTTTTAAGAGTGTCCACCAATTTATTTAAACTGTTGGCAAAAAGCCTAGGGTCACCAATGGCAGATTTTCTAACCAACTTTTCGTTTTGAACTTTTATCTCACTTGGTGGATTTAAGATTTTAAATATATAATTTTCGGTTTGCTTAACACTTAAACCTTCTTCAATAATCGTATCAAGAACTTGGGCCCTTCCCTCTTTAGGAAGCCTTAAAAGAAGTTTTGCGTGGTCTTCGGTTAAATTAGCATCGGTTATTAGTTTTTTTAGTTTTTCATCCAGTCTAAGCAACTGAAGTTTGTAAAACAAGGTGGTTTGAGAGACTCCCAATTTAGCCGAAACGGCCGACAGACCCATCCCTTTGCCCGAAATTAATCGGTTAACCGCCTTTGCTTCATCAAAAAAAGATAATCCCCTGCTTTGCAAATTTTCGGCTAACGAGTACAAAAGGGCGGTGTTATCGTCCGCATTATGTACAACGCAAGGCACCCTCCTCAGTCCCGCCATCAAAGCCGCCGCTAAACGGCGACTGCCTGATATAAGTTCGTATTTACCTTTAGATATTCTTCTTACCAAAATGGGTTGCAGTACCCCACTGGCGGAAATACTGTCCCTTAAAAGTTGCAATTCATTTTCCTTTAAATCGGTCCTAATAGAGTCGGACGGTTTTTTAATATCTCTTGGGTTTAACATCCTGATTCGCTTTTCGCCGATTGTGTGCATTTAATCCCTGCCCTTCAAAGAATATTATCCGCCACAGTAATAAAAATGTAAAGAAATTTCGGTCGTGGAAATTCGGCAAATTAAAATAAAAACAGCCCTTTTACAAGGGCTGTTTTGAAATATCAGAGGGTTTTCGGGGGTATTTTGGCGGGGTTTGCGATATTTTTTGGGAGATTACAAAGACTCTTTCCTCATCACCCGTTAATGTTTCGGTAAAAATTTGAGGTTTGCCACCGCCCAAAATTTTAAGACAGTTGTCGCAAGACTTTAATTCTTCCAAAGCACCGGGGCCTTTCATTGCCACAAACCGACCACCCTTTTGAACAAAGGGTAAACAATATTCCAAAAGCACAGGCATTGAAGCCACAGCGCGAGCAGTCGCAATTTGGAATTTTTCACGGTAAAGAGGATTTTTTCCACCGTCTTCGGCTCGGGAGTGAACGGTTTTAATATCCTTTAATCCTAGCGAATTTATAACCTCTTTCAAAAAGACAAGTCGCTTATTAAGGCTGTCAAGCAATGTCACCTTCAAGTCAGGGCGAACGATTTTAAGCACCATACCGGGAAAACCTGCCCCAGTGCCCACATCCACCACCGAAGCATTTAAAGGAACATCCACATTTTTAAAAAACAAAATGCAGTCATAAAAATGCTTGTAAAGCACCTCTTTAGGTTCCTTAATAGCAGTTAAATTCATCTTTTCATTCCACTCTAAAAGCAGGTTACCATACGCATTAAGGTTGTTCTTGATTTCATCGGTTAATTCAATCCCAAAACCACTGCAAAGAGGGGCAATTTCTTCTATTTTAAAATCAATCATTAATGTAAGCCTCCAACCTGTAAATGGGGAAACCCTTAGAAACAAATTTTTCCTCATATTCGGTCATAATATTGCCTTCAAAATCACTGGCATGAAGGTTTAAAGAAACATTTTTCAAAGCAAAACCGCTTTGGCTGAAATGCTCCAAGGAAAACTCAAAGAAATGCATATTATCGGTCTTTTGGTGAATCTCTCCACCCTTTACCAATAATCTTTTATAAATCTCCAAAAAACGGCTGTGGGTTAAACGATGGGTAGCATAGGCAGCCTTTGGGAAAGGACAGGAGAAATTAAGAAAAATTCTTTCCACACTGTTTTCCTTTAAATATTTTTCCAAATACTCAGCGCCACATTTAATAAATCTAAGGTTTTCAATACCCTCGGCCTTGGCAACCTCGCAACCTGCAGTTATAACATTTCCGCTTTTTTCCACTGCAAGAAGATTAATTTCGGGGTGGCTTTTTGCATATTCACAAGCAAATTTACCCTTACCGCAACCAATTTCCAAATAAAGAGGTTTGTCATTTCCAAACCAAGTTTCAAGGTCTAAATATTCCTTTTTAGTTATCGCAGTATTAAAATTTCTATCTTCAAAATTGCTGATATATAAAATATCCGAAACCGCCTCCAAGCGCTTATCAAGATATTTTTTCTTTCTCATTCTCATTTATAATTCTCCAATACTTCCTGTGCTCGTTGTTTCACCATTTCGACTAAACTTTGGGGTTTTATAGCCCTAACATTTTCGCCATAGTTAATAATCCAAGTAACTAAGGCATCACTTATTATTAAATTGGTTTTAAATTTAAAACCGTTTTCACCCGTCTCGGTAATAAAAATATCCTCACCAAATCGGTCGAGAATAGGCTCGGTGATTTTATTGTCACACCAAAGTTCAACAGCCTCGATTTTACCTGTGTGCATACCAAAAAGTCTACCTGCATAGTCAGCAACATCGAAACGGTCTTTATATTCACTAACCTCGGAAAAATGTCTGGCATCCAATTCCAAAATCTCAACCGAGCGTATTCTATCCAGTCTTAAATGAATTAAGTTGTCATATTTTTGGTAGTTGCCAATTAAATAATAATGGTCATCCTGCCAACAAAGGGCATAGGGGCTCAAGGTCATTTCCTTAACTTCGCCCTTAACATTACCGCTTTTATCAAACTTGCGCTGTTGATATTTAATTTTTATTTGCTTTGCGGTTTCAATAGCAAAATTGATATTATCGATATTATAATAAATTCCTTCATTACCGCTCTTTTCCGAAGCCGAAAAGAAAATTCGGTCCTCACGGCGCTTGGTTTGGTGAACGCTTAAAAGGGAATGAAGTTTTGCTAAAAGTTCACGAGTCTTTTTCGCGCTTATAAACTTTGCCGACCTTACCGCATCGCAAAGAAGATAAATCTCAGGAATTTCAAACTCCCTTTCCCCTATAAACCAACCTACCTTTGGAGTGGTGGTTTTAATTATATCGCAACCGTAAAATTCAAGGGATGCAATATCATCATAAATAGATTTACGCTCGGAACTAACCCCCTCTTTTTCCAAAAGGGAAACAATATCCGAAGCGTTCAAAGGATGTTCCTCATCACTATGCTTTTTTAAAATTTCCAAAACATAAAGGGTTTTTAGTTTTTGGTTTGAGTGTTTAGCCAATCCTTTGTCACCTCGCAAAACTCGTCATAAGTCATTATGGTATTAATAATATCAAGCATTGCATTTGGGCTTAAATTATCAGGCAAGGAAAGTCTTTTAAGCAAAATCTTGCGTCTTTCCTTACTGTCGCTTCCACCCGAAAGTCCGCGCAAAAACATATCGGTTTTGGTAACCTTTGGGCTTTCCTTGTTTTCGCTAATACCCACAACGCCGCTTTTTTCCAGCGCCGCCATTATAATCTCAGGTGTCATACCTTCAAGCCCTAAAAGGCCTTCTTTTCCACCCTTGGATTTCCTTTTTTCTTTGCCCTTGATTTGCGGAATATACACATTGGTAATCTTGCTGTCTCCCACGATATTTTTAATGTGGGCTCTGATTAAATTACCTGCCGAATCACTGTCACAAATAACCACAACTCCAAATTTCTCAGCCAAAGTCCTTATCATTTGGCATTTGTCCTTATCCTTAAAAATACCGAATCCGTTTGTGGGGATAATAAGGGCATCTATTACATTTTCTAAGGTCTTTTTATCATATTTGCCCTCAACAATTACAGGGCTTTTTATTTTAATCAATAGGCTCACCTTTTGAAATAATGTATATAAGTTTTACAATCATTTCTTCAAGTAAAAGTCGCTCATTAGCGGCAAAGGATTTAAGCCCCTTATCAGCCTCTACCAAAACATCTAAGCAAAGTTTAGTTTTCTTGAAATCCATTTTGCCAAGTTTTTGGAAAGCCTTTTCCACAGCAAAGGCACGGCTTTTATAACCAAACTTGTCCACAACATCCTTGCTAACATGGCCACCTTGTTTTGCGCAAAGGGCACGATAAACATCCACAAAAGCGGCGCTTATATTATAATGCACCGTCATTGCCTTGGTTTTCATAAATAAAAGTTCATCAAGCATTTTTAAAGCTTTGGTGGAATCGCAGGCGAAAATACAGTCGGCAAGTTTAAAAATGTTGGCCTCAACCGTTGGGGTGCAAACCTCGTCGATGTGAGCCTTGGTAACAACATCTTCGCCCACAAAGGTGCACAACTTTTCAAGTTCACCGCTTAAAAGGTTAATGTCATCACCACAGGTTTCAACCATATAGTTGCCCACGGCAAAGTCCATTTTACTGCCTCTTTTTAAGGCGCCTTGACACAGCATTTTAACCAATTCACTACGACTGCGATGTTTAAGTTCAACTGCCAAGCCACCGTTTTTTTGACAAGCCGAAACAAGTTTACTAAATCTTGCGCCCTTTTTTAAATCAATTTCAATTCCGTCGAAATACAAAATAAAGGTAGTCTCTTCGGGGGTTTCGGAAATCAAGGTTACAAGTTTTTCAAAGTCAGAATCGGAGCAGTGTTTAAAATCGTAGTCATTTAAAATAACGCATTTTCGGTCGCTCATCAGGGGCATTTGCATAACGCTGTCATAAACATCCTGCAAATTACATTGACCGGAAAACTTGCTGTAATTAAAAATATCATCCTTATCAGCAATACTTTTACTTATTTTATTAAGGTAAAGGGTCTTTAAGTAGGCATCTTCACCCACCAAAATATAAACAGGAAGCAATTTCCCCGTTTTTAAACTTTCCTTTAACGCTTCTTCAAGAACGATTGCCATTTTTTCCTGTTTCCCCCTTCCTTTACTATCTTTTGGTTCATTTCTTTTAATTTTAACATATCCCGTCTTTTTTTACAAGTAATCAATACGTGGAAAACCACTAAAATAACCAAAACTGCCGCAAATGCCACCCACCGAGGCAATCTTGTTGTGGCAAAAGAACGACTGCCTAAATAATTTATAACAAAATTTATATATTTGACTCCATAATCTATAACCCCAAGCGCTACCGCCGAAATTAAGGGTAACACGGGGCTTATCACAACTGCTGCAACGGTTGCCGATAAAATAACTGTCACAGGGAAAGAAATTAAAAGGTTGGTTACAACCGACATATTGGATATATAACCGTAAGTATACACTGTAACAGGCAAGGTCAAAAGTAATGCTGAAATAGAAATTAATGTATTTGTAACAACATACTTCGGAACCTTCTTTTCAATTTTAAATTCATTAGATATAGGTACTGCCACTGCCAAAATTCCCAAGGTTGAAAGCACCGACAACTGAAAAGCCACGCTAAAAACCGTAAAGGGAGAAGAAAGCAAAATAAATGTAACAGCACATCCTAAAGCATTTTCTCCCGAATATGGTCTTTTTAAAACTAAGGCTACAGCCATTATAATATACGTAATACCAGCCCTTAAAATGGAATTTGTAAAGCCACAAACCGTACACATTATAACAACGGTACAAAACATTATAAATCCTCGAAGATAAGGGTTATAAACAAACTTTTCGGTCAATTTTAAAATAAGCAACACTATTATAGACAGGTGCAAACCCGAAACTACCATTACATGGGCCACACCTGCCGCTTTAACATTGCCGTAAAAGGTGTCGGTCAGGTAAGACCTGTCACCAAAAACCAAAGCGCACATGGTTGCAGCCGAGTCTTTTGACATATTTTTATATAAAGTTTTGGCAATATAATTTCTTATTTTATAAACATTTTCGAGTATACTGTCTTTAACTTCTATCCTTTTAAAATTTTCAATATCACCCGAAATGTAAATTTCATCGCTGAAATTTTGAAGTTTGTAATCATCGTCTATTTTTCTTAAAGAAATTGTAGCATTAATAATTTCTCCACCCGAAAAATTTAAAGGTGAGTGCCACAAAGAAACTTTAGTACCTTTTTCAAGTTTGCCATCTAAGACAACCTCAAAAGTGCTGTTGTAAATATTTTCGCTTTTATAAGTGGTGGTATCAAAACTTAAATAGGCATTGGCCTGGCTATCCGACAAGTTACCGATTTTTTCGGCCTTCTTCCCTTCGGCAAAACAGCAAAGACACATAACTGCAACCAACAACCAAACAAAGACAAAGGAAAACTGCTTTTTAAAAAAGGCAAACCCAAAAAATATTAAAGATAATGCAAAAGCTAAACCCGAAGCCCAAAAAGAATAAAATCCGCAGACAGCCGATATTACACAGCCAACTGCGGAAATAAGCATCGGTCTTTTTCTTAAATAATCAACCAATTAAATTCCTCAATTACTTAAAAATTTTAGACTTTTTAATTACATAATAAACCGGTATGCCAAAGCAAAGGCAAACGATGGTTTGACCAAGTCCTACGCCGAGCGCGGAAATTAAAAATCCCCACCAAAAGGTTGAAGAATCAAATTGAAGTACAGCAAGTTCTAAACCAATTACTACCGTATTAACAATAATAGGTGGTAAAAAAGCAAAAATAGGAAAACCTTTTACTTTAACATTTCTCAAATATCTTGTTAAAACTGCTGCTATAAAAGTTGCCAAAGTGCCACAAAACACATCAACTATATGAAACGAACCAAAGTTAGAAATAAGACATCCAACTGTCAACCCTGGCACTGCGGCGGGGGTAAAAAGTGGCAAAACGGTTAAAACTTCAGAAAGCCGTAGCTGTGCAGACTGATACGATAACTCATAGTTTATAAATGTCAATGCAGCATAAAGGGTGGCAATAACGGCGCCGGTTACTATGTAATTTATTCTTTGCTTTCTATTCATTTACATATTTTCCTTTAACTTTGTGTAAAAATCTACTGCAAGTCGGTCGCAACGCTCGTTTTCGGGATGCCCTGCATGACCTTTTACCCACTGAATTTGGACATTGTGGACTTCCAAAAGATCCAAAAGTTTTTCCCACAAATCGGGGTTTAAAGCAGGTTTCTTGTCGGCCTTGCGCCAACCGTTGTTGCGCCAAGACTGGGCCCAACCTTTGGTAACGCCATCGGCAACATATTTTGAGTCGGTGGTGAGCACCACTTCGCAAGGTTCTTTCAAGGCTGAAAGGCCCATTATAACCGCCGTTAGTTCCATTCGGTTGTTGGTGGTTTGCGCTTCGCCACCTGAAAGTTCCTTTTCAGCAGTGCCAAACCTTAAAATCGCGCCCCAACCGCCGGCACCGGGGTTTCCCGAACAAGCGCCATCGGTAAAAAGTTCAACCTTTTTCATAACTTAATTATAACTCCTGTAACTTCCGATAACCTTACCCAAAATCATTGGATCATCGGGGTAAATAGGTGAAAAATCGGGGTTTTCGGGCAAATAAATAATCTTGCCGTCTTTAATTAGAAGTCGCTTAACAGTGGCTTCGTCACCATCCATACCCACAACAATATCACCGCTTTTGCAGGGTTTTGTTTTGTCAGCCACGATAATATCCCCATCCAAAATACCTGCATCACGCATACTAAGGCCAACCACCTTTAAAGCAAACAAACCGTCGGCATTTTTGGAAGGATAAGGAATATAATCCTCAATTTCTTCCACGGCCAAAATGGGTTTTCCTGCAGTAATTTTACCAACCAAAGGCACCATTGATGACGGGGCTTCTCCCAAAATTCTGATACCTCTGGAATTCTTGCGGTCAACCGAAATATATCCGTAATCTTCCAAAACGGTTAAAATTGCGTGAACTGTGGAAGTGGAACTGATACCCGTTGCATTACATATTTCTCGCACTGTGGGTGGAATACCCTCAGCCCGTTTTTGAACCAAAAAGTTATACACTAACTGTTGTTTTTCTTTTAGAGGTGCTTTTGACACAAAAATTCCCCCAAACATATATTCTTTTTTTATTATATCATTTTGTGTCTCCTTTTGCAACACTTTTGCCAAAGGTTTCCCGAAGTCCCATAATCACCAAAAAACCACCAAAAATTTTACCCAAAATTTTAGCTCCCAAAACACCTGTCAACCAATTTCCCAAAATCGCTCCCAAAAGGCCAAAAAGAGCTAAAGGCAAGACGGTTTTCCATTTAATTTGCTTTTTAAAAGCGTAAATCAAAACTGCAATAAGGGAAATAGGGATAAAAAATATAAGGTTAATTCCCCCTGCCGTTATTCGGTCGGTTTCGGTAAAAAGGGTGAGATAAATTATTAAAACGGCGCCACCTCCTAACCCCATTGACCCTGCCATACCTGAAAAAAGCCCTGCTAAAAGGGCTCCCATATTCACTTTAAAAGCAGGCGCAAGCCTGCATAAATTACAAAAATTCCGAATATTCTTTTAAGATATAAGGGAGATATTTTCTTTAAAGCCACAGTGCCCAAAACCGAGCCGATAATACCGGTCAAAATAAAGGGTGAGGCATCGCTTAAACTCACCTTTCCCCCAACCAAATATAGCACTGCGCTTAAAATACTTATGGGTAAAATAACGGCAACAGCGTTGGCGTGAGACTCCTTTTTGGAAAGCCCTGATTTTTCTAAAACGGGGACGGCAATTATTCCCCCGCCTGCGCCGAAAAAACTGTTTAATGTTCCAATTAAAATTCCACTAGCACCCAAATAAAATTTAGATTTCATAACATCACCTTACCTTTAATATATCTTCCCCAAAATTTTATTTTCTATTGACATAAAATCTTTATAAAGGTACAATATTAGTATAATATTCCAAGGAGTGTTAATTTTGAGTCTTTTAGAACTCTTTATATTGGCAATCGGTCTTTCAATGGATGCCTTTGCCGTTGCGATTTGTAAAGGTCTTGCAACCGAAAAGGTTTCACTTAAACATTCGGCCATAACCGGCGCTTGGTTTGGTGGATTTCAGGCATTAATGCCCTTTATCGGTTTTGTTTTGGGAACATCTTTTGAAAAATATGTTACTAAAATCGACCACTGGATTGCCTTTATTTTACTTGGCGCCATTGGTGCTAATATGATTAAAGAAGCCTTTTCTAAAGAAGAAAACGATGCTGACTGTTCCTTCTGTTTCAAAACAATGCTTATAATGGCAGTCGCCACAAGTATTGATGCATTGGCCGTAGGTATCACCTTCGCCCTTTTACCCGAAATTAACATTATTGCCGCCGTTTCCTTTATCGGTGTTATAACCTTCATTTTCTCAGGCATCGGTGTTAAAATCGGCAACATTTTCGGCGCAAAGTACAAATCAAAAGCCGAATTCCTAGGCGGCGCAATTTTAGTTGTCTTAGGGCTTAAAATCCTTTTGGAACATTTAGAAATTTTATAATCAAGCGACTTAACACACTTAACTTTTCATCGCTCATTTTACTGCACCCCAGGTTGCTATCAAAGGCAGTAATTTTAAACAAATTTAAAAGGGAAGCACAAAATTGTGCTTCCCTTTTTATATTCCAAGTAATTTTTCGGCGTTTTGGTGGGTGATTTTTTCCTTTTCGTTGTCGCTGATTTCTAACGAATTTAGAAGTCTTAACTCCATTTCGGCAGTGTGCCAAGGGCAGTCGGTGCCAAAAAGGATTTTATCGGCAGTGTGGGTTTCCAAAATCTTTTGGGCGTAATATTTGGGCATATTCCCACAACCGAAAGAAGTGTCAAAATAAATATCCTTACCACAAAGGTGTTTAAGCACTCCCTCGCCGCAGTCAAGCCCTCCCCAGTGAGCAGCAACAACGGGTGAGTCAAAATGTTTAAGCGCCCTTTCCATTTTTTCGGGTGTGGCGCCGTAGGGTGGTGGAAAACCATAATCAAATCCTGCGTGGAAAACGGTTATAAGTCCCAGTTGTGAGATCTTTTTATATATAGGTATCATTTTTTCATCATCCACATTAAACCTTTGGTAATCGGGATGAAGTTTAACACCCTTTAGCCCTAAAAACTTAATTCTTTCAAGTTCTTCCAAACAATTCTCGCTAAAAGGGAAAACCGAACCAAAACTTATGATATTACCTTTATTTATAGATGCTGCAAAATCGTTTACATTTTTTTGCTGCGTGGCGTTGGTGGCAATGTTTAAAACCACTGCCTTATCTACACCCTGTTCCTTCATTATTTTTTCTAAACCTTTCACCGTTCCATCGGTATTGGGTTTCATTCCACCCGACACAAAGGAAAGTTTTTCCAAGGCTGTTTTGGCTATTCTTTCAGGGAAACAATGGGTATGAAAATCAATTAACATTACATATCCTCCAATTATTTTTAATATTATACCACAATATCGACTTTTTACAATATTTTGTCTTGACAAATGGGTCACATAGTCGTAATATGTGTTAGTTGAAATTTAAAAATAAAGGAAGCGAATTTCGTGGTTATCTTGCTGTCTGTGTCGGTTGCTTTATTAGCAGGTCTTATAATGACACGACTTTTCAAAAAATTTAAATTACCTTCGGTTACGGCTTATCTTATTGCAGGTGTTTTAATCGGACCTTACTGCATTGGAAATTTAGGTCTTCACGGTCTCGGTTTCACCACTGCCGAATCGGTTGAGAGTCTTTCTCTTATTTCTCAGGTTGCTCTCGGTTTCATTGCCTTTTCCATCGGTAACGAATTCCGTTTGGATGACCTTAAACACACCGGTAAACAGGCCTTTGTAATCGGTATTTTACAAGCAATGGTTGCAACCTTGTTTGTGGATGTTGCTTTAATTGGTTTAAGCAAATTTTATCCCAATGTAATCACCGTTCCCCAAGCCATAATTCTGGGCGCTATTGCTACCGCAACTGCTCCTGCTGCAACCTTGATGGTTGTTCGCCAGTACAAGGCAAAAGGTCCTTTAACCAAACTCCTTTTACCTATTGTTGCCCTTGATGATGCTGTTGGTTTGGTCGTTTTTGCCGTTTCTTTCGGTATTGCCAAAACAATGGTAAGCGGAAACTTCGATTTAATTTCCATTATTTTAACTCCCATAATTGAAATTGCTTGTTCTTTGATTTTGGGCGCTGTAATGGGTTGGGTTTTAACCCAGTTAGAGAAGTTATTCAACTCAAACACCAACCGTTTAAACCTCACTATCGGCGTTGTGCTTTTAACCGCATCTCTTTCCATGATGAAGTTTGAAATCGGCGGAATACATATTCAGTTCTCTTCCCTTTTGACCTGTATGATGTTGGGCACAATTTTCTGCAACATTTGTCCCCTTTCCCACGACCTTATGGGCGCAGCCGACAAATGGACATCTCCCATTTTCGCACTTTTCTTTGTTATTAGTGGTGCCGAACTTGAACTTGGTGTTTTCACGAGTGTATCTATTGTTTTAATTGGTATTATCTATATTGTTTTCCGTTCTTTGGGAAAATATTTTGGCACATTTATAAGCGCAAAAGCCACCAAATGTTCCTCTGCAATTTGCAAGTATTTGGGTATAACACTTCTTCCCCAAGCCGGTGTTGCTTTAGGTATGTGTACCCTTGCAATGCAAATTGGCGAACAAGGCAATTTGGTTAAAAACATCACTTTATTTGCGGTTTTAATTTACGAATTGTTTGGACCTGTATTTACCCGTATGGCACTTACAGCAGCAGGCGAAATTAAACCCATTTCCGATGAGGTTAAAAACCGCCGTACCACAAAACTTGAAGCTGCAAAAAACGCTAAAGAATAAAATTTTAAAACCCGAATTTGGCTATTGACAAATTCGGGTTTTGTGTTATAATAGATTTTGCTCGTTTGGGGCATTAGCTCAGTTGGTTAGAGCAACCGGCTCATAACCGGTTGGTCCGCGGTTCGAGTCCGTGATGCCCCACCAAGCGAGTTAATTACATAGGGGTATGGTGTCAATGGTAGCACACCGGTCTCCAAAACCGTTTGTGAGGGTTCGAGTCCTTCTACCCCTGCCAAAAATAATA
>JAZOXF010000070.1:0-12244 GCA_045659605.1 Acutalibacteraceae bacterium
CAAAGGCTTTCTTAGAGGCTGAAGGCAGAGGCGAGGATTATATTGAATTATCAAGCGACCCCGATGCTGTTTACGACAAGGTAATCGACATTAACCTAAGCGAATTAAAACCCCTTATTGCTTGTCCTCACAGCCCCGACAACATCGTTACTGTTGAGTCCTTAAAGGGAACAAAGGTTGACCAGGTTTGTATTGGTTCTTGCACCAACTCTTCCCTACTTGATATGTTAAAGGTTGCAGCTTTGCTTAAAGGCAAGGTTATCGACCCCAGTGTCAGCCTTTCCATCTCCCCCGGTTCAAAGCAGGTTTTATCCATGCTTTCCGACTGTGGCGCTTTGACCGATATTTTGGCAAGTGGCGCCCGTTTGTTGGAATGTGCTTGTGGTCCTTGTATCGGTATGGGCTTCTCACCCAACTCGGCAGGTGTTTCTCTCAGAACATTTAACCGCAACTTTGAAGGAAGAAGTGGTACTGCTGACGGTCAGGTTTACTTGGTTTCTCCCGAAACTGCCGTTGCCGCTGCCCTTACAGGCTACATCACCGACCCACAATTATTAGGTGATATGCCCGAAATTAAAATGCCCGAAGCTTTCAAAATTGATGACAGCGCAGTTATTCCTCCTGCAAGTCCTGAAGAGGCTGAAAGTTTGGAAGTTCTTCGTGGTCCCAACATTAAACCCTTCCCCACCGAAATCCCTCAAGAGGATAGCTTGAGCGCTAATTTGGCCCTCAAGGTTGGCGATAACATTACTACCGACCACATTATGCCTGCAGGCGCTAAAATTCTTCCCTATCGTTCAAATATTCCCCACCTTTCACAATTCTGCTTTGGTGTTTGTGATACCACCTTCCCTGCAAGAGCAAAAGAACTTGGCAGAAGCATTATTGTTGGCGGAAGCAACTATGGACAAGGTTCATCCCGTGAACACGCAGCATTAGTTCCTATGTACTTAGGTGTTCGCGCTGTTATTACCAAGAGTTTTGCCCGTATTCACGTTGCAAACCTTATAAATGCAGGTATTATGCCCTTGACATTTAAAAATCCTGAAGATTACGACAAACTAAACCAAGGCGACAACTTAACCCTTACCAATGTTTTTGAAGGTATGGATAAGGGCGAAATCACCTTGTTAGATGAAACCACAGGCGAAAGTTTTACCCTTGTTTGCTCCTTTACCGAGCGCCAAAAAGCAATTCTCAAAGCCGGTGGTCTTCTCTCCTTCACAAAGAAAGGTGAATAATAATGGAAAACTATATTGATTCTGCCGTTGCGCAGTTTAAAACCCTTTTGACCGAGCAAATTGCCCGTCAACAAAAAATGGAAAATGATACTGCTTACACCGATTACAAGAAACTTGATAAAATTGTTATCGGTATTTGTGGTGGCGATGGCATCGGACCCATAATTTCCCGTGAAAGCGACCGTCTTTTACAATTTATTTTAAAGGATGAAATCGCAAGCGGTAAGGTAGAACTTAAAACCATCGAAGGACTTACCATCGAAAACCGAATTGCTCAAAACAAAGCCATTCCCGATGATGTTTTGGCCGAGATTAAATCTTGCAACGTAATTCTTAAGGCTCCCACAACAACCTTAAAGGGCGGTACTCTTGAGAGTGCAAACGTGGCTATGCGCCGTGAACTTGACCTTTACGCAAATGTTCGACCCGTTTGTGTTCCCGAAGAAAACATTGACTGGATTTTCTTCCGTGAAAACACCGAGGGTGAATATGTTTTAGGCTCACGTGGCGTTGAAATTCCCGACACTTTGGCCTTTGATTTTAAGGTTACTACCAATGCAGGTACAAAACGTATTGCAAAGGCGGCTTTTGAGTATGCAAGAAACAACGGCAAAAACAAGGTTGCGATTGTTACCAAGGCAAACATAATGAAAAAGACTGACGGCAAATTCTCGCAAATATGCCACGAAGTTGCAAAGGAATACCCCGAAATAGAAATTGATGAGTGGTATATCGACATTATGACTGCTAACCTTATTAATCCTGCAATCCGTTCCCAGTTCCAGGTTGTTTTACTTCCTAACTTATATGGTGATATTATTACCGACGAAGCAGCCCAAATTCAGGGTGGTGTTGGAACAGCAGGAAGCGCTAACATCGGCGATGTTTACGCTATGTTTGAGCCTATCCACGGTTCAGCGCCAAGAATGATTGAGGCAGGTATTGGTGAATACGCAAACCCAACAAGTATTTTTAAGGCAACCGAAATGTTGCTTCGCCATATTGGCTTCAATGATAAAGCCGACAAGTTAAATGAGGCTTTGAATATTTGCACCGAAACCGAAAAACGTGTAGTTGTTACCGGTGATACCGATGGTGCTACCTGTAAAGAGTTCGGTGACTACATTATGGAAACAATTGAAAAGTTATAATTTTAAAAGCACCACCTTAAAAGTGGTGCTTTTTTTACAAGAACTTTCTCAAGTCTATTGCCAACTGGGCCTCTAAATTAATAAGTCTTTTGGTGATATCCTTCGATTTTTCATCGGCTGCTGCATATTGATTTAAATACTTATTAAGAGATTTTACCCCCATATTACATCCGTCGGTCATAAGGTCGGCAATCGTATTATCGGTTTCATTCATTTGAAGTTTAACTTCAGTCTTGATTTTAGCCATAGTTTCAGCCATAAAATTCGGGTCTTTACCCTCATCTTGATATTTATTAAGAAGACTCCCGAGTTCCATATCAAGTTTATCGTGCTCATCCTTGCAAGTATTTAAGAGTTTAAACATATCTTCGTTTTCTACTCTATCCAAAACATCGCTTATGGACTTAACACCCATTTTAATACCTGCATCACATTCACGCAAAAGTCTTACTGTATCTTTTTCTATCATAAAAACACTCCCCTTTTTTGTAGTATATACATTAAAGGGGAGTTAATTCATAGGTTTTAATTAAACTTAATATCGCCTGTATCGGTTTCGATTTCGCATCTTCCACCACTTATACTTTTGGGAACATCTATATCACCGGTATCGGTTTTGGTTATAAATACTTTTGGGGTTAAAAAACTGCCCGTTACATCACCTGTATCGGTTTTAACAAAAATCTCTTTGGCATCGCATTTATCGAGTTTTACATCACCCGTATCAGTTTTGATTTTAATAATATCAGCCGATGCCGAATTTTTAATATCGCCTGTACTTACAGAAATATCAATATTTTCAAATTTAAAATCTTTAGGTATATTAATATCTCCTGTACTTACTTCGATCAAAAGATTTTTGTATTCAGTTTCGGGAAGATATACAATAATATCAGACTCTCCCATAGTTATACCGATATATTCATACCAATTTCTTTCATCAATTTGTTTGATTGTAAGGGTTCCATCCACAACTTCGGCCGAATAATATAGGTTTTCCTCTTCGTAGCAAACCACTTCGCATTTACCATTTTGAGACAAGGCAAAAACAATATCTTCCGTATCGGTTTCGATTGATATATTATTAAATTCATCATCTATCTGCCTATTGGTTTTATATGTTACCGTTGTTGCAAGTTTAGTGAAATCCCAATTATTTATTGCCATTGTAAAGCCAAAGATTAAAGTTCCGATAACAATAAGGAAGGTTGCAATAATAAGCCATATTTTTGTTTTTTTAGACATTACTCTTCCCCCTTTTTGATAAACGACTTTTTAAGAGCGAGAATAATCTTTTTCGTTAGTAATAAAATACCTTTTGTTGCCACTTTACAACCAAAGAAAAGGAATATAGAAATTCCTGCACAAACAAGACCTGCGGATATTAAAGCCACACCTGTAAGAGCGTTTTTATAAATACAAAGCACTATACCGCCCATAATTCCACCAAAAGCGCCACCGATAATCGCAACAAAAGATGCCCAAAGTGAAATTATTACCGCCCACAAGGAAACATAAAAAGAAAAGATTACAGCAAATATTGCAATTAAAACCGATAACCACAAAGGCGACCCTAAAATCAAAAGCACAATTTCCCAAGCCTTAATACGCCTTTTGGGTTTGATTTTTTCCTTTGCAATTTTAGTTAGTGGAATATCTGCAACAATTTGCTCTGCGATTTTGTCAACTGTACCAATTTGGGCAACGGCTTCCGCTTCAGGTATCCCTTCTTCAATACGGTCTTCTATCATTTCGCTGTAAAAGTTAAGACGTTCTTCAATTTCGTTTTGAGGAAGTCTTGATAATTTATTATGTAAAGACATAAGAAATTGTATTTTAGTCATTACCCTCATCCTCCTTAGTTACAAATTTATATATAGAAAGAATTTCTTGCCATTCTTTTTTAAAATCCTCTATTCGTTTCAAACCAACTTCGGTTATATGGTAATATTTGCGAAGTCGGCCTCCGTGCTCTGCCGTTCTGACGGTCAGCATATTTCCACTTTCCAAGCGTTTTAAAATTGTATATAAGGTTGATTCGGATAACTCAATATACGGCTTCATATCTTTTATAATCTTATAGCCGTATGAATCTTCATCTTTAATAGACGCTAAAACACATACATCCAAAAGACCTCTCTTTAATTGAATATCCATACAATACCTCCCTTTGCATAATACATCGTACCACGAAGTATTATTTTTTGTCAAGAAGTGGTTAGTGAAAAATATTAAAATAAACTTATAAAATCACACCAATGGTGTGAATGTAATCAACACGAAGTGTTGTATGTAATTGCAACTTTAGTTGCGTATGTAATCAAGCCGAAGTCAACAAGACGCAAGGCTTACGCCTTGATGACATACAGTTCGCACGGCGAACTGATTACATACGCCTAACGGCGATTACATACCAAGCCTTCGGCTTGGAAAAAAAAAGACAGTCTTTCGACTGTCTTTTTTTGGCTGGGGTGGCAGGATTCGAACCTACGAATGCAGCAGTCAAAGTGCTGTGTCTTACCGCTTGACGACACCCCAATATGGGATTAAATTTTAATGTTTAAAGCACACAAAGTGTGCTTTAAACTGAACTGGGGTGGAAGATGGGACTCGAACCCACGGTCTCCAGTGCCACAAACTGGCGCTTTAACCAACTAAGCTACATCCACCATAGCGCAAAAGTTATTATACCACATTTAATCCCAATGTCAAGCATAAATTCTATTATTTTTTTAACTATATTTCAAAATAATATTTTACGCAATTTTAGTAAAGAAAAATTTACAAAAAAACGAATATTTTGGCGATTTTGTGAGAGAATTATTAATAATAAACAAATTTTGCAACCATAAGTTGCGAAATATTCAATGTTTTGTTGCTTGTTTTATTTCAATTTTTAATGTATTATTGTAAATAAAGTCGAATATATTTCAAACAAATCCACTTTTAGGAGGATCTATTATGACAATCGGCCAAAAAATAACCAATTTAAGAACTGCTATGGATATTTCGCAAGAAACCTTGGCAGACAAACTCTCGGTTTCCCGACAATCCGTTTCCAAATGGGAGATGGACCAAGCCCAACCTCAAATTGATAAAATTCTCCAACTTTGTGAGCTTTTCAACATTTCTGCTGATGAGCTTTTGTATGACAAGATTTCCATTAATCGCTCCCCTGCAGGCGCTCCTGTTAAAAATAAATACTTTGGAACCGACGGTTTCAGAGGTGAAGCTAATCTTAACCTTACTTCTATGCAAGCATATAAAGTAGGTAGATTTTTAGGTTGGTACTACTCTTCTAAACTTTCGGGTTGCGCATCTGCCGGTTATCGCCCAAAAATCGTTATCGGTAAAGATACTCGCCGTTCAAGTTATATGCTTGAATATTCTATCGTTGCCGGTATTACTGCTTCGGGCGCAGATGCTTATATGCTTCATGTTACAACCACCCCCAGTGTTTCTTATGTTACCCGTCAAGATGAATTTGATTGTGGTATTATGATTACCGCTTCTCATAATCCTTTCTATGATAACGGAATTAAGGTTATTAATAAATATGGTGAGAAGCTCGATGATGAAACAACAGCATTAATAGAGGCTTACATTGACGGCAACCTTTCTGCTTTAGGTGTTCAAGGCGATGACCTTCCTTTAGCACATAGAGAGCGTATTGGTGAAATTGTTGACTATTCAGCAGGTAGAAACAGATATGTTGGTTACCTTATCTCGGTTGCTTCCAATTCTTATAAAAAACTCCGTATTGGTCTTGACTGTGCTAACGGTGCTTCTTGGATGATTGCCAAATCGGTTTTTGATGCTTTAGGCGCTCAAACTATAGTTATCGGCAACGAGCCTAACGGACTTAATGTTAACAACGGCTGTGGTTCAACACATATGGAAAATCTCTGCAATTTAGTTAAAGAACAACATCTTGATGTTGGTTTTGCTTTTGACGGTGACGCTGACCGCTGTATTGCTGTTGATGAAAACGGCAATATTATTGATGGCGACGCTATGATGTATATCTTAGCAAACCGTTTGAAATCCCGTGATATGTTAAACGGCAATACCGTCGTTGCTACAGTTATGTCTAACAGTGGCTTCTTCGCTTCACTTAAAAAATTAGGAATTGAATGTGACCAAACCAAGGTTGGCGACCGCTTTGTATATGAATCTATGCAAAACAACAACTTCAGTCTTGGCGGTGAACAGTCGGGTCATATTATATTAAAAAAATATGCTACAACAGGTGATGGTATTTTAACCGCTATCATGTTGGCTGAGGAAATGTGCGACCGCAAGATGTCTTTGGCTAAACTTTCCGAAAATCTTATGCTTTATCCTCAACATCTTGTAAACCTTAGAGTTAAGAGCAAGGCCGATGTTATGAATGATGCTGAAGTTTTAGCCGCTAAGGAAGAAGTAAATAAGCTTATCGACGGAAACGGCAGAGCGCTTCTCAGAGAAAGCGGAACAGAGCCCGTTATTCGTATTATGATTGAAGCTGAAACAAATGAACTTTGTGTAGAGTATGCTGAAATGATTGCAAAGGTTATTAGAGAAAGAGGTCATTTAAGTGAATAAGTTGGTTAAAACCTGTGAACTATATGACTGCCAAGTTCCTTATTTAAAGGATTTTTTCAATTCCTTTGAATATCCTTGGGAAATGCTCCCTAAAATCAAAGACCTTATCGCTTCCCTTTTAGAGAGTGGAATTGAAGGTTTCACCGAGCTTAAAGAGGGCGTGCTCGTGGGCAAAAATGTTACCATTGCTCCCACGGCAACCATTGAAGCCCCCGCAATAATCGGACACGATACCGTTATTCGCCCCGGCGCTTATATACGCGGCAACCTTATTACAGGCAGTGGTTGTGTTATCGGCAACTCTAGTGAGTATAAAAATGCTATTTTGCTTGACAAAGTGCAAACTCCACACTACAATTATATTGGCGATTCAATTTTAGGCAACAAGGCTCACACCGGAGCCGGAACAGTTTGTTCTAATCTTAAATCCGATGGTAAAAATGTTGTTATCCGTGGCGAAAAGGATTATGAAACAGGTCTTCGCAAAATCGGTGGCATTTTAGCCGATGGCGCTGATGTGGGTTGTGGTTGCGTTATTAATCCCGGCACTGTAATCGGCAAAAAGACTTCTGTTTATCCTTTAACCATGCTTCGCGGTGTTTACCCCGCAAACTGCATTGTTAAATCAACAAAAGAATATGTTTTAAGAAAGGAAAATTTTTAATGAAATTTATTACCGTTAAAACCTATGATGAATTAAGCAATAAAGCGGCTGATATTATTGCTTCTCAAATTATTGTTAAGCCCAACTGTGTGTTAGGTTTGGCTACCGGTTCCTCACCCGTTGGAACTTATAAAAGATTAATTGAGGATAACAAAAACGGCAAAATTGATTTTTCTACCGTTACATCTGTTAATCTTGATGAATATGTTGGTCTTGATGTTACAAACAACCAAAGTTATCGTTACTTTATGAACGACAATCTCTTTAACCATGTTAATATTGACAAGGCTAAAACCTTTGTTCCCAACGGCTGCGCTGCTGACTTAAAGGCTGAAGGCGAAGCTTATGACAAAATGATTAAAGATTTAGGCGGAATTGATTTGCAACTTTTAGGTATCGGTCTTGACGGCCACATCGGTTTTAACGAGCCTGATTCTTGCTTCGTTGGTCCTACCCACGAAGTAACACTTGATGAATCCACCATTAAAGCAAACGCTCGTTTCTTTGCAAATGAAGATGAAGTTCCAAAGACTGCTATCACAATGGGTATGATGTCCATTATGCAAGCAAGAAAGATTCTTTTGGTTGCTAACGGCGCCGCTAAAAAAGACATTCTTGAAAAATCTTTCTTTGGTCCTATAACCCCAGAAGTTCCCGCTTCAATTCTTCAGTTACACCCCGATGTAACCGTTATTTTCAGTGAAAATTAATTTTCCTTAAAAAAGCTGTTTGATTTAGGTCAAACAGCTTTATTTTTTATTGCATTTTTCGACTAAATATAGTAAAATGCTATATGTGAATCGGAGTGATTGGTATGGCACAAAAAAAGCGTTTTAAAAAACAATTGAAAGCAAGGTTTTTAACCGTTCTTTACTCCTTTGCTTTGGTAGTCACCATTGCGCTTTTAGGATTTGTTGCAATATCTCTTTCAAAAACCGAAAAAACGCCCGTAAACAAACCTGCCGACACCACAGTTTCAAGCGAAATTCCCTTTAGGGAAACGACTGCAACGGTACTTTCCATCGGCGATATTATGGTTCACAGCCCTCAACTTAACGGTGCTTATGTTTCGGAAAGTAATTCTTACGATTTCAGCGCTTTCTTCAAAGAAACGGCTCCCTATTTTAAAAAGGCTGATTTAAGTGTTGGAAATTTAGAGGTTACCTTTGGCGGTAACGAAGGCCGTGAGTACTCAGGTTACCCCATGTTTAACACACCTGACAGTTTAGCCGATACCATTAAAAATTCGGGTCTTAATTTTCTTATTACCTCTAATAATCACAGTTATGATACAGGTCTTTCGGGTCTTAAGCGAACAGCTAGGATACTAAAAGAAAAAGGCATTGAGTTTACCGGCACAAAAGAAACCGAGCAGGACCCATCATATGTTGTTAAAAAGATTAATGATATTAACATTGGCATCATAAACTATACTTATGAAACCGCTCCCACAAATCCTATGGCAGGTGTGAAATATTTAAACGGCTCTCCCATAAGTGCCGAAGCCAATAATCTTATCAATACCTTTAGTTACACTAAAATAGATTCTTTCTATACCGATATAAAATCAAAACTCGAGCAAATGAAAAATGACGGCGCCGATTTTTTGGTGGTTTACATCCACTGGGGTAACGAATATCAAACCACCCCTAACACCCACCAAAAATCCATTGCCCAAAATCTAACCAATATGGGTGTTGATATGATTATCGGCAGTCATCCCCACGTTATTCAACCCGTTGAACTTATAACCA
This sequence comes from Acutalibacteraceae bacterium, assembly GCA_045659605.1. Classification (GTDB taxonomy): domain Bacteria; phylum Bacillota; class Clostridia; order Oscillospirales; family Acutalibacteraceae; genus UBA737. Next base: position 9,395 of record JAZOXF010000070.1, read on the forward strand.
GTGAAGATTCAACCCACACTGCAATTTGCCTTTACTCTACAGGCAATGCAGTTTCCAACCAAAGACAAGAAGTTATGACCAGTTGCCCTTCGGGTCACACCGAAGACGGTATGATGTTTGAATTTACTTTAAGAAAAACCAAGGATGGCGTAATTTTAGACAAACTTGACCTTATTCCAACTTGGGTTAACAAGTATCTTGTAAACGGAAAATATCAATACACTATTTACCCTTTGGAAAATCCAAACGATTTAGGAAAATATGCCTTTAATTCTACCGAACTCGGCAAAGCCAAGGCATCTTACGAACGAACCGAAGCCATTGTGGCTGATGGTTTAACCAGTTGTCAACAGTCTATCGGCTGTGATATAACCTTTAATTAAATCTCGAAAGGAATCCCCGCAAATGATTAAAGAAAACTATTTACTTTGGAAAGAAAAAGCAGTGGGTGACCCCGACCTTATTAAAGAACTTAATGAGATTGAGGGCAACGAAGAACTTATTTCCGATGCTTTTTATAAAAACTTGGAATTTGGAACAGCAGGACTTAGAGGTGTTATTGGCGCCGGTACCAACCGCATGAACATCTACACCGTAGGTCAAGCAACCCAAGGACTTTCGGCCTATGTTAATTCCATTACCGATAAAGGTGTTGTTGCCATTGCTTATGACAGCCGCATAAAATCGGAAGAATTTGCAAAAACCACAGCCAGTGTTTTTGCTGCCAACGGAATTAAGGTTTATATTTACCCCGAACTTGCTCCTACTCCAATGCTTTCATTTGCGGTAAGACGTCTTAAATGCGATGCAGGTGTTGTAATAACCGCAAGTCACAATCCTGCTAAATATAACGGTTACAAAGCTTATGCTCCTGACGGAAGCCAATTAGGTCCCGATGCTGCCGACTATGTTCTTTCCATTATGCAAAGTGTTGACATCTTTGACGGTGTTAAATACTGCGATTTTGATGAAGCTGTTAAAGAAGGCAAAATTGAGTATATAGGTCGAGATATTATTGATGAATATTTAGATAATGTTGCCGCTCAACGCATTGAGCCTGATGCTGATGTTTCGGATTTGAGGGTTGTTTATACTCCTTTAAACGGCGCCGGTAACAAACCTGTTCGCGCCATTTTAAAGCGTATGGGCGTTGAAAATGTATTCATCGTTCCCGAGCAAGAAAATCCCGACGGCAACTTCCCCACCACTCCTTTCCCCAACCCCGAGTTTGAGCAAACTTTTGAGTGTGCTTTAAAATTAGCCGAAACAACCAATCCAGACCTTCTTCTCGCTACCGACCCCGATAGCGACCGTGTTGGTATTGCTGCAAATGTTAATGGAAAATTCAAACTGTTCACAGGTAACGATGTTGGTGCCCTTCTTTTAAACTATATTTTAGAGCGCAAAACCGCAAAGGGTTGTTTGCCTAAAAACCCAGTTGCAGTTAAAACTATTGTTTCCACCGAACTTTGCCAAAAAATTGCCGATTTCTACGGTTGCACACTTATCAATGTTCTAACAGGATTCAAGTTCATTGGCGAACAAATAACAATCCTCGCCGAAAAAGGTGAACAAGACCGCTACATTTTAGGATTTGAGGAAAGTTATGGATATTTAGCAGGTGACTACGCCCGTGATAAAGATGCCGTTGTTGCTTCTATGCTTATTTGTGAAATGGTAGCATTTTATAAAACACAGGGCAAGAATTTAGAGGACGTATTAAACTCAATTTACGATAAATTTGGTTATTATGCTTCGGCTCAAAGAAGTTTTACCTGCGAAGGTCAATCGGGTATGGCTCAAATCGCTTCTATTATGGAAAGACTTCATAACACCCCCATCACCGAACTGGGTGGCAAGAAAATCGTTAAAATCAGCGATTATGAGTTATCATTAACCAAAGACCTTAAAACAGGCGATGAAACAAAAATAACATTACCAAAATCCAATGTTATTTCCTTTACATTTGAGGATGACAGTTACATTATCGTTCGTCCTTCAGGTACTGAACCTAAAATCAAACTATATTTAGGCGCTGTAGGCAGTGATAAAAAATCCGCCGACGAGCAATTAGACATATTAATTAAAATCGGTACCGAAACTTTAGGATTTTAATAAAGATAAAACCTCAAGGAACATTCCTTGAGGTTCTTTTTTATAAAACTTCCCATTAAAATATTCTTGCAAAAATCATTTATAAATGATAAAATCATTATACATTTTGATTTTGAGGTTTTAAAATGAACACTACCAAAAACAACAAAGTATCTAAATTTGGTTTGGTAATACTTTTAATAATGACACTTTTAATTGTCAGTCTTACTGTAAGATTCTTTTCACACGGTGGGAAAAATCCTTCTCTTGAAATTGAGTTGCCCAATAACATTTGCGACATTTGGGTTACAGCAAACGGAAAAAAGGCTGAAGAATTAAAAATTAAAAAGGGCGACAAATTAGAAATTGGATACGATTTTTCACCACAACTTGACTGCGATACCAAGATGAAAATGACCTTGGATAAAGAATATTCCGATATTTTATCTTTAAAATCCAATGTTATAACCGCTATTTCTCACGGTAAAGCAACAGTTACAATAACCGTGCATTTTGACGGTGCGGTCAGTGGCAAAAAGGTTCTAACCATTCCTATATCGGTAGTTTCCAAAAACGGCGAAGACGATTCGGAAGAAAACTCTTCCAATAACGGTCAATCCAATATTATAATTAATGAAAACTCCACCGTTGACGTTTGTGTTGCTTGCGGCGCCGAAAAAACCAATCCCAATGACCACGCTCTTTACACTTGTAAAAACCACCTCAAATGCGAAGTTGGTGAAAACACAGGTGCCC
>JAZOXF010000071.1:0-7957 GCA_045659605.1 Acutalibacteraceae bacterium
AATTTTAATGCTGTTTTCAGTGACAATTGAGTCGTAGGCTAAAATCCTTACTCCACTTTGGGAGGCCTTTATGAGAGCGTCTCCGAAGGCCTTATGGGTATTGTCGTTGGGTTTGAAAATTTTTGGTCCTTTCATTTGAATAACAAACAAAATATAAGCCTCAAAGCCTTCTTCTAAACAGTCTATGAGTTCTTCAATATGCTTTACTCCGCGTTCGGTTGGAGCATCGGGGAACATAGCGATACCATCTTGTTCCAAAGTGCAACCTTTAACCTCAAAAAACACCTTTCGGTCACCATCTTCAATATAAAAATCAAAACGGGATTTATTGTGGGTAACTTCACGGCGAATTTTGGCATTTTTAGAAAAAATATTACCGCGTTTCAACCACTCATCAACAACATAATTTGGAATTTGAGAGTCCATATTTATAAGCAAATTATCTTTGTAAACGGCAACTAAATCGTATTGAGTTTTCCGTAAAGGATTATCGCTTTTTTCAAGAAAAACCGTGGCATTTGGCACTAAAAGTTCACGACATCTGCCTGTGTTTTTTACATGCACGGTTTCGGTTTTGCCGTTAATTTCAACATTTGCAATAAATCGGTTAGGTCGGGACAAAAACTTGCCTTCAACAATATTGTTATATCTCATACAATTCCTCAATTTTGCATTTCAATAGCTCGGCTTCGGTTTTTGAGTGGGTAACAAGAATAAGTGGTCTTACGTCCAAAACTTCATTTATCAGGTTTGCCGCAGTTTCAATGTTTTCTTGGTCCAAGCCGGTAAATGGCTCGTCCAAAACGAGATAGTCAAAATCATTAGCAAGAGCACGAATGAGAGCCACACGGCGACTCATACCGCCTGATAGATCGCTTGGCATTTTGTTTGCATAATCTTTAAGTCCTAACCTTTCAAGATAGAAAAGAGCGGTTTCTTTATCGGCACCGAATAGAGTTATATTTTCCAAAACAGTCTTAAAGGGAATCAGTCTATCCTCTTGAAAAACAACTGCGGGTTTTAAATTTTTCGCTTTTTGAATTTCGCCCTTTTGAGGTGTTTCCAAACCCAAAAGTAGTCTTAAAATCGTGGTTTTTCCGCTTCCGCTTTCTCCAAAAAGGCAAATGCGGTCGTTTTTATTGATAGAAAGTGAAAAATCCTTTAAAACTTCGGTTTTTTCGTAGGAAAAACCGATATTATTTAATTTTATCATATAGGTTTCCCCTCCAGAAAAACTTGATTATATTTTCTAAAACAAGACTTAAAATGATAATGGTTAAAACAACCGCAAATACTCTTGAGTATTCAAGATTACTTTTAGCATTTGAAAGCAATGCACCAATGCTTCCCGTCGGGTTGCAAATAACCTCGGCGGCAACGCCCGACTTCCAGGCAAAGCCAAGACCCGTTATAACCGACTCACGGAAAAAGGGCATAATTGTTGGAATTTTAATGTTTTTGATAATCTCAGTCTTACTCATACCCATAACACCTGCCATTTCAACAAGGCGATTATCAACCGATAAAAGTCCCGTTTCAACCTGCAACCAAATGATGGGGAAAACCATAAGGAAAGATATGAAAGAGGGGATTATTGAAGACGGTATCCAAAGCCACGCTAAAATTATAAATGCGGCAACGGGTACGGAACGGATTAATCTTGAAATAGGAGCAGTAAGGGTTTTGAAAATTGGGTTATTTCCCGAGAGCATACCGCAAACAAGTCCTAAAACAACTGCAATGCTAAAACCACTTAAAATATGCAAAATAGAACTTGCAACCGCTTCCCAAAACAATGGAAGTTTTACACAATTTATAAATTCTTTTAAAGTATCGAGTGGCAGTGGAATTTTAAAAAGGAGTTTTGTGTTTGCAATACTTCCTAAGATATGCCAAAGCAGAATCCATATTAAAATGGACCCTGCTTTAAGCGAGATTTTTTTAAAATTATTTTTCATAATAGAAACCGTCTGCAGGTAATTTGCCGCCAACTGCGGTTTTATCTGCATCAAATAAAACTTGAAGATATCCCGAAAGTTTTGTCTTCATTTCACTGCCCGAAACAAAGGTTATATTGCAGTTGGGGATAGCCTTTTTAGCAATGGGGGCCTTAGGAATAATACCGTAAGTCTCGCAAAGGGTAGCTGTTGTGTCAATATCGTTGTTAGCGGCTTCAATAGAGGCTTTATATTCCTCTAAGAACTTGTCAACAGTCGCTTTATTATCCTTTAAGAACTCGTTGCGAACAACAACACAGCCCATCATAAGAGCTGATTTGTTATCAACCTTTTCCCATTCCTTAGTTAAATCAATGGCAATTTTTGAGCCTTCGTTTTGAATTGTAAGGGTGGTGGCAACGGGTTGGGGAGAAATGATTATAGCGCTGGGGTCGGTAGCCCAAACGCTGAGAAGCTCGGTGCCTTCAGCTTTGAACTCTAATGTAACATCATCCTTAATGCCGTTCTTTTCAAGTAGATAGTTGATGATATACTCAGGGTTGGAGCCTTGACCCGTTGTGTAAACCTTTTTGCCCTTTAAATCCTTAAGGCTTGTGATTTCAACGTCTTTTGGGGTTACAACGTTAAGAACGCCAAGAGTATTAACTGCTAAAACAGTAATGTTTCCCTGTGTTTTGTTATAAAGCTTTGCGGCAAGGTTGGTGGCAATTGCGGCAATGTCAGCCTCTTTGTTGGAAATTTTAGCAACAATTTCATCGGGTTGAGCCACAACGGTAACATTATAGTCTCCCTCGGTTTTGTCCTTATCAGCCTTGTCTTTAAGGTTGGCGGCGCCAATACCTGTGGGACCTGAAAGCACAAAAACATTGGCTTTAACAAGTTCGGGGGTTTCAGAAGCAACCGAACTGTTATTATCGGTTTGACCGCAAGCGGTAAGGCCGAGCACAAGTAAGAGTGTGAGGATTAAAGATAGAATTTTTTTCATTTTATATCACCTTTATAATATTTTTCTCCCGTTTGATTTTATTCTTTTGCTCTAATGCATCAAAACCGCGGTATAGTGTTGCACGACTAAGACCCAGCATTTTAGCAAGAAGGGTAAAACTAACAGGTATTTTAACTGACTTATCACTGTCCATATTATCAATTAAGTATTTATAGACAGCATCTTCTGCATTTGTGCAGGAAATCATTTGAAGTTTTTTATTTAAAAATCTAATTTTATCGGATAAAAAGTTTATGTAATTTATTGATGTTTGAGGGTATTTTTGAAAAATGAGTTTTAAAGTGTTTTCATCAATAAACAAAACCTCGGTTTTACTGTCGGCAATAATTCGGCTTACATAGGACTCGTTATTTCCGAAAATTGCTGCTGCTCCAAAAATACTACCTTTAGAAAATCTTTTCATAAATAGTACATCCGAATTATCGGTTGTGGCGGATGCCTTTCCCTTAATAATAAATCCAAGCGCTTTCCTGAATAGATTTGCCGAGTAAATGGTTTCACCTTTTTCAAAAAGTTGTGGTTTTGGAAGTAGGGTTATAATCTCCTTAATTTCACGTTCTTTTAAATTATCAAATAAAAATAGGGTTTTAAGCATAATAGTCTCCGAAACTGTCTCAAATGATACAAATATTATAACAATTTAAAATGCTTTTGTCAAATAAAAAATCAGCACTTTCGTGCTGATTTTAAAAGTTTATTCGTACTTTTTGAAATAATCCTTAATAATTGTAAATAAGATTACCAAAAACATTACCGCAAAAACACTAAAGCCTATAATAGTAAAAGTTTTTAAGTTAGCGGGGATTTCTTTTAAGGTAATCGAATCGGCAGTTTTTTGCCTGTAAGAAAAAGTATTCTTAATATATTCGGTAGAGGTATCGGTATTGGTGTAAAAACTCAAGGTATAAAGTTTTTTGTTTTCCACAGTGAAGAATTGTGTTAAAATGTATTCTTTCGATTTAAGTTCAATGCGTACATATTTTTGTTCGCCGTGAAGCACAATTTTGCCTTTAATGTTTTCAATGCCTGTTATATCAGGCAAAAGACTTCTAATGCTACTGTCCGATAGGTTGGAAAGATTGGAAACAGCGGTGGAAAATGTGTTTTCAGTTTCGGTCAACTGAATTTGTCGTGAATTTTCTTTGTCCACAGCCAAGAAGATAATGCCTTTGCTTTCAATGTCGGATTTTAAACCTTCTTTTGTCATTTCTAAGATTTCCGCAACCTTTTGGGGCGAAGCGGAATATATATAAAAGTCTTCATTGGGGGTTAATTGGTCGGTTTTTAAGGCGCTGATACTAAAGGAAAATATCAGGGATAAAACCAATACCAAAAGTGATATTTTAATCTTTTTCATAATCAAATTAATCCGTTTTGTTTTTTTGCTGCGGTTAATGTGTTTTGCATTAGCATTGCGATAGTCATAGGACCAACTCCACCGGGAACAGGTGTGATAGCGGAAGCTTTATCTTTGACATTTTCAAAGTCAACATCACCGCAAAGTTTGCCGTCAACTCGGTTAATGCCAACATCAATAACAACCGCACCTTCTTTAATCATATCGGCAGTAACGAAATTGGGTCTACCAACAGCGGCAACCAAAATATCCGCATTTTTGCAAATTTCGGTTAAATTTTTGGTTTTGGAATGGCAAATGGTAACAGTTCCGTTTTTATGGAGAAGGAGCATATTCATCGGTTTGCCAACGATATTTGACCTGCCAATTACAACACAGTTTTTACCCTCAACCTCAATGCCTTCATATTCAAGCATTTCCATTACACCTGCGGGTGTGCAAGGAAGGAAATAAAAATCACCAATCATAATTTTTCCTACATTGACAGGATGGAAGGCATCCACATCCTTTTCGGGGTCAATAGAGTTAATGATAAGTTTTTCATCAAGATGTTTTGGAAGGGGTAACTGACATAAAATACCATTGATTTCAGGGTCGTCATTTAACTCCCCAATCAAATCTAAAAGTTCTTGTTCGGTAGTGTTTTCAGGTAAAGCATATTCGCGGGATATAATTCCTAAAGCTTCACAGGCCTTCTTTTTGTTTGAAACATAAACCTTAGAAGCGGGGTCTTCCCCAACGATTATTACCGCCAAACCAACCGTAACACCTTTTTTATTTAATTCGCTAACTTCGGCTTTTACACGCTCTTTAACCGAAGCGGAAATAACTTTGCCGTCAATGAGTTTATACATTTTCTTCTTGCTCCTCTTGATTTTCGTTAAAAAGGGAAGAGTATTCGCCTTTGTTTTCTGATTTGTATTTTTTTAATAAAGTCAAAAGCAAAATAAAGCAAGTAATACAAATCACAAAAGACAATAGGGAAGAAATTCTAATTCTGCCCCACATTAAACTGTCGGTGCGAATCAGTTCCAAAAATCCTCTCTCAAAACCATACCAAACACCGTATGTTAAGAAAAGCTGACCGCTAAACTTACGGTTTTTGCTAAGCTTATGTAGAACAAATACGCCAATGAGACACCAAATTGATTCGTATAAGAAACAGGGGTGAACAAGACCTTCAGCGCCCATATAACTAATAGTTCTCGCGCTTTCCATGCCCCACCAACTGCTGCCTGTAAAGGTGCCGAACGCTTCTTGGTTAACAAAGTTGCCCCAACGGCCGATACCTTGTCCAATAAGGAAACCGATGGCTGTTAGGTCCAGCACATCTAAAATTTTAAGTTTAAAAAGTTTGCACATTAAAGTTCCGCAAACAAATGCGCCGATTATGGCGCCATAAATTGCAAGACCCGCAAATCCCGAAGTTGTGAAACCGAAGAAATCGGAAAAACTTTCCAATTCTTCGCCATCAAAAATCAGGTAATAAGACCTTGCGCAAAGAATGGAAACGGGAGCGGTGATAAGAACTGCATCAAGTAGTTTATCAAGATTAATGTCAAAGCGTTTAGCGTTTTTAAAGGCGTATAAAAGCGCTAAGGAAAAACCGGTAGCAATAAGAATGCCGTACCAGTAAATATCCCAATGAGTTTTTCCCAAGGGAATTGTAAAAGCGATAGGGTTAATGGTTAATTTTAAACCAAAAATTGTAACAACCATAGGGCCTCCTGTTATTCTTTAGGGTTGATAACCGATAAAACTGAGTTTTCGGTGTCAAGTGATTTGAGTTTTCGGCTGACATCTTCCAATGTAACCGATTTCAAATATTTAAGTTCATCAAAAAGGCAAGAATCGTTCATTGCGCAATCAGTGAGGTGCATTGCAATACTTTCAACATTGTTAAAAAGCCTGATTGCCGAGCCATACATACTGGCTCTGATAGCGGAAAACAACTTTTTGTCAATGCCATCAACCTTAAGGCGCTCAATTTCCTTTTTGATTTCTTCAGCAACTGCTTTTGGGTCGGAAGACTCACCCTCAAAAATCAAAGCCGAATATCCGTCACCGCAAAAATGTTCACTGTCAAACTCATCGTTAATGAGACCTTTGATAATAAGTTCTTTGTAGAGAGGAGAAGTGTCACCCGAAATTATATTAAGAAGCAATGCCATAATAATTCGCTCTTTAACACTTAAGGAATTTTCCGAAAATTCATCCTTTAGTCCAAAACAAAACATAGGTTGAGCAACTTCTAAGGATTGCTCGGTGTAATGCTTTACTACCTCGTAAGGCTCTTCGGGTTTGATGCGAATAATTTCCTTTGATTCGGAGGGTTTAATATTCTTTTTTATTTGTTCTAAGCAGGTGTCAGTGTCTATATTTCCTGCAATGCAAATAAACATATTGGATGGGTTGTAAAAGGTGTTGTAACAATCAAAAAGAAGTTGATAATCAATTTTTGCAATAGACTCGACTGTACCTGCAATATCAATTCTGACAGGGTGGTTGTGGTACATTGCCATAAGCATATTAAACATAACGCGCCAAGCAGGGCTGTCGTCATACATTCTGATTTCTTGACCGATAATTCCTTGCTCTTTTTCAACGGTTTCCTTGGTAAAATAAGGGGATTGCACAAAGGAAAGTAAAATATCCAAATTTTCGTAAAATCTATCCGAACAAGAGAAAAGGTAGCAGGTTTTATCAAAGGATGTAAAAGCATTGGCATAAGCGCCGGTTTTTGCAAACTTGGTAAATGCATCCCCGTCTTCGCTTTCAAAAAGTTTGTGCTCTAAGAAATGGGCAATACCTTCAGGTACAGCAGTTTCTTTTCCGTCTACATTAAAAATGGTGTCAATGGAGCCGTATTTTGTGCCGAAAAGGGCATAGGCTGATTTGTATTGAGGCTTTTCAAGAATGAAGATTTGGAGTCCATTGTTTAATGTGGCTTTTACATAGGCTTCGCCAATTTCGTTTTCAAAAAATTCTTTTTTCACTTGCAAGCCTCCTTAGGTAAAAGTTTATAAACGGTATGAAGTTTAACACCCTTTGCAGCGTTTATTACATCTTCGCGAGTAATTTTACTGATTTTCTTTGCAATATCCTCGGGCGAATAAAGTTTTTTGTTGTTGATTTTAATAGCATACCATAAATCAATGGAATTTTGACTGTCGTTATAAGAATTAAGAGAGTCGGTAATACTTTTAACAGATGACTCAAATTCAAAATCGGTGAACTTACCTTTTTTAACAATGCTTAGTTGGTTTAAAATTTCTTTTTCGGCCTTTTCGCAGTTTTCGGTTTCAACACCGCTTTCAACGGTAATTAAACCTTTTTGTCTAATGGCCGAAGCCGAGCAGTAGTAGCACAAACTCATTTTTTCTCTAACGTTGGAGAAAAGTCTCGAATATGGGCCACCACCAAAAATATCGGTCATAACCATTACTGCAAGGGAAGTGTCGTCATTGCCATAAACTTCACTGGAGAAACCGAGACAAAGTTTGCCTTGAGCAACATCCATGGCATCGGTAACAGTTTGGGGCGCTTTAACCGGAGTGGTAGGTGCCGACTCGGCGCATTTAGTAATGTTTTTTCGTTTGATTTGGCTAACACGCTCGGTAATGTCTTCAAAGAAAC
>JAZOXF010000072.1:0-8263 GCA_045659605.1 Acutalibacteraceae bacterium
GGGGTTACCGGTTCCGCAACCGAAAATAACAACTCTTCCCTTTTCTAAGTGACGAACAGCCTTGTTTCTGATGTAAGGCTCTGCAATCTGGCGCATTTCGATGGCTGTTTGAACTCTTGCAGTTACGCCCAACTGCTCTAAAGCATCAGCCAAAGCCAAAGAGTTAATAGAGGTTGCAAGCATTCCCATATGGTCGGCTCTTGTGCGCTCCATTTTGCCGGAACTTCTTCCTCTCCAGAAGTTTCCGCCGCCAACAACGATAGCAACCTGAACGCCCATATCAACGCATTCTTTTATGCTTTCGCAAACTTCAAGTACTTTTTCAAAGTCGATTCCAACGCCCTTTTCACCGGCTAATACTTCACCGCTGAGTTTAAGTAATAAACGTTTATAAATAGGTTTCATAACTTTCTCCTATCAATTTAATATACTATAGATATTTTACATTAATCACCGAGTAAAGTCAACTACATATCTTACAATTTTCACTTTAGATTTTATTGAATAAATTACATTAAATTTACAAGAAATTTGTTTACTAAACTCCCAAAATGTATTATAATATACTTGCGAGTTTATACTCTCTACTCTTTTTTTAGGAGAATTTTATGGAACTTAATTCTAAAAACATAAAAAAAATTATATTAATAATTTTCCTGGGTGCCATTATATTTGCCACCTTCCAAAATTTAGGGTTGGTTTTTGCAGGTTTAAAAACGGTAATTAAAGTTTTCTCCCCCGTTATTGCCGCCTTGTGCGTTGCCTTTGTTTTGAATATTCCGCTTAATATGTTTGAAAATAAGGTTTTTAAATTTTGGGATAAATCTAAACATAAATTTGTTCTTAAACTCAAAAGACCTGTTTGCTTGTTACTTACTTATATTTTGGCTTTAGGAATTGTTTCACTTTTAATTCTTGTTATAATTCCTCACATCATTCAAACCATCACTCAATTGGCAGAAAAAATGCCGGGTTTTATGTTGGATACCAAAAACTGGTTAGATGACCTTCTCAACCGCTTTAACATTAAGCAAACCAACATACCTGACATTACGATAAACTGGAAATCCGCCGCCAATACAGTTGTTACTTGGCTTTCGGGTTCCTCCGGTAAACTTGTTGACAGCGCGGTTAATATTACAACCTCAGTTTTAGCAGGAATTTTTGATGCGGTTTTCAGCATTGTGATTTCCATCTACATTTTGGCAAGTAAAGAAAAAATTGGTAGATTTGTTAAAAACGCACTGGGCGCATTTTTAGACACCAAAACAAATTCTTTTATAAATCACGTTGCCCAAAAAACCAATGAATCCTTCTCCCGTTTTATTGGCGGTCAGTTATTGGAATCGGTAATTTTAGGAGTTCTTTGCTTTATTGGAATGACTATTTTCGGTTTCCCAAATGCCCTTATAATCTCAGTTTTGGTTTGCGTTACTGCTTTGGTACCTATTGTTGGCACTACCGTTGGCGCTGTAATCGGATTTTTACTTATCGTAATCACCAACCCAATTAAAGCCATTTTCTTTATTATTTTCTTCATTGTGTTGCAACAAATTGAAGGCAATTTTATATACCCCAGGGTTGTGGGAAAAGCCGTTGGCCTTCCCGGTGTTTTGGTTGTTAGCGCTGTTTTGGTCGGCGGTAACATTGGCGGTGTTTTGGGTGCTTTAATCGGTGTTCCCACCGTTGCCGTAATTTACACCTTGCTTAAAGAAATGATTGATTTTTTAAATAGCAAGAAAGCCAATTAACACCACTTGTAAAATATAAGCATTTGTGTTATTATTATTCTATTCTGTTTAAGGACTTGATTTAAATGTGCGAACAAAATATTTGTGAAAATAAAAAAAGAGTTTTAAGTTGTATTCAGCCCAGTGGTATGTTGACATTGGGAAACTACTTAGGCGCTCTTAAAAACTGGATTAAAATGCAGGATGAGTTTGACTGCACCTTTGCTGTGGCCGACCTTCACGCTATAACTGTAAAACAAGACCCCGCAAAGTTAAAGCAGCAAATTCTTTCTACCTATGCTTTACTTTTAGCCTTGGGACTAGACCCCGAAAAACACACTGTTTTCATTCAGTCTCATGTGCCTGAGCATACTGCTCTTTCTTGGCTTTTGTCTTGCAACACACAGTTTGGCGAAATGTCAAGAATGACCCAGTTTAAGGATAAATCAGCAAAGCATCCCGAAAATATAAATGTGGGTCTTTTCTCCTACCCTGTTCTTATGGCAGCCGACATTTTGCTTTACAATCCCGATTTTGTACCCGTTGGCGCTGACCAAAAGCAACATTTAGAAATTGCCCGTGACATTGCGGTTCGTTTCAACAATAAATATGGTGATGTATTTACTATCCCCGAGCCTTATATTCCAAAAACAGGCGCCAGAGTTATGTCTTTGCAGGACCCTAGCAAGAAAATGTCTAAATCGGATGAAAACCCAAACGCTTGGGTTGCTATTTTGGACGATAGAGATACCATTATCCGCAAGTTTAAACGCGCTGTTACCGATTCCGACTCGGTTGTTAAGATGAGTGACGACAAACCGGGAATTTCTAACCTCATAACAATTTACTCCGCCGTTACAGGTAAGTCGGTTGAGGAAATTGAGAAGGAATTTGAAGGCAAGGGTTACGGTGACTTTAAATTAGCTGTTGGCGAAGCTGTTGCTGATGAACTTGCTCCCATTAAGGCTCGTTACGAGGAAATTATCAAGGACAAAAAGGTGTTAGAAGAACTTTATCGCGAAGGTTCTCGCAAAGCGGAAAAAATTGCCCGCAAAACCTATTTTAAAGCCATGAAAAAGGTTGGTTTTGTTCTATGACATTTCCCCTTATAGGAAACAGTAAAATTAAGCCTTCCCTTGAAAATGCTTTAAAAGGACATCGTATACCCCATGCGATTTTAATTGACGGTGATGTTGGTACAGGAAGGCATACCTTGGCAAACTTTTTGGCTTGCGCTGTTGTTTGCAGTGATGATAGCATTCCTTGCGGCAAATGCAACAACTGCCATATGGCACTTACCAAAAACCACCCTGATATAAGATTTATAACCCCTGAAAAGGACAAAAAGAATTTTGCCGTAGATCAAATCAGGGACCTAAAAAATGATGCCTACATTAAACCTCACCAAGCCAAAAACAAAGTTTTTATTATCGACCCTGCCCAAAGTCTAACCCCTCAGTGCCAAAATGCGCTACTGAAGGTTTTGGAAGAACCCCCCGAAAACACATTGTTTATTTTGATTGCCGAAAGCAAGGCATCGCTTTTGGATACAATTCTTTCGAGATGTGTTGTTTTAAGCCTTAATGTTCCAAGTTTTGAAGAAGCTTGTGAATATTTAGAGAAAAACAGTCAGTTTGATAAATCCGATATTGAAACTGCCCTTCAAAATTCTCGCAACAACATTGGCAGAGCACTAATGTTTTTAAACGGAAATGCTACGCCAAAGGTTAGCGAGGCGGCAACAAAGTTTTTGAAATTTGCCTTGTCAGGCGACCAGTGGGAAATGCTCACTTGTCTCGCCCCCTTTGAAAACAGTCGTATCGAAGCCGAACGACTTATAAAGGATTTGAAGATTTTAGTTGCTAATGAAATCAAGAAAAATCCCACATCGGTCAGGGCATCTTCTCTACTAAAATTTTATAACAAACTTCCTTCCTTTGAAGAAAGCCTTGTAACAAATGTTACATTATCCTTGCTGTTTGCCGATCTTGCAGCAACTGCAAAGGAATATATTAGTTAGCAATTTTTCAGAATGGAGATTTATATGACAGAAGTTATATCAATCAGATTTAAAAGCGGCGGAAAAGATTATTTCTTTGACCCCGACGGAAATAAAGTTAAAATTGGCGATAAGGTTATCGTTGAAATGCAACGCGGCAAAGAACTTGCTACCGTTAGCGAAGATAATCATTTGGTGCCTGAAGATAAAATCGTGCAACCTTTAAGAAAAATGGTGCGTTTTGCAAACCAAAAAGATTTTGACCGCATTGAAGAAAACCGAAAAAAAGAAGCCGAGGCTTTTAAAGTTTGCGAGAAAAAAATTGCCGAGCATAATCTTGATATGAAACTTACAAAGGTTGAATACTCTTTTGATGCCAGCCAAATCGTTTTCTTCTTCACTGCCGATGGCCGTGTGGATTTCCGTGAGCTAGTAAAAGACTTAGCAAGTGAATTCCACACCCGAATTGAGCTCAGACAAATCGGTGTGCGCGACGAAGCAAAAATGCTTGGCGGAATTGGAATTTGCGGTCAACCCTATTGTTGCAAACAATTTTTAAACGATTTTGAAGCCGTTTCAATCAAAATGGCTAAGGAACAAGGTCTTTCCCTTAACCCCACAAAGGTTTCGGGCAGTTGCGGAAGACTTATGTGTTGCCTTAAATACGAGCAGAACGCTTACGAACATTTAGCTTCCTTCACTCCCCGTGTAGGAGCAATCGTTAAAACTCGTGACGGTAAGGCTACCGTTATTGATTCAAATCTTATAAGCGGTAATCTTATTGTAAAACTCACCGATACCGAGTCAATGCCCTTTAAGGTGCATCGTGATGATGTTAAACTTTTAAGTTATAAAGGAAAAAACTTTAAAAATAACTCTCATGACTAAAAATGTTATTTTTTTGTAATAGTTAATATTTTACTTGCTTTTTCGATAAATTGTGATACAATGAGAGATAAGCAGTAAGCTTTAAATTCCGTATTATGGAGGTGTTTTAGATGGCTTATAAAATTACTGACGCTTGCATCAGCTGTGGTGCATGTGCAGGTGCTTGCCCTGTAGAAGCTATTTCTGAGGGTGATACTCAATTCGAGATCAATGCAGATACTTGCATTAGCTGTGGCGCTTGTGCTGGCGGTTGCCCCGTTGAGGCTATCGTTGAGGACTAATTAACAATCCTGTTAAGATGAAAAAGCGGTGCCTTTACCTCGAGTAACGGCACCTTTTTTCGACACTATTTTAAAACACTTTGTGATAAACTTTGAAAGGAGTGATTTTGTGGAAAACATTAAGAACATTACAACAAACAAAAAAGCTTTTCATGAATATTTTGTTCTTGAAAGTTTTGAATGCGGAATCGCCCTTTCGGGTACTGAGGTTAAATCTATCAGACAAGGTGGGGTCAATTTAAAGGACGCTTGGTGCAGTATTGATGACGGCGAAATGATTATCAAGCAAATGCACATAAGTCCTTATGACCACGGCAATAGATTTAACAAACCACCCATGAGAAATCGCAAACTTTTACTTCATAAGCGAGAAATTATGCGACTTTTGGGCACAGTAAAACAAGAAGGTTTAGCCCTTGTTCCCCTTTCTCTTTATTTTAAGGGTTCTCTTGTTAAGGTGCAACTCGGTCTTTGCAAAGGTAAAAAACTTCACGATAAACGTGAAACTGCTGCAAAGCGTGATGCAATGCGCACCATAGACAGAGCAATGAAGGAACAAAACCGTTAACCTCTTCCCTATTACCTCTTACTTCTTACCTCTTACTTCTTACTTCAAATATGGGGGTGTAAAGGTTTCGACGGGGATTTTGCAGTATAGGAAGCGAGTAGTGGTGCGGAACCACTTTAAAATCCGTATAAAAAATTAACTAACAACAATAAAGTTGCTTTAGCAGCCTAATTTGGCTGCTCATCCAAGTCGGCAGTACCGCGAGCTGATACGGGTGTCATTTTAGCGGTGAACGTGAACTGAGAATTGTCCCCTTTTCGGTCACGCAGTAGGGACTTTCCAATATGTTAGCCTGATGTTCGGCGAATATTGAGGGAATTTAAAAGAACATCTGCACTCGGAGATGCCTATATGAATAGATTTTCGGACGGGGGTTCAATTCCCCCCACCTCCACCAGTGGCAAGCTGCCACACCCAATCCGTCATAAAGCCTTGTGTTACTTTTAAAATATCGACTTGACTATATGGCTTATATTTAATTCATAATCATTCAAAATCCCAAGTCTTTTGACTTGGGATTTTTTACTTCTTACCTCTTCACTTTTCACTATTCACTAAAAATCAAGGGCCTACCGATTAATTTCGGTAAGCCCGTTTGTTATTCTTATTTAGAATATTTTTCTCTTGCTACGTAGCTTGTGTGGAGGTCGTGGTGAGCCTTGTGGCCGCCAAAACCGTCATACCACTCTTCGTAAAGCTTCTTAACAACGGGAGACTCATGAGACTTTCTTAAAGGCATAGCAGCATCTTGGTCATAAAGAGCCTTTGCACGAACAGCCTTAAGGTCAACAGTGTCACGAACACTCTGAGGTTGAATAGGCTGACCGCCGCCGTTTACACAGCCGCCGGGGCATCCCATAATCTCAATAAAGGTCCAACCGTCGGGGTTGCCGGACTTCATTCTATCCATAACAACCTTAGCGGCTGCAGCGCCTGATGCAACAGCAACCTTAATGTCAGCGCCGTTGATATTAACAGTAGCTTGTTTTAAGCCCTGTGTTCCACGAACAGCAGTAAAGTCAATTTCGGTATTGTCCTTACCTGTGAGCCAGTCGTTAGCAGTTCTAAGTGCGGCTTCCATAACACCACCGGTAGCACCGAAGATAACAGCAGCGCCGGTATCTTCGCCCAAGGGAGAGTCAAACTCTTCATCAGGTAAAGCGGTGAAGTTCAAGCCTGCACGCATAATCATACGGGAAAGTTCACGGGTTGTGATAGCGATATCAACATCGGGAACACCTGCAGCAGACTGGTCATCTCTGCCAATTTCGAACTTCTTAGCAGTACAAGGCATTACAGATACACAAACGATATCCTTGGGGTCAATGCCTGCCTTCTCAGCATAGTAGGTCTTAATTACAGCGCCTGCCATTTGTTGAGGAGACTTACAAGAAAATAAGTGAGCCAACATATCAGGATAATAGTACTCACAGAACTTAACCCAACCAGGTGAGCAAGAAGTAATCATAGGAAGAACGCCGTTGTTATTGATACGCTCAACCAACTCGTTAGCCTCTTCAACGATGGTAAGGTCAGCAGAGAAGTCGGTATCGAACACTTTATCGAAGCCTAGTCTTCTTAAAGCAGCAACCATTTTGCCCTCAACATTAGTGCCGATAGGCATATCGAAGCACTCGCCCAAAGTAGCACGGATAGAGGGAGCAGTCTGGACTACAACATGTTTGCTGGGGTCAGCCAAAGCTTCCCAAATCTTATCGGTATCGTCCTTTTCAACCAAAGCGCCTGTGGGGCAAACAGCAGTACACTGACCGCAAGAAATACAAGGAACTTTAGAAAGACCAACCTCGAAAGGAGTGCCGATATTGGTGTCAATACCGCGATTGTTAGCGCCGATAACGCCAACATACTGTTCTTCACAAACAGCAACACAACGACGGCAAAGAACACACTTATTATTATCTCTTACAAGGTGAGGAGTGGAAACATCAAGCTCATATTCGGGCTTGAAGCCACCGAAAGCAGACTCCTCTACGCCGTAGTCACGGCAAAGTTTTTGAAGTTCGCAGTTGGTTGAACGAACACAAGAGAGACATTTCTTTTCGTGGGTGGAAAGAATAAGTTCCAAGGTTGTTCTTCTTGACTTTTGAATCTTCTCGGTGTTGGTTAAAACTTCCATACCTTCGGAACAGGGGTATACACAAGCGGTAACCATACGGAAACCTCTTCCCTCGTTAACCTCAACCATACAAATTCTACAAGCGCCGATTTCGTTCTTTTCCTTCATAAAGCAAAGGGTAGGAATTTCAATACCGGCTAAACGGGCAGCATCTAAAACAGTAGAGCCCTTGGGTACACTTACGGAAATACCGTTAATTTTTACATTTAACATATCCATTATACTAGGCTCCTTTCTTAAATCTTCTCAATTGCCTTAGGTCTACAGTTACCCATACAAACACCGCACTTGATACATTTTTCAGCATCAATTGTGTAAGAAGCCAACTTGTGACCGGGAGCAACGTAATCGGTCTTAACGATAGCGTTAACGGGACAGTTTCTAGCACACAATCCGCAACCGATACATTTATCCTTATCAATTGTAAAGGTAAGTAAATCCTTACAAACGCCTGCAGGACACTTCTTATCAACAACGTGAGCAACGTATTCCTCACGGAAGAACTTAAGTGTTGCAAGAACGGGGTTAGGAGCAGTTTGTCCAAGACCGCAAAGTGAATTTTGCTTAATGTAGTTGCAAAGCCACTCAAGACGGTCAATATCCTCCAAGGTACCCTTGCCCTTAGTAATATCATCAAGTAACTCAAGAAGTCACTTAGTA
>JAZOXF010000073.1:0-22415 GCA_045659605.1 Acutalibacteraceae bacterium
GGTTTTGTTTCAATTAAAATATCTGGAGCGATTTTTTATAATAAATTCTTTAACTCCATTTTAACTAACGAATTAAATCTCCCAAAATATATTGATTTGATTGAAACGGGAAAAATCGTTTCAAACAGTCTTCTTGAACACTTGAATATTGCTTATTATTCGGGCGATTATAATAAAGTAATCAACATTTGCAAAATGAAACTCGAAAACAAAAAGTTTGAAAAAGTGAAGCATTTCTATTTGTTGATGCTCGCTCGTTCTTACTTTGAAATAGGCGATTTAGAAAACTTGAAAACAGTTAATGAAATGTTTAAAAGTTTTATAGCAACAAACAAGAACGGAAACAAAATAAAAGAAAAATTGATTTATTTTAAGTTCGTTGATTTATATCTGTCAGGCGATTTCTCTACCGCAAAAGAACTTTACGAAAAATTATATTCAAGTCAAAAAGAAAACCAAAGCAAAGTTAAATTAAATGATGTTTCTATAAGATTTACATTTGCTATTTGTTGTTATAAATGCGGTGAGTTTGCAAGAGCAACTGAATTGTTTAATGATGTAATTGCTCTTGCACCCACTTTTCATTATGCAGAAATAGCAAAAGGATATTTAGAGGCGATAAACAATAATACCGATTATATTCCCGAACAAATAACTTTTGATACGGATACAACAAATATTCCTACCCCTAAATCGAGAAAGAAATTTAAAATCATTTATGCGATATGTTTTTCCTTGATATTAATTGGTGTAATCGGTTCTGCGATAATTTCAGCAACGGCTCCGAAACAACCTGTGCATTTCAAAGGAATTGACTATTATTCAACTAAAAGCGATGTTCACTCTATATATGGAAAACCTGACGAAATAAGAGAATATGATTCGTTTGAAGGTCAATATTATGACTTTTACAATGTTGAATATTTGGGAGTAAAGGCAACCATACAGTTCACATATTATTTTGATAGCGATATACTGCACAGTTCGTGGTTTACTATTGATTCAACAAAGTTTTCAAGTTATGATGAATATAAATCGGCTGTTAATAGAACCTATGACTATTTTGAAAAGACACTTGCAAAATATAGAATTGAAGATGAAAGCGACGAAAATGGACGATACATAACGTGGTTCAATGACAAAGGTGGATATTCTTATAGTATGTTTGAAACTGAATTAACCTTTTCAAAAGAAGAAAATGATATTAGAGAATGTACTGTTTTTGAGTTCTGCAAATATAATGAATAATTTCATACAACAAAAAAGATGCGTAGAAATTCTACGCATCTTTTAAATTTTATAACATTTTAGTATTGCAGTTTAAGTTTTCAGCCTGGTTGTAAATCGATTTATGGCAGGTGAACATCACTGCTTGACCATTTTTGGAATATTCTTTTAGAAATTCTAAGGTTTTACCTGCTCTATTGTCATCATATTGGGTTAGAGTGTCATCCAAGAATAAGGGAATACTTTCATCAATTAACTGTGCCACCGCCAAGCGCATACTTAAATATGCTTGGTCAAAGGTACCGCTGCTTAGGTATTCGGCCTCACGGCTTATGGGGTTAGCGGTTTCCTCAACATTAATTTCAAAAGATTTTGAAATGGTCATATTTGAATATTTCTGATTGGTAAGTTCCTTGAAAATCTCGGCCGACTTCTTTTCAAGCGCGGAGCCGTAATTTTGCCTGAGCTCGGCAAAACTTTCCTTTAAAACCTCGATAGCAATATCAACATTGTCGCAAAAAGACTTTTGTAATGACAAAACTTCAAGAATTTCGTTTAGTTTTCCTTGCAAAACATCGGGACTTTCCATTCCGTTTATAAGGGCTTTAAGTTGGGTTTCAACCGAAGCTTCGGTGGATTTTCTTTCGGTGATTTGGGATATTAGATTTTCGTATTCGGCTTTAATTTGCTCGAAATCCACATCCTTTAAATCGTCGGTGTTTTGGGTGTTTTCAAGTTTCAGCTTTGCTTCCTCGTAAGAAATATTATTAAGGTCACGAAGCAAGAAATTGATTTGTTGTTTTAGTTCTTTTTGCTTTAAAACGGCAGTTTCAAGTTTTTGACTAATACTTTCTAAATCTTCATCACTGTTTTCGAGTTTTGAAAGCATAGTTGCAAGTTCGTTTTCACCCAATTTTTCTTCTGCCTGTAACTCTAAAAGTTCTCCCTCGGTTTTCGAAAGAAGGGCTTGCTGGTCTAAAATCACCTGCATATTAGAACTGCTTGCCAATTTAATTGCATGGGTTTTTGCCTTTTTGTCGGCAATTTGCGATTTAATATCCTCAATGTGGGTTTGCTTGTTGTCAATAATGTTTTGAAGTGAGTCAATTTCATCTTGGAGCAATTTAATTTTTTTGCCGTTTTTGGGAGAAAGGATGCCACATATCGCCAAAATCACACCTAAACCACTGACAATTAAGGTGATTATAGGTTTGATTATAATGCCAACCAGACCTAAAACGGTTAAAATTAGACCTACAATTAATAAGGGATTAATTGCTTTTGATTTGCCTACTTTCGCAAGTTTTTCACTATTCAATTTGTTTTGACGGTCAATGTTTTCATGCATTGAAGTTTCAATGTCTTTTAAGTTTTTCAAAAGAGCTTGGGTGTCGGCTTCCAAACTTTCGGGGGTTTCATCACTGTTTTTAGGTCCGTTAACCAATAAATCAAGCCCGTTTTTGATAATATCGATTTCCTTTTGTTTGGCATCGGTTTTGGCTTTTGCGTTATCGAGTTTTGAAGAAAGGAATTTCAAATTTCTAAGGAAGTTTTCATCGGCAGGGGAGCCGTCTTTTAGAATTAACTCTTTTTTAACCTCTTCCAAAGCCTCTTTTGTGGTTAAAAGTTCTTTAAGTTTGCCAATGTTTTTAACATCTTGCTCCTTGGCAATTAGTTTTTTAAGTTCCTCGGCTTTTTTAATCCACTTGTTAGTTTCGTTTTTGTAAAGGGCAAGTTTTTCTTTACCTTCGGTGTAACGGTTGTTTGCGGATACACTTTCATCTAACTTTTCCTTAATTTCCTTGGCAATAAGAGAATTCTTGTAAAACTCACCGGCTTTACCACTTTTGGAAATAATTGAAAAACGCTCTTTTTCAAGTTTGCCTACAACCTCACCTAAAGAAAGGCTTTCATCACCTGTTGATACCATATTGGAAAGTTTTGCGTTTAATTCACTCTCGGCATTGTTGTTACTGTCGGGAAATCCTAATTGACCGATGAAAACGCTTCTTTCAAAGGCTGATGCTGAGAGACCAAAAAGTTTTTCACCAATGTTTGCATCGGCAGGTTGCTTTTCCCCTAAACTTAAATCGGTGATACTCACCTTGTCGGTAGAATTCGAAGCGCGAAACTCTCTTTCTAACTTGAAGTTTCGGCCATCGTGTTCAAACTCAATACTTCCTGCCATGGGGCTTCCATCCCAAGGAGTGTATTTTTTACGGATGTTTTTGGAAATTTGGCTACTTCCTTTTTCGTTGCCGTAAAACATCATTTTAATAAAGGACATAATGGTTGTTTTGCCCTTTTCGTTTTCACCGTAAATGCAGTTAAAACCTTCTTCAAGGTTTAGGGTGTAATTTTTAAGTCCACCAAAGGAGATAATATTAATTTTATTGATTTTCATCAAATTTTACCTCCCCTGAAAATGCCTTTAGACCGAGTTTCAAGGCAGTCTCATATTTTTCTTTTTCTTCCTGGAGGGCAATTTTTTCTAACATTTTTTTGACAAAAATGCCCTTTAAGGTTTTTTCTTTAGAAAGCGACTCAAGGTCGAGTTTAAGAGTTGTGCTGTCCTTGAGTTTTGCAAAATAAACCTTTTCGTTTAATCGGGCAGTAAGGTCGGAAATATTGATTTCGTTTCCTTCTTCTGTTTCACCGATGAGTTCGATTTTGTAAAGGTTTTCGCTGTAATTTTCACCATATTTTTCGCTTAAAATATTTAAAATAATATCGTGAGAAATTTCTAAACCACTAATATTAATTTTTTCTAAAATATGTTGTCTACGGGCAGTGGGTACAAATTTTAAGTCGCAAATTCCTTTGCCGATTTCACCTATATAAACACCTTTTTGCCCCAGTTCATCGAAGCCTTGACCTTCGGGGCAACCGCAATAGGCAAAATAGGTGTCACCTATTTTTTTAATGTCACTGGCCTTGTGGATATGACCCAAAGCGATGTAATCCATCTTGGAATTTTCAATAAAACTTCTTGAAATAGCATTGTAACGGGAAGAGGGGTCACCAAATAGGTCGCCGTGTAAGAGGGCAATATTAATAACACCGTCATCTTCGGGTAAGAGCTTCATAGAAGTTTCACCTTGCATAAAGGCAGTTTCAAAGGAACGGCCGTAAACCCTGAGATTTAATTCAGGGAAAGAAAAAACAGTTTCATCGGTGCCCAAAACATAAAGGTTAGAGGGTAAATTTTCCTTCCTGAAAGGTGAACGGGGAGTGAGAGGGTCGTGGTTTCCTGCACAGTAGATAACCTTTAACTCTGGAACTGATTTAATTTTTGCAAAAACACTTTCAAAAAAACTGTTTTCGGTGTTGTTGGAATTGAAAAGGTCACCTGCAATAAGTAAAACTTTTGTGCCTGTTTTAGAACATAAATTAACAATTCTTTCAAAGGTTAAAAGGGTTTCCTGACGGCGACTTTGAGCCTTGAACCCTAAAAAGCTTTCTTCGGCGCCGATATGTATATCTCCACAGTGAAGAATTTTAACTGTTTCCATCGAATTTCTCCTAAAGTTTATATATTAAAATTTTATCATTTTTAAGGTCAATATTCAAGTCTTTTGTTAACAGTTTATTTAATTGACATTTGAGTCAAAAAAGGGTAGAATTAATATATTCTAAAGTTCAAAAAAACGGAGATAGAAATGGATTATTCTTCACTTAGGAAACAGGTTATAAAAAAGTATTTTGGTAATATGAACGACCGTCAGTTTGAAGCCGTAACTAGGACCGAAGGACCTTTGCTTGTTCTTGCAGGAGCAGGTAGCGGCAAGACCACGGTTTTGGTCAACCGAATTTTAAATCTTGTTAAATTTGGCGCTTCTCCCGACAGCGAGATTATACCTTATGATGCCGATTTTGATGTTAAGGTAGGGGAAGATTTCCTTGACGGTAAGGTATCTGATATTCCTGCCGGCGCTTTCAGCATTGATGCGCCCAAACCTTGGGAAATTTTAGCCATTACCTTTACAAACAAGGCTGCAGGAGAACTTAAAGAGAGAATTGCAAACCGTTTGGGTGATGACGAAAGCGGAGTTTGGGCAGGAACTTTCCACTCGGTTTGTGGAAAGATTTTAAGAACTCGTGACCATGCCGAGCGTTTGGGATATACATCAAGATTTACGGTTTATGATACCGATGACCAACGCCGTCTTATGAAAACCATTATGAAGGAGCACAATATTGATGACAAATTTGTGCCCCACAAGACGGTGCTTTCGGCAATTTCAAGCGCTAAAGACAAACTGATTTCCCCAAGTGTTTTTGCTGCTGAAAACAGTTTTGACAATCGCCGTAAAATAATAGGCGAACTTTATGCCCTTTACCAAAAGGCGCTTAAAAAAGCCGATGCAATGGATTTTGATGATATGATTGTCAATACCGTTAAACTTTTGGATGAAAATCCCGATGTTTTAGAGTATTACAATAATAAATTTAAATACGTAATGGTGGATGAGTATCAGGATACCAACCACGCTCAATATGTTCTTGTGAGCCTTTTGGCTTCGGGACACAATAACCTTTGCGTTGTGGGTGATGACGACCAAAGTATTTATCGTTTTAGAGGCGCTACTATTGAAAATATCTTAAATTTTGAAGAACAGTATAAAAATGCCAAAACCATCCGTTTGGAGCAAAATTACCGTTCTACTTCTAACATTTTGAATGCCGCCAACAAGGTTATTGAAAACAACCGCGGAAGAAAGGGTAAAACCCTTTGGACCGATAATGGGGATGGTAATCTTATAACCGTTCACACTGCAAACGATGAGCGAGAAGAAGCCCGTTATGTTGTTGACAGTATTTTGGAAAATGTTGATAAAGGGGACACCTATTCAAGCAACGCCATTCTCTATAGAATGAATGCTCAGTCTAACGCATTGGAAAATGTGTTGGCGCGAAGTGGTATACCTTATAAGGTTATTGGTGGAACAAGGTTCTATGACCGCAAGGAAATTAAGGATGTTGTTTCTTACCTCCACCTTATAAACAACAATAAAGATGATATCAGACTCAGAAGAATTATAAACGAGCCTAAACGAGCCATTGGCGAGACTACCGTTAATTATGCTGCTGAAATCGGAAATCAGTTGGGACTTTCTATTTACGAAGTTTTAAAAGAAGTGGATGAATATCCCGTTCTTTCTCGTGCTGCTGCCAAAATCAAAGGATTTTGCAGTATAATTGATGAACTTACCGCACTTTCTGAACAACTTGAAATAAGCGAGTTGTTTGAAAAAGTTTTGGAACTCACAGGTTATATCCGCGCCCTTGAAAACGAGGGCGAAGAAGGTCTTGACCGAATTGAAAATGTTAAGGAATTTGCTTCTAATATTGCTCAATACGAACTTGAAAATGATGAGCCTAATTTATCCGACTTTTTGGAGCAGTTAGCCCTTATAAGCGATATAGATTCTTTTGATGAAAGTTCCGATAGGGTAGTGCTAATGACCGTCCATTCAGCCAAGGGACTTGAATTTAAAAATGTGTATTTGGTAGGTTTGGAGGAAGGAATTTTCCCCGGTAATCAGTCAATATACGGTGGTCCTGAAGAAATTGAAGAAGAACGACGCTTGGCTTATGTTGCAATAACCAGAGCCAAAAGGAAGTTATATATCACAAATACAGCCTCTCGTTTGCTTTTTGGTTCCACAACTCGTAATTTACCTTCAAGATTCTTAAAGGAAATACCTGAAGAACTTTGTGATATGACTTCTTCGGTTAACAGTTATTCTTCCTTTGGATATTCCGGCGGATTCTCTTCTTTCGGTGGAGAGAAGCGAGGAGAGTATTATTCGCCCAAAACCCCGATAAACTATACTGCTAAGGCAAAAACTTTTGCAAGTAGTTATACCGCAAAACCCAGCACACCTGCTTCGGCCAATTCGGCTTTATATACAGTGGGTATGCAGGTTTCACACAAGACTTTTGGTACGGGACTTATTGTTAAAGTAACACCGACGGGAGCGGATACCATGTTAGAAATAGCTTTTGACAAGGTTGGTACCAAAAAAATAATGGCAAATTACGCTAAGTTAGAAATTTTGTAAGGAGGTTTTTAAATGTCTGTTTTAAACGCAGTGGTTAAAGAGACTGCAAAAGAAAAATTGAAAAATAACTATGCCAAGACATTTGTGGCCTCCTTGATAGTTATTTTCACTTGGCTTATAACCATCAATTTGGTAAGTATCTTATCAAGCGTAACAGGTGATGTGATTGCCGTTGTGATTTCATTTGCCTTGAATATGCTTTTTGTTGCGCCATTAGGTTTAGGACTGTTAAAGTATATTTGGAAAATAAGTTTAGATGTTGTTGATGGACCGATAGCAATTTTTTATTGGTTTAGCAATAAAAAACTTTATATAAAATCCCTTAAATTTATTTTACACATATCTTTTAAAGCTTTGATATGGCTCTTGGTTTTAAATATACCTTCTTTTTTGCTTTTTGCTTTTTCTAAAACATTTTTCTTTGAATTGTTTGATATTGCTCCACCTGTTTGGACAGCAAGCTTAAGTTATTATGGCGAAATTTTGAGCAGTGTTTCTTTTGTTGCAGTCTTTTTTATAATGCTTAAATTTTATATGGCGCCTGTGCTTTTTGTGGCTGATGAAAATGCCAATGCCCAGGAATGTATGTATAATTCTTTGGTGATTTCTCGCAAAACAGCCTTTGATTTTATAAGCCTTATTTTTAATCAGGCTCCTGTTTTGCTTTTATCCCTTCTTGTTTTGCCTATGCCTTTTACATTGCCGTATCTTTTGAGTTATTATGTTACTCATACAAGATTTGCGGTGGAAGAATACAATTTGCATATTAAAAATATCAAATTTGCTAATGCAGGAGTTTTTGATGAATAAAAGAATAATTTTAGCATCAGCATCCCCAAGGCGTAAAGAACTTTTGTCGGTTATAACCGAGGATTTTTTGGTACTGCCTTCGGATGCCGAGGAAATAATTCCCAGTGATATTAGCGCCGATAAAACGGCCGAATATTTAGCAAAAATCAAGGCTCAGGCAGTGGCTGCTAATCATCCTTTGGATGTGGTAATCGGCGCCGATACTTGCGTTGTGGTCGGAAATGAAATTTTGGGTAAACCTGTGGATTCTAACGATGCCAAACGAATGCTTAATTTACTTTCGGGCAAAACCCATAAGGTAATAACGGGTTGCGCTATTATTAGTGATGGCAAAACCCTTTCCTTTTCATCCCAAACCGAGGTTGAGTTTTATCCTTTAAGTGAAACCCAAATTGAGGAATATATTAATAGTTTGGAACCCTATGACAAAGCAGGAAGTTATGCTATTCAAGGTAAAGCATCCTTGTTTGTTAAAGGAATTAAGGGAGATTACTTTAATGTTGTGGGATTACCTGTGGCTGAACTTAATTTAAAACTTAAAGAAATGGGAATTTAATTTAAAATAAAAAAAGACCTGAAAATCAGGTCTTTTTTTTATGCACGTTTCGAATTGTCTTTTTCTTCTTTTGCGGTCTTTGGGGAGTTTTTTGTTTTGAATTGTCGGCTACAAGGCAGTTTTCGCCCGTGCCGATAAGGTCAAAACGACCACATTTTTTAAGGGCCGAGAGAACAATTTGTTTGTTCTCGGGTTTGAAGTATTGAAGCAAGGCTCTTTGTTGCGCCTTTTCTTCGGGTGTTCTTGGAACATAAACCGGTTCTAAGGTATAAGGGTCAAGACCTGTGTAGAACATACAGGTCGATACTGTTCCCGGTGTGGGGTAGAAATCTTGCACCTGTTCGGGATGCAAACGGTTGCGTTTCAAGAAAAGGGAGAGTTCAATAGCATCCTTAATGGTGCTTCCTGGGTGGGAAGACATTAAATAAGGAACCAGATACTGCTTTTTATCAATGCTTTTTGTTAGTTCGTAAAAACGCTTTTCAAACTTTTTGTAAACTTGGATTTTAGGCTTGCCCATATATTTTAAAACATTGTCCGAACAGTGTTCGGGAGCGACCTTTAACTGACCGCTTGTGTGGTTGGTAACAAGTTCCTTGAAAAAGGTTTCATCGGGGTCGGCGATAAGATAATCGAAGCGAATACCCGAACGGATAAACACCTTTTTAACCTTGGGAAGTTGTCGCAGTTCTCTTAATAGTTTAAGGTAGTCGCTGTGGTCCACCTTAACGGCAGGGCACATATTGGGAGCTAAGCACTTTTTATCGGCACAAAGACCGAGTTTGCTTTGCTTTTCACATGCATTTGCACGGAAGTTGGCAGTCGGTCCACCCACATCGTGAATATATCCCTTGAAGTCGGGCATTTGGGTGATTTTCTTTGCTTCTTCAATAACCGATTGATGGCTTCTTGCCGAAATACTTCTTCCTTGGTGATAGGCCAAAGCGCAAAAGTTACAAGCGCCAAAACAACCACGGTTGTGAATCAAAGAAAATTTAACCTCAGCAATGGCAGGAACGCCACCTTGCGACTCATAAGATGGGTGGTAATCCCTCATGAAGGGTAGGGAATAAACCTCATCCATTTCTTCGGTGGTAAGTGGTGGCATTGGAGGGTTTTGAACAACAATTTTATTGCCGCTTTTTTGAATTATAGTTTTGCCTCTTACGGCGTCGTGCTCCGACTGTTGAATACGGGTTGCGATGGCATACTGCTTTTTGGACTCTTTTACAATTTCAAAAGAAGCACACTCCAAAGCACCTTTAATCGGTGTGTATTCGGTGCTGTTTATGGCATAGCAAGTGCCTTTAATGTCCTTTAAATCGGAAATTTTTTCGCCGCTGTTTAGTCGGTTTGCAATTTCAACTATATGTTTTTCGCCCATACCGTACATTAAAAGGTCGGCGGTAGAGTCAATAAGTATAGAAGGTCTTACCTTGTCGTCCCAATAATCATAATGGGCAAAACGGCGTAAGGAAGCCTCAACACCACCGATAGCAATAGGCACATCACCGAAAATTTCACGAAGTTTTTTGGTGTAAACAATAACGGCTCGGTCGGGTCGGCGACCTGCTTTTCCGCCGGGGGTGTAAGCATCATCATTTCTTTTCTTTTTTGCAGCGGTATAGTGAGCAACCATTGAGTCAATATTACCCGAATTCACAAGGAAAGCCAGTCTAGGTTTACCAAAACGCTTAAAGTCATCATCGCTTACAGGTTGGGGGATGATACAAACCTTATAACCCTCTTTTTCCAACACACGGGAGATTATAGCCGTGCCAAAACTGGGGTGGTCCACATAAGCGTCACCCGTTACAATTATAAAGTCAGGGGTATCAAACCCTAAACTTGTCATTTCTTTTTTTGTTATAGGTAAAAAGGGCATAAAATCATCCTAAATAAAAATATAGTTTATTGTATCATAATATTTTTTGATTTTCAAGGTGGTAATGGCAATGGAAGAAAACCAAGGTGTCTATTTAAATGTAATAATAACTCAAGCCTTGTGTATGTTGGTGGTTTTACTTTCGGTTATTACCATTAAATACCTTTTCAAATCTGAGTTTAAATCCTTGCAAAAATGGTATCTGGAGGAATTTTGCAACGATACCTTGATAGAAGAGGTGATAGAATGAAATTTAAATTGCTCGGCAGTGAAATATATATTTCTTTTCTTTTTGTTGCTGTGATTTCCTTTATGCTTGCGACCGATAAAACAGGTTTGGCTTTGCCCACATTATTTGCTGTCAGTTTTCACGAAATTGGGCATTTACTTGCAATGTGGATGATAGGAAAACCGCCAAAGAGTATTAGGCTCATACCCGCTTCGGTGCAAATTACAAGAAATATTTCGGATGGGTATAAAGGTGATATCAAAGTAGCTTTGGCAGGTCCCATAGTGAATTTTATTCTATTTCTAACACTTTATATTAATTATTTGATTTTTGGTAATGAGGGGATTTTGTATTATTCTTTAATAAATTTGATTATTGGCGTTTTTAATCTTTTGCCTGTAACAGGACTTGACGGGGGGACTGTGTTATTTTCGATTATAGCAAAAAACAGTAATGTAGGTCGGGCGATGCTTGTTTTAAGGGTTATTAGTTTGTGCTTGGGAGCGGTTTGCTTGTTTTTGGCAGTAACCTTGACTTTACGGGGAAAACTTAATGTTTCGGTTTATATAATATCAATATACCTTTTTTTGTCGGTACTAATTAAAATATAGTTGAAACGGGAGGTTAAATAGGGTATAATTTTAAAAGAATACTTAAAAATGAGGATTTTTAATGGAAAAACAAAAGTTTGAAAAGTTACTGCTTTCGGTACAAAAACCGGGCAGATATTCGGGTGGCGAGATTAATAGTGTTATCAAGGATAAATCAAAGGTGGATGTTCGTTTTGCCTTTTGTTTTCCTGATACCTATGAAATCGGTATGTCTCACCTTGGAATGAAAATTCTTTACTCTCAATTTAATGAGCGTGAGGATATTTGGTGCGAGCGTGTTTTTGCTCCTTGGCTTGATTTTGAAGAGGTTATGAGTGAGAATAATATTCCTCTTTTCGCTCTTGAGAGTCGCGACCCCATAAAGGATTTTGATTTCATGGGTTTTACTTTGCAGTATGAAATGGCATATACAAATGTGCTTAATATGCTTGATTTGGCAGGCTTGCCCTTAAAATCCAAGGATAGAAAAGATTTATCTCCTTTGGTTGTTGCAGGTGGACCTTGCGTTTGTAATCCCGAACCCTTGGCTGATTTTATTGACCTGTTCTTTATAGGCGAAGGAGAAGAGGTCGATCTGGAACTTATTGACCTTTACAAAGAGTTTAAGAAAAAGGGTGCTAGTAAGGAAGAATTTTTGCGCGAGGCTGCTAAAATTGAGGGTATTTATGTTCCTTCGCTTTATAATGACGAATATACCGACGAGGGCATTTTAAAATCCCTTACTCCCGAAGAGGGTATAGCACCAACCGTTAAGAAAAGAATTATTAAGGATATGGACAAGTCCTATTATCCCGAAAAATTCGTTGTGCCTTTTATTGAAATCGTTCACGACCGCGCAGTTCAAGAAGTTTTCAGAGGCTGTATTCGCGGTTGCCGTTTTTGTCAGGCAGGTTTTATTTATCGCCCTGTTAGAGAAAAGAGTGTTGACACTGTAAACAAACAGGCAAAATGCCTTTGCGAAAGTACGGGTTACGATGAAATTTCCTTGTCTTCTTTGAGCACAAGCGATTATAGAGAAATTGAACCGCTTCTTAATAAGTTGCTTGAATGGACCGAGAAAAGTCATGTGAGTTTGGCTTTGCCATCCCTTAGAATTGATAATTTTTCGGATGAACTTTTGGAAAAGATTAAACATGTCAGAAAAAGTGGTTTAACCTTTGCTCCCGAAGCGGGAACTCAAAGACTTCGTGATGTTATTAATAAGAACCTTACCGAAGAGGAAATTTTAACCACTTGTCGTACTGCCTTCGCAGGTGGATACACATCGGTTAAACTTTACTTTATGATTGGTCTCCCAACCGAGACCGATGAGGATATTGTTGGCATTGCTGAACTCGGCCAAAGAATTGTAAACGAGTATTACAATATGCCAAACAAACCCAAGGGTAAGGGCGTTAATGTTTCTATCAGCGTTTCAACCTTTGTACCAAAACCCTTTACTCCTTTCCAATTCGAACCTCAAATCACTTTGGATGAAATTCGCCGTCGCCAAGAACTTTTGAAAAATTCCATTACAACCAAGAAAATTTCTTTAAGTTACCACGATAGCGCAACAAGTTTCCTTGAGGGCGCTTTTGCCAGAGGCGACCGTCGTATGTCGGCAGTTATTGAAAAGGCTTACGAAATGGGTTGTAAGTTTGATGGCTGGACCGAGTGCTTTGAACCTGAAAAATGGTATGAAGCATTTAAAGAGTGTGGACTTTCACCCGAGTTTTATGCTAACCGTACCCATGAATACGATGAAGTAACACCTTGGGAGCATATTGATGTTGGCGTTACGAAGGATTTCCTCATTAAAGAAAATAAAGTAGCCCACGAAAATAAAACTACACCTAATTGTCGCGAGAAGTGTTCAAACTGTGGTGCAAATTGTTATGGGGAGGGTGTTTGCTTTGAGAAACGTTAGAATTTTTTATAAGAAAAAAGGTTCAATGAAGTTTGTATCCCACCTTGATATGAATCGTTTTATGTCCCGACTCATAACTAAATCCAAAATCCCCGTTTGGTATACCGAAGGCTTTAATCAGCACATTTATATGAATTTTGCCTTGCCCCTTTCTTTAGGTTTTGAAGGACTTTACGAAGTTTTGGACATTCGCCTTATTGACGAGGAATATAGCCTTGAGGATGTTTTAACTGCCCTTAAAAATGTGGCAGTAGAAGATATTGAATTTGTGGCTGTAACCGATGGCGAAATGCAAATGAAAACCATTGGTTTTGCAAAATACGAACTCGAATTTGAAGATTTTTCCTTTGCCGATACCCTTAAAGAGTTTTTGAACCGTGAAGAAATTTTGTGTCAAAAAACAGGTAAAAAGGGCAAGGTTAAAGAAATTGATTTAATACCTAAAATCAAGTCTTTTGAAATAGGGGAAAACAGTGTTCAATTTGTATTGGTTGCAGGAAGCGAGGATAATTTGAATCCCACTCTTGTGATGGATACTTTCTTTGCTCAGTGTGGAATTGCTCCGGTTTATTATACCGTTTCAAGAAATATGATTTACAACCGCGACGGTGCTGAATTTAAATAATTTTATCAATTATAAACTTTCGGCATAGTATGTTTCAGGGGGTTAAGAGATGGGATATCCCTTGAAATCGGCGGTAGAAAAACCTCTATCTTTAAAATTACCGATATATACCCCTTTATATAAAAAGCTCCGCCATAAGGCGGAGCTTTTGGTTTATGCTTTGATTTTCTCAATAGCGCCTTTTTCAAGTCGTGATACCTGAGCTTGGGAAATGCCGATTTCTTCCGAAACTTCCATTTGGGTTTTTCCTTGCATAAAGCGTAGGCTTAAAATGTGCTTTTCACGGCCATTAAGGTTTTTTATGGCCTCTCTTAAAGAAATCTCATCTAACCAGTTGCGGTCATCATTGTTGTCACCAACTTGGTCAAGAACAAAAATGGTGTCAACACCGTCGGAATAAATAGGGTCGTAAAGGGACATAGGGTTAACGATGCTTTCAAGGGCGATGACAACTTCGCTTTCTTCAAGGTTTAATTCTTTTGCGATTTCGCTGATACTGGGATCCTCTTGACGCTCAGCCATAAGTCTTTCTTTTACCTGCATCGCTTTATAGGCAGTATCTTTAATTGAACGGCTTACGCGAATTGAGTTGTTATCTCGCAAATAACGACGAATTTCTCCAATTATCATGGGCACCGCATAGGTGGAAAATTTTACCAAAAGGGTTGTGTCAAAGTGGTCAATTGCCTTAATAAGGCCGATGCAACCCACCTGAAATAGGTCGTCAAGATTTTCACCTCTGCCTGTAAATCTTTGTATAACACTTAAAACCAGTCGCAAATTTCCGCTTATCAGTTCTTCTCGGGCGGCGTTGTTTCCGTTTTGGGCATCTTTAATAAGGGAGATTTTTTGAGCCTCTTTTAAAAGGGGAAGTTGGGAAGTATCAACTCCGCAAATTACAACCTTGTTATTATACATAAAAAGCACCTCGGTAAATTTTTCTTAATAAAAGTATTTACTTTGAGGCTTTAAAATAAACCTGAAAAATATTTTTTATTTTGACAAAATACACTTGTATTTGCGTTGAAAAACAATAGCGTCGATACTTATTGATAAATAATTAACAAACTTTTTAGAAAATTTTGTATTTTTCGCAAAAACTTAGTTAAGTTTTTAACAATCCTATTGACATAAATGTTTTAAAAACATATAATGGGGTACATATCAATTTTAATTTCAATTTGGAGGAAATAAAAAATGGCAAGAGTTTATAATTTCAGCGCAGGTCCTTCTATGCTTCCCGAGGAAGTTTTAAAGCCTGCCGCTGCAGAAATGATGGAATATGGTGAAAGCGGTCAATCCGTTATGGAAATGTCCCACCGTTCCAAAGAGTATCAAGCAATCTTTGATGAGGCTGAGGCAAATTTAAGAGAGATAATGAACATTCCTGACAATTACGAAGTTCTTTTCTTGCAGGGTGGCGCATCTACTCAATTTGCAATGATTCCCCTAAACTTAATGAACAAGAACGGTAAAGCTGATTTTATCATTACTGGTCAATGGGCTAACAAGGCTTATAAAGAGGCTGCCCGTTACGGCGCTGCCCGTGAGGTTGCATCTTCTAAGGATAAGACCTTCTCCTATATTCCCAAGACCACCGCTGCCGATTTCGACCCCGAGGCTGACTATGTTCATATTTGTATGAATAACACTATCTACGGTACTAAGTACAATACTTTACCCGAAACAGGTGACGTTCCGCTTATTGCCGATATTTCAAGTTGCATTTTGTCTGAGCCTATTGATGTTACCAAGTTTGGTATGCTTTATGCAGGCGCTCAAAAGAATGTTGCTCCTGCAGGTGTTACTATTGTGATAATTCGCAAGGATTTAATTGGAAATGCAATGGATATTACCCCCACAATGCTTAATTATGTAACCCATGCTGAAAACGGTTCTATGTTTAACACTCCTCCTTGCTATACTATCTATATTGCAGGTCTTACCTTTAAGTGGATTAAGAAAATGGGTGGCTTAGAGGCTATGAAGGAATTAAACGAGAAAAAGGCTAAAATCCTTTACGATTTCCTTGATAACTCCAAACTTTTCAAGGGCACTGTTGTTCCCGAAGATCGTTCTTTAATGAATGTTCCTTTCGTAACAGGTAACGAAGAACTTGACGCAAAGTTTGTTGCCGAGTCTAAGAAGGCAGGTTTTGTTAACCTTAAGGGTCACCGTTCTGTTGGTGGTATGCGCGCTTCTATCTACAATGCTATGCCTATTGAGGGCGTTGAAAAGCTCGTTGAGTTTATGAAGAAGTTTGAGGAGGAAAACATCTAATGTTTAAGATTAAAACCTACAACAAAATCTCTAAAAGCGGATTAGAGGTTTTTGATGACAAATATACTATTGGCGATGAAGTGGAAAATGCTGATGGCGCCATAGTTCGTTCTGCTGCCTTACATGATGAAGAATTCCCCGCATCTTTACAGGCTATTGCCCGTGCAGGCGCAGGTACCAATAATATTCCCATTGACAAGTGCAGTGAGCAGGGTATTGTTGTTTTCAACACTCCCGGTGCTAACGCAAACGCTGTTAAAGAACTTGTAATTGCAGGTCTTTTCATTTCTTCTCGCCGTGTAATTTCAGGTATCGAGTGGGCTAAAACCCTTAAGGGCGAGGGCGACGCTGTTGGTAAACTTGTTGAAAAAGGCAAGGGCGCTTTTGCAGGTCCCGAAATCAAGGGCAAAAAACTTGGTGTAATCGGTCTTGGCGCTATCGGCGTAATGGTTGCCAATGCTGCTAACCACCTTGGTATGACCGTTTATGGTTACGACCCTTATTTGTCGGTTAAATCGGCTTGGAACTTAAACCACAATGCAGTTTATATTAATGATATTAATGAGATTTTCGCAAACTGCGATTACATTACTATCCACGTACCTCTTGTTGAGTCTACTAAAAACCTTATTAATAAAGATACCATTGCTAAATGTAAAGATGGAGTTAGAATTCTTAACTTCTCCCGTGCTGCATTGGTTAACGATGCTGACCTTAAAGCAGCGTTAGAGTCTGGTAAGGTTGCAGCCTATGTTACCGACTTCCCAACCGATGATATTTTAGATGTTCAGGGTGTTGTTGCTATTCCTCACCTTGGCGCTTCTACTCCTGAGTCGGAAGACAACTGCGCTTCTATGGCTGCTAAAGAATTAATGGATTACATTGAAAACGGCAATATCGTTAATTCCGTTAACCTTCCTGAGGTTACAATGCCCAGAAGCGGTGAGCATAGATTCTGTGTTATTCACAAGAATATTCCTACCGTTCTTAACCAAATTACAGGTGTTGTTTCGGGTGACGGAATAAACATTGAAAACCTTTTGAACAAATCTCGTGGCGATTATGCTTACTCAATGCTCGATACCGGCGCTGCTGATGTTACAGCATTAACCGAACAAATCAAGGCTATTGAAGGCGTAATTAGAGTAAGAGCAATTTAATTTAACTTAAAGTAAAAGACCGCCTTTAAAGACGGTCTTTTTGTATTTTTAACATTGTTTACTGAATATTAACATATTAAGCCACAAAATGAAATAAAATAAGTGTATCATAAACACAAAGGAAGTGTTTTAAATGGACAACGAAAATAATAAAGGCGAATTAAATGGTTTTGATGGGTTTTATACCAAGCAAAGCCGAGATATAATACAGGATGATTTTGTGACCCCAACCTATACTCCACCACAAAATGATTTTGGATTTAATCCACCACCCATTAAAAAGCCTAAAGAGAAAAAGCGTTACGGCATTGGCGCTGTGTTAGTGGCATCGGTTTTGGCTGCGGTTATAGGTGCTGCTTCGGGAATAGCAGTAATTTTGCCCATACTTTCCGAAAAGAATATTGCTGAAAACGGTGAGACTGTTCTTAATAATGTTAATATAAACGTTGAGGAAACAGCCGAAAACGTTGTCGAGGCAGTGGCGCAAAAGGTGACTCCCAGTGTTGTTGGCATTAGAACAACAACTTCGGTTATGAGTTTCTTTGGTGGTGAGCAAGAGTCTTCGGGTGACGGCAGTGGTGTTGTTTATTCGTCCGATGGCTATATAATTACCAACTATCACGTTATTTCGTCGGCTCTTAGTGGGAACAACTCTAAAATCACTGTATATTTAGACTCGGCCGATTCAAAGGGTTATAATGCGACCGTTATTGGATATAACATTTCATCCGATTTAGCCGTTATTAAGATTGATGTCAAGAATTTAACTGCAATAGAGTTTGCAAGTTCTGATAAACTTAAAATCGGCCAATATGTAATAACTATTGGCAATCCCGGTGGCCTTGAATTTATGGACAGTGTAACTTACGGTGTTATAAGTGGATTAAATCGTGTTGTATCCAGTGACTCGGATGTTAAATTAATTCAAACCGATGCTGCCATAAACCCCGGAAACTCGGGTGGTGCTTTGGTAAATGCTAAGGGCGAGTTGGTCGGTATAAATTCCTCGAAAATCGTATCTGAAGAATTTGAAGGTATGGGTTTTGCAATTCCTTCAAATACGGTTAAGGAGATTTGTGAGAATATAATTGAACGCCAAAATTCTCCCGAACCTTATATCGGAATATCTATAAGTGAACGTTATACATCACAGGTGTTGCAGTATTACGGTTTCCCAACAGGCGCGGTTGTTTTAAGTGTGGCATCGGGCAGTCCTGCTGAAAAAGCGGGAATTAAAAAAGGTGATATTATTACAAAATATGACGGCAAAAAGATTACCGAGTATACAATTCTGGAGAATGAAATTGTTAATTCAAAGCCCGGTCAAAAGGTGACAATTGAAATTTACCGCAGTGGCGGATATTATGACACCCAGTTGACCGTTGCTGCAAATAATGCAGTAAAATAAAATTAAACCCCGATTCTAATTAAGAATCGGGGTTTTTCTTATTTGAAGAACAAAGGTAATTTTTCCAAGAAGATAATATCATCTCGGTCGGCTGCAACATCTTCGGCTAAGAAGGCACAGGAAGCAACCTCGGTTGCCCCTGCCTTGGCAACTAACTCTTGAACAGCCTTCAAGGATTCGCCGGTGCTAATAACATCATCAACAATAAGCACACGCTTGCCCTTAATCATCTCAACTTCGCTTTCGCCAAGATATAAGGTTTGTTCTTTCTTGGTGGTAATGGAAACAACCTTAACTTCAAGGCAATCTCTCATATAAACCTTAATGCCTTTACGGGCTACAATGTAAGGTTTGCCTGACTGTCTTGACATTTCGTAAGCAATGGGAATACTCTTTGCTTCGGGTGTTACGATATAATCAAACTCGGGCACCTTTTTAAGCAATTCTTCGCTACCTTTAATGGTTAACTCCACATCTCCAAAAATGATAAATGCAGCAATGTCAATTTTTTCGTTTAAGGGGAATTTTTCAAGTTTACGGGTAAGTCCCGCAATTTTCATCTCATAATATTCTGCCATAATAACACCTCATATTATCAGCCTGGGGGCCAAGCTAAATTTCTTCTTGCTAATAGATGGAAATGAATGTGGTGAACGGTTTGTCCACCATCGGCGCCACAGTTGTTTACCACACGGTAGCCGTTTTCCAAGTTTTCGGCCTTGGCAATTTTTGCAATTGCCTCAAAAACTTTGGCAATAAGAGTGCTGTTTTGAGCATTTATATCATCGGCTGATGCAATATGCTCTTTTGGAATAACTATAGCGTGGAAAGGGGCTTTTGGGTCAATGTCAGCAAAGGCGTAAACAAATTCATCCTCGTAAATCTTGGTGGATGGAATTTCGCCTGCCACAATTTTGCAAAATAAACAATCAGTCATTTTTATCACCTTTATTTAAGTTGTGATTTTAAAATTTCCACAGCTTGATTTAATGCTTCATCAATCTTGTTGGCATCTTTGCCGCCTGCCATTGCACTGTCAGGCTTGCCACCGCCGTTACCACCGGTGATTTTAGCAACTTCACGAACAAGGTTTCCTGCGTGGGCACCTAAACTCAAAGCGGTTTTACCGCAAGATACACAGAAGGTAATCTTTTCACCATTTACAGCAGCCAAAACAGTAACTAAATTGTCATTTTCGGCCTTTGCAGTGTCGGTCATTTGGCGTAAAGCATCGGGCAGAACACCGCTAAGTTTCTTGGTGGAGATTTTAACTTCGCCAACCTCTACAGCATCTTTTAAAATGTCAGCCAATTTGCCTGAAGAAAGTTTGCTTTCGGCATCGGCTAATGCTTGACGGGTTTCTTTAAGTTCGGTCATAACTGCATTTGCGCGTTTGGGAGCATCAGCAGGATTTTGAGCTTTAAGGTTTTCCGCAATTTCGGCAACCAAAGCCTTTTGGGTTTTTAATACATTTAAAACGCCTGTTCCGGTTACAGCTTCAATTCTACGAACACCTGCTGCAACGCTGGATTCACTTACAATGTGGAAAAGACCGAGTTTTGAAGTGTTGTCAACGTGGGTGCCACCGCAAAGTTCAACCGATGTGCCTTTTGCGTTTACAACACGAACAATATCACCGT
This sequence comes from Acutalibacteraceae bacterium, assembly GCA_045659605.1. Classification (GTDB taxonomy): domain Bacteria; phylum Bacillota; class Clostridia; order Oscillospirales; family Acutalibacteraceae; genus UBA737. The sequence continues at coordinate 20,403 of JAZOXF010000073.1, forward strand.
ACTTTTCACCAAACAAAGCCATAGCGCCAAGTTCTTTAGCCTCGGCAATAGGCATTTCTTTGTTTTCGACCTCGACACCCGAGAGAATAGCATTGTTTACAAAATCTTCAACCTTTTCAATTTCTTCAGCAGTAAGGCTTGAGAAATGGGTAAAGTCGAAACGAACAGCCTTTTCGTTTACAAGTTGTCCTGCTTGTTCAACGTGGGTGCCAAGCACTGCGCGAAGACCGGCTTGTAAAAGGTGAGCAGCAGTGTGGTTTCTCTTGATGGATTCTCTACGCGCGGTATCAATTTTAGCAGTAACATTATCGTTTACATTGATAGAACCTTTAATGATAGAGCCCATATGAGTAAAAATACCGTCGGAGGTCTTTTTGGTGTCGCTTACAGCGAATTCAAAACCATCGCTTATAATAATACCGGTATCGCCAACCTGACCACCACTTTCAGCATAGAAAGAAGTTTTGTTTAAAACGATAATTGCTTTATCATTTTCGTTGGCAACTAAGGTGTGTTCACCTTCCACGACAATATCTAAAACAACCGCGTCGGTTTCATAGTCGGTATAACCATCAAAAACAGTTGCAGGGATATTTTCAAAGGAAATGCCATCACTCTTCCAACTTTCGCCATCGGAAGCCTTGCGAGCGTCACGAGCCTTAACCTTTTGCTCGTTCATAAGTTCCTTGAATCTATCTTCATCAACGGTCATACCTTTTTCCTTTAAGATATCAACAGTAAGGTCAAAGGGGAAACCGTAGGTATCATAAAGTTTGAAGGCATCATCGCCCGAAAGGGTACCACCGTTGGCAGTTAAACCTTTAAGCATTGAAAGACCTTGGTCGATGGTTTTATTGAAACTTGCTTCTTCGTTTACAATAACCATGGTGATAAGTTCTTTCTTTTCAACAAGTTCACTGTATCCGGATTTATTCTCGTTAATAACAACATCGCAAAGTTCCATAAAGAAGGGACGGTTAATGCCGATAAGTTTTCCGTGGCGAACAGCACGACGGATGATACGGCGAAGAACGTAACCTCTGCCTTCGTTGGAAGGAATAATACCATCGCTAATCATAAATGTTGATGCTCTTGCGTGGTCGGTAATAGCACGGATTGAAATATCTGTCTTAGCATCTTTGCCGTATTCTTTGCCCGAAATTTCGCAAACCTTGTTTAAAATATTGCGAATGGTATCAACCTCAAACATATTGTCAACATCTTGCATAACACAAGCAAGTCGCTCAAGTCCCATACCTGTATCAATATTTTTGTTTTCAAGTTCGGTATAAGTGCCATCACCCATATTATTGAATTGGGAGAAAACATTGTTCCAGATTTCCATATAACGGTCACATTCGCAACCAGGTTTGCAGTCAGGGGAACCACAACCGTATTTTTCGCCACGGTCAAAGTAAATTTCACTGCAAGGACCACAAGGGCCTGTGCCATGCTCCCAGAAGTTATCGGCTTTACCCATACGAACTATTCTTTCTTCGGGAACGCCGATAACATCACGCCACAAAGCGTAAGCTTCTTCGTCCTCTTCATAAACCGAAGGCCAAAGGAGTTCGGCAGGAATTTCCAAGGTAACGGTTAAAAATTCCCAAGCCCATTTAATAGCCTCAGTTTTGAAATAGTCGCCGAAGGAGAAGTTTCCGAGCATTTCGAAAAATGTACCGTGACGGGCTGTAATACCTACACGCTCAAGGTCGGGTGTACGAATACATTTTTGGCAGGTGGTAACCCTTTTGGAAGGGGGAGTAACCTCACCTGTGAAAAACTTTTTCATAGGCGCCATACCTGAATTGATAAGTAAAAGGGATTTATCGCCTTGGGGCACCAATGGGTAACTGCCCAAACGTAAATGACCTTTCTCTTCAAAGAATTTTAAATACATTTCTCTTAGGTCGTTAAGTGAAGTCCATTTCATAACTATACATCCTTAAAATTATTTTTTCAAAATTTGACATACACACTAATTATATATTTATAAAATTTATTTGTCAATCA
>JAZOXF010000074.1:0-2851 GCA_045659605.1 Acutalibacteraceae bacterium
AAATTATTTTTCAGTTATCTTATAGGTGGGAACTATCTCGGCTACGATTTGTTTCATATCGTTGGGTTCTTCCTTGTAAGCCACCTCAAGGCGTTTAAGATGCTCCTTGAATAATTCATCATCCATTTCAATGGGCTTTCCAATATGAATAAGCTTATTTTCGGTTTCTTGAAGACCTTCTTCATCCATAAGAAGTTCTTCATAAAGCTTCTCACCGGGACGAAGACCGGTATACTCAACCATAATATCAACATCGGGCTGATAACCCATAAGTCTTATAAGTTTTCTTGCCATATCGGCAATTTTTACAGGCTCACCCATATCGAGAACATAAATCTCGCCACCCTTTGCGTAGTAACCGGCTTGAAGTACAAGGGAAACCGCCTCGGGTATGGTCATAAAGAAACGGGTGATTTCGGGGTGGGTAACGGTAACCGGACCGCCTTGCTCGATTTGTTTTTCAAACAAGGGCACAACACTTCCGTTAGAACCCAAAACATTTCCGAAACGCACTGCTACAAAATCGGTGTCAGCCGCTTCGCGATTCATCATCTGAACTATCATTTCGCAAAGACGCTTTGACGCACCCATTATATTAGTAGGATTAACCGCTTTGTCGGTAGAAATAAGTACAAACTTTTTAACCTTGTATTTCACAGCTGCTTGAGCCAATTTGTAAGTACCAAAAACATTATTTTTGATTGCTTCGTTAGGACTGTCCTCCATCAAGGGAACATGCTTGTGCGCCGCGGCGTGGAAAATAATGTCAGGCTTATACTGTGATAAAACGCGGTCAAGACGGGCAGTATTACGAACCGAACCGATAAGAACTTCCAAATCAAGATAAGGATACTTCTTTACCAGTTCCATTTGAATATCATACGCATTGTTTTCGTAAATTTCGAAAATAATAAGTTTTTTGGGTGCCGACATTGCAATTTGGCGACAAAGTTCACTACCAATGGAGCCACCTCCACCGGTAACCATTACAACCTTACCTGAAATGTAGTTGTAAATCTCATCAAGATTAACCTTAATTGCATCTCTCTCCAAAAGATCTTGGATTTTAACCTTACGGCGTTTACCTAAAACATACTTTCCGCTTACCATTTGGTAAATACCGGGGAGAATTTCAACACTACAGTCAGTACCACTGCAAATTTCAAGAATTTCTTTTCTTTCTTCGGTATTGCTGCTGGGAATAGCGTAAACAATTTTAGTTACTTTGTATTTATCAACTGCTTCTGCAATACAACTTCTATCACCAACAACGGGAATACCTTCTAAAAGGCAACCTTTCTTATAAGGGTTGTCGTCAATAATACAAACCGCTTTAGAATTTATTTTTTCGGTTCTTGCAAGTTCTCTAATAAGGGTTCTTCCTGCCGCACCTGCGCCAATAATCATAACCCTTTCATCGCTTTTTGTATTATATTTATTTAAAATGTTTTTTATATCTTTTAAAATTCTATAAGCAAAGTGGATTGCTGTTGTAAAAAGAAAATTAACAACAATGGTAATTATGTAGTATGAAACTGCCATGCTAATAAAGCCTAATTTATAAGCGATTGCCATGGTGGCAGTTATAACACCGTATGACGCAAATATCCTGAGCAAAATATCCACACTGGCAAAACTCAAGAAGTTATTGTAAAGCCTCATTGTTGCAAAAACTATAACACAAAAAGGCACCCAAATCCATACGGTTCTAAAAAATTCTTCTACATACTCCGTTGGTATATTTATAAATTTAAACTCAAACTTTATCCACATTGAAGCCAAAAATGCCAATGCCACCGAAAAGCTGTCAAGCAATACTAAAACCGAGAAAACCTTGATTTTTTCTTTGTATTTTTTAAGCCATGTAATCATAAATTAACTTCTCTCTTTTTCATAATAATAAAAAAGTGTATATCCTTTAATATAATAACAAATTTGAGTAATTTTTTCAACATATTTCTTTTAAATTACGACATAAAAAAAGCACGGAAATTAATCCGTGCTTTCAGTCTATCTTATGAACTTTGTAATCGACGAAAACTTGAAAATTACAGCCGTTACAGCAACCGTTATTATAAGTTCAGGCAACATATAAAATCCGTTATAACAAATCGAGTACAGTACAGGTCTTCCCACAAAGGATGAACCTAACACCACAAACTTTTCAAAATTTGCAAAAATTATATACCCTGATGCAAAATGGCATAAAAATCTTAAAATCACTGTAAAAGCCGTACCCAAAGTGATGTGCAAAACACCTTTTTTTGCAAAAATACCCGATATTCCAAGTAATGTGAAAGGAAGGATATAATCGAGCAATATGGTACCTATCAAACAAGCAGGTGTAAGTCCCCAGGCAAAAAGGCCGTCAACTGCTATTCCTAACCCTAACTGGATTAAAGAATATACAAAGGCTGTTCCCAAGCCCCATTTTACCCCTAATACGCAAGAAATAAAAACAATGGGCACCATAGACATTAATGTGACCGACCCACCAAGCGGCATATTTATAACCTTAATCATACTAAGTCCCGTTGCCAAGGCAATAAAAACCGAACTAAGGGTCATTTTGGAAATAGAAGTTTTTCTGTTTTCTTTCATTTTTTCTTCTCCTTATTGTTTTTGCAATTACCCGAAGTCTAAAGGTTTTTCGTTTTCCGGACAACGAAAAAGCCACAGGCAATTCTACCTGTGGCAATACTTTTAGCGTATTTCCCTACGGCGGCATTATCCGCATCAGGTTAAAGGTCGAAATCATAAACAGGATTTCCTCTCAGCCCGAGTTTCATCGAGCTCCCTATTGCAAATTGATTATACCACTTAAAATTTCCATAGTCAAGTTTTTATTTAT
>JAZOXF010000075.1:0-8238 GCA_045659605.1 Acutalibacteraceae bacterium
GAATGAAACATAGTAAAGAAGACTAATATTAATTTAGGTGAAATCATGGTGGCTTTTATAGTCTTGCTTTCGGTTATCTTTCTATTTTTGTTGGTAATGCTTTATTTCTTTTGCTTTACCTTTGTAAGATGGAATATCGGAAATTTTGACGATGTAAATGACCCTTGTAATAGGGTATTAGGTGAGTATAAGGAGGTTGTAGGCAAGGGGATTCAACATATCAATTCCACACCTTGTAAATGGGTGGAAACCTACAGCTTTGATAAACTATGCCTTAAGGCCAGATATTTCGACAATGGCAAAAAGAACACTATGATTTTCTTCCACGGTTATCGTTCCTCATCTTCCAGGGATTTTTCCTGCGCTTTGAAGATGTATATGAGTTTGGGGTTTAATGTTTTACTTGTAGAACAACGGGCTCACGGTAGGAGCGAAGGCAAACTTATAACATTTGGCATTAAAGAAAGTCGTGATGTTGTAAGCTGGATAGAATTTTTAAATAAGAAATATTCTCCCGAAAAAATACTGATTACAGGAATGTCTATGGGTGCCACAACGGTACTTTTGGCGGCGGGGAATAATAAGTTGCCGGAAAATGTCAAGGGTGTAGTGGCTGATTGCGGCTATACCTCTCCGGTAGAGATTATTAAATCGGTTGCAAAAAACTTTTTAAAAATTAAAGCGGATTTCTTTATACCGTTTTTAAATGTTTTTTGTTTAGTGTTTGGCGGTTTTTCCATTATGAATGTATCAACCGTTAAAAGTTTGAAAAATTGTGAATTGCCTATTCTTTTTATTCACGGCGAAGCCGACACATTTGTTCCTTGCGAAATGTCGAGACAAGCCTTCCAAGTTTGTGGCAACAAATGTCGCATCGAAACGGTTGAGGGCGCATATCACGGAATGAGTTATTTGGCGGATGAAAACCGAGTTTCCAATGCTATTAAAGATTTTGTTACAAACTGCGGTTTCTAAGAGTGTTTTCATTGACTTTTTAAGGGAATAATTATACAATATAATTAGTAATATAAAGGAGAATGTGAATATGAGAAATCTTAAAAAAGCATTGGCGCTTCTCATTTCCTTGATAATGATATTCAGTTTGTCGGCGTGTAAGGAAGTAGACCCTGATTACGGCGTTTCTGAAAAACAGGAAACCACCGAAGATAAAGTGGATAGTAAACCTGTTGAGGAAACAAAAATTATGTCTTCGGATAGAGTGATGTCAAATTATTTTGATATTAGTCTTTTTGATGAAGAAAATTACGCTCAAATTTATTTGGGTAAAAAATTCGAAATTAAGGCAACTTTTGCAGGCGAAGAACTTCCTGTGCCTTGCAAGTTGAGTGAAATAAAAAAATTAGGTTGGGAACTTTGCGACGGTAATGAGTATAATGAAAACTCCTTGGTTTTTGCTTATGAGACTATTACTATTGTGTTGCAAAATCAAGACGGTTTAAAGATTACTGCCCAAATGTATAACTCATCCCGTTCTTCGGTTAAACTTTCAAAATGTTATATTGTGAAATTTAAAATCGAAAATGACTTCTATGTTGACAGCACAAATTACACACCTTTTGATATTAATGGCATAACAAATAATATGGCAATAACCGATGTTATTAACACTTTGGGAACACCTTCCCATTTTTACGCGGTTAGCGAAAATAGTTATTATTTAGATTATTTTATAACCAAGCGCGACCGTAGAAACGGCATTACGGTTTATATTAATCCTGAGGATGACAATATTACCGCAATAGAATTTTCTTTTTATAAATAGGTGAATTAAATGCAAAAATTTTTAAACCCTGCAAATATATTGCTTCCCAAAAAAGATTTTGAAAAGTGGGCAGTAATCGCTTGTGATCAATATACAAGCGAACCTGAATATTGGGAAGAAACAAAAACGCAGGTTGGCGATGCAGTTTCAGCCCTTAACATAGTTTTGCCTGAAGTTTATCTTTCTAAGGATAACAGCAGCAAAATTGCTGAAATTAATAAAAATATGAAGGCTTATGTTGATGGGGATGTTTTTGACATCCTTGAAAACAGTTTAGTTTTAACTGTTCGTACATTAAAGGATGGCAAGGTTAGAACAGGTATTGTTGGCCTTATTGATTTAGAGGAATACAGTTACGAAAAGGGAGCCGAGACCCTTACCCGTGCTACCGAAGCGACCGTTGTGGAGCGAATTCCACCAAGAGTCGAAATCCGTAAGGATGCAATAATTGAACTACCACACGTAATGTTACTTATAAACGATCCTAAAAGAAGCGTTATTGAACCCTTGGCCGAGGCGAGTGAGTCTTTCCAAAAGATTTATGATTTCCAACTTATGCAAAATGCCGGAGCTATTAAGGGTTACAAAATCCCTGATAATAGGGTAGAAGAAATTAATAACATATTAGAACAACTTAAAATCGATAACAATGGTTTACTCTTTGCAGTGGGCGACGGTAACCACTCTTTGGCAACCGCTAAAGAATGTTACAAAAACCAAGGTGGAAGCCGTTACGCCCTTGTTGAAGTGGTAAATATTCATGATAATTCTTTGGAATTTGAACCTATTTACAGGGCTGTATTCGGCGTTAACGCGGAAGAACTTATAGCCGAGTTTGAAACTGCCATGGGTGGCGAGTATGAGGGAAGCGACAGCCATAAATACACCTGTGTTTGGGGCGAAAATAAGAAGGAAATTTGCCTTAAGGCGAGTTCCCATTTGGCAGTTGCCGATTTGCAAAATTTCTTGGATGATTACATAAAGAGAAACCCCCATGCGGAGGTTGACTATATTCACGGAATTTTAAATACTGAAAAATTAGCAGCAAAGGCTAACACCGTTGGATTTATTTTTGATGGTATGGGTAAAAGTGACCTTTTCCCAGCCGTTTCGGCTGATGGTTCATTGCCCAGAAAGACCTTTTCAATGGGTTGTGCCGATGATAAGAGATTTTATTTAGAGGCAAGAAAAATTAAATAATCAAAAAGCGGAGAAAAAACTCCGCTTTTTTTATTTTTTCGCAAAAAGTACTATATTTATTAACAAATCTATGGTAAAATAAAGATACATATATTCAGATTAGAGGTAAATTATGGGTTTACTTAGTGTATTGTTCGGAAATTACAGTGAAAAAGAAGTCAAAAGAATTTTGCCCTTGCAAAAAAAGGTTTTGGAACTTGAGGAAGAATATAAATCCTTGAGTGATGAGGCATTGAAGGGCAAGACTTTAGAATTTAAAGAAAGACTCTCAAATGGTGAAACCCTTGATGACATTTTGCCCGAGGCTTTTGCCGCTTGTCGTGAAGCGTCAAGCCGTGTTCTCGGAATGAAACATTTCCCAGTTCAGATTATCGGAGGTATTATTCTACACCAAGGCAGAATTGCCGAGATGAAGACAGGTGAAGGTAAAACCTTGGTTGCAACCTTACCTGCTTACCTTAACGCTTTGACCGGCAAGGGCGTTCACATCGTAACCGTCAATGACTACCTTGCAAAACGTGACTCGGAGTGGATGGGCAAATTATACCGTTTTATGGGTCTTTCGGTGGGTCTTATTATTCACGGAATGAACCACGAGGAGAAACAAAAGGCTTACAATGCTGATATTACCTATTGTACCAATAACGAACTCGGTTTTGACTATTTGCGTGACAATATGGTTACCTATAAAGAGCAAAAGGTTCAAAGGGAACACAATTTTGCTGTTGTGGATGAGGTTGACTCTATCCTTATCGATGAAGCAAGAACCCCCCTTATTATTTCGGGTAGTAGCAATAAATCCACCGACCTTTACGGCAAAGCAAATAGTTTTGCCAAGGGTCTTAAGATGTTTAAAATCAAAGAGATGGATGACAAGGCAAGTGATGAGCAAACCAACTATGACGGTGATTACGTTGTAGACGAAAAGGCTCACACTGCAACCCTTACTCCTTCTGGTGTTAAGAAGGCTGAGGAATACTTCGGCATTGAAAATCTTAACGACACCGAAAATATCGCCATTGCTCACCATATAAACCAAGCTATTAAGGCTCACGGTATTATGAAGCGTGATGTTGACTATGTTGTAAAAGACGGCGAGGTTATAATAGTTGATGAACATACCGGCCGTTTGATGTTCGGTAGAAGATATAACGAAGGTTTGCATCAGGCTATTGAGGCCAAAGAAGGCGTTAAAATCGCCAAGGAGTCTAAAACTCTTGCAACAATAACCTTCCAAAACTTCTTCCGCCTTTATTCCAAACTTTCGGGTATGACCGGTACTGCTATGACCGAGGAAGCCGAATTCCAAGAGATTTATAAACTGGATGTAATCGAAATCCCCACCAACAAACCTATTGCTCGTGTGGATGAAAACGATGTGGTTTATAAAACCGAAAAAGCAAAGCTTAATGCTGCTATTGAAAAGATTATTGAGTGCCACAAAAAGGGCCAACCTGTTCTTGTGGGTACCGTTACAATCGAAAAATCCGAACTTTTATCGGCAATGCTTAAAAAGCGTGGAATACAGCACAAGGTGTTAAATGCTAAGCACCACGAAAAAGAGGCTGAAATTATTGCCCAAGCAGGTAAACTCGGCGCCGTTACCATTGCTACCAATATGGCAGGTCGTGGTACCGATATTATGCTTGGCGGTAATGCTGAATACTTGGCAAAGGCTGCTTTACGCCATGATGGTTTCAGTGAGGAAATGATTACCGAAGCCACCGGTTTCGCCGATACTACCGACCCTGATATTATTAATGCCAGAGAAACCTACAAGGCTTATTATAATCAATTTAAGGCCGAAATTGCTCCCGAGGCTGAGGCTGTAAGAAACGCTGGTGGTCTTGCCATTATCGGTACTGAGCGTCACGATTCAAGACGTATTGATAATCAGTTAAGAGGTCGTGCAGGTCGTCAAGGCGATGCGGGTAATACCCAATTCTTCGTATCTTTGGAAGATGATTTAATGCGCCTTTTCGGTGGCGAGAGAATTTCAGTTATGATGGACACCTTGAAGGTTGATGAAAATATGCCTTTAGAGAGCGGTATGCTTTCTAAGTCTATCGAAGGTGCTCAGCGTAAGAAAGAGGGTATGAATTTCGCCATCCGTAAAAATGTGCTTCAGTATGATGATGTTATGAATAAACAGCGTGAACTTATTTACGGTCAACGTAATAAGGTACTTGAAGGCGAGGATATTAAGGATACCGTCAGAAAAATGGTTGATGAAACCATTGATATTTATACCGATATTTATCTTGCTGACCCCATTTGCGACAATTGGGATATCGGTGGTCTTAAGGAATATTTCTACGGTTGGGTTATAATGCCTGATGACCTTGATTTCACAACCGAGAAGATTATGGCACTCCAAAAGGAAGAGGTTGCTGAACTTTTAAAAGAAAAGGCAAGCGCTCGTTACGATGCTCGCGAGGCTGAATATGGTAGTGAGATTATGCGCGAAATGGAACGTGTAATGTTGCTTCGCTCGGTTGATACTAACTGGATGGACCACATTGATGCTATGGACCAACTTCGCCACGGTATAGGTCTTAGAGCCTACGGTCAACACGACCCTGTTATTGAATATCGTAATGAAAGTTTTGATATGTTTGAGGCAATGACCAACGCAATCCGTGAGCAAACTGCCAAATTAACCCTTAGCGTTAGAATTAAGTCTAACGAGGAAGTAAAACGTGAAAAGGTTGCCGAGGAAACTTCGGCAGGGGATAAACCTTTAACCGTTAAGGGTAAAGGTGCTGTGGGTAAAAATGCCCTTTGCCCTTGTGGAAGCGGTAAGAAGTATAAGCGTTGTTGTGGAAAGGATATGGAGTAAATGAGTAAGATTTTACTTCACTGTTGCTGTGCGCCTTGCTCCCTTTCTTGTGTGGAACCTTTAAGGAATGAAGGCGTGGATATTACAGCCTTTTGGTTTAACCCAAATATCCACCCCTTTAAAGAGTATGAAGCAAGAAGAGACTGCCTTGTAGAGTTTATGGAAAATGAAAAAATCCCCCTTGTTGTCAAGGAGGATTACGGACTTCGAGAATTTGTTAAAAATGTGGCCGATGATATTGACAGCCGCTGTGTTTACTGTTACTCGGTAAGACTTGAACAAACGGCAAAATACGCTAAGGAAAACGGATTCGATGGGTTTACATCTACTTTGTTTTCAAGCCTTTACCAAAACCATGAATTAATGGTTAAAAAGGCAAATGAATTGGCCGAGAAGTATGGTATCGAGTTTTATTATCGAGATTTTAGACCGAATTTCCGAGAAGGAAATCAAAAGGCTCGTGAAATGGGACTGTATTTGCAAAAATATTGTGGTTGCATCTTCTCTGAAGAAGACCGTTATCAAAAACAAATAAATAAAGCAAAAGAAAAATTCCTGTAGGTTAACCTACAGGAATTTTTTATTATTTAATAATTGACTCTCCACTCATTTCGGCAGGTTGTTCTAAACCTAAAAGTTTAATGATAGTGGGGGAGATATCACAAAGTTTTCCGCCTTCGCGAAGTTCACAATCTTTACCGATAACGCTGAAAGGAACGGGGTTTGTTGTGTGAGCGGTAAAGGGTGAACCGTCAACATCAATCATACGGTCAGCGTTGCCGTGGTCGGCAGTTAAAAGCATTACACCGCCCATTTTAAGAACACTGTCCTCAACACGACCAACGCAGGTATCAACAGTTTCAACAGCCTTAACAGCAGCATCAAAGAAGCCTGTGTGACCTACCATGTCGCAGTTGGCAAAGTTTAAGATAACAACATCATATTTGCTGGTTTCAATAGCCTCGCAAACCTTGTCGCAAACCTCGTTTGCGCTCATTTCGGGTTGAAGGTCATAGGTGGCAACCTTGGGGGAATTAACAAGAATTCTATCCTCACCCTCAAACATAACCTCACGGCCTCCGTTGAAGAAGAAGGTAACGTGAGCATATTTCTCGGTCTCGGCAATTCTAAGTTGGGTCATATTTTGTTTTGCCAAGAACTCGCCTAAAGTATTGTCTAAGGTTTGGGGTTTAAATGCAACCTCAACATTGGGCATGGATGCATCGTATTGAGTCATACAAACATAATATACCTTTTGTCTGCCGCCAACACGGGTAAATCCTGCAAAATCATCATCAACAAAGGTACGGGTGATTTCTCTTGCACGGTCGGGGCGGAAGTTAAAGAAGATAACACTGTCGCCGGTTTTAATTCTTTCGGTACCCTCAATAACTGTGGGGAGAACAAACTCATCGGTTAAGAATTTGCCTTCTTCATCCTTCTTGGTATAAGACTCGCGAATAGCCTTTGCGCCATCGGTAGCTTGTACGCCTTCACCGTAAACCAAAGCGGCGTAAGCCTTGCCAACACGTTCCCAACGGTTGTCACGGTCCATACCGTAAAATCTACCCATAACGGTAGCAAGTTTACCACAACCGATTTCTTGGGGTTTTGCTTCTAATGCATCAACAAAATCAGCAGCAGAGGAAGGGGGAACATCTCTTCCGTCAAGTAATGCGTGAATATAAACCTTGGTAAGACCATTTCTCTTTGCAAGTTCAACTAAAGCATAAAGATGCTCGATGTGAGAGTGAACGCCACCATCAGAAAGAAGACCTAAAAGGTGAAGCGCACTGTCGTTCTTCTTGCAGTTTTCAATAGCATTTAAAAATGCAGTGTTGTTAAAGAAATCGCCGTCTGCAATAGACTTTGTAATGCGGGTCAATTCCTGATAAACAATTCTACCTGCGCCGATGTTTGTGTGACCTACCTCACTGTTACCCATTTGGCCATCAGGAAGACCAACGTCCATTCCCGAAGCGCCGATTTGGGTGGTGGGGCAGGTGCTGAAAATTTTATCAAGTCGAGGTGTTTTAGCGGCTTCAATAGCATTAACTTTTTTATCGTCATTAAAGCCGAAACCGTCCATAATTGTTAAAACAATAGGTTTTTTCATAATTTTTCTCCCGAAATTAAAATTACGGGAGGGCACGGAGACCCTCCTTATTTAAACGGGAGGGCGCAGAGACCCTCCCCTACAAATTGATAATATTTATTTACTAGCTGCTTTAACGATAACGGAGAAATCAGCTGCCTTTAAGGAAGCACCACCGATAAGACCGCCGTCAATATGGGGCATAGCCAGCATCTCTGCGGCATTCTTATCGGTCATACTGCCGCCGTAGAGAATAGATGTGGCGCGGGAGGGACGTGCGCCGTATTTTTCGCGCAGGCAGCTGCGGATAGCCTTGCAGGC
>JAZOXF010000076.1:0-1712 GCA_045659605.1 Acutalibacteraceae bacterium
TTTTACCGTATACAAGAGACTTTTCTGGTACCGATGCAGTAATCTCCTCAAAAGTACCAATAATCTTGTGTCTTTGCCCCGGTGTTGTGGGCTTAAATTTACGTACTGCCATCTTTTATTTAAATATTGCTATAGAAATCAATTGTGTCGCCTTCCTTCACAGTCACAATAGCTTTTTTATAAGCATTTGTACGACCCTGAAGAAGACCAGCCTTAGTGTAACGGCTCTTGTTCTTACCATCATAACGCATGGTATTCACGTCAACTACTGTAACATTATACAAAGCTTCAACTTCAGCTTTAATCTGAAGCTTATTAGCCTCAGGACGCACGATAAATCCGAAACGATTGCTCTTTTCGGAAATTGCGTTCATTTTCTCTGTAATCAATGGTTTTACAATATATGCCATTTTTTAAGCCTCCTTCTTTGTTAAAATGTTATCAATAACTTTCAACGAACTTTCAGTCACAACAAGAACGCCTGCGTTCAATACTGAGTAAGTATTCAACGAAGCCGCCAATGCAACATTTGCACGTTCTACATTACGAGCAGACAAATATACTGCTTTATTTGCTTCCGGCAAAACAAGGAGCACCTTCTTGTCAGAAACTTTAAGATTTTTAGCTAAATTTATGAATTCTTTAGTCTTTGGAGCCTCAAAAGTGAAATCTTCAACTACAACAATAGCATTTTCCTGAGCCTTATAAGAAAGGGCAGAACGACGAGCCAAAGCCTTCACTTTCTTGTTCAATTTAAATCCATAATCGCGAGGTTGGGGACCGAATACGCGACCTCCACCCACCAATACAGGAGAGTTGATATCACCACGACGAGCACCGCCACCACCTTTCTGACGACCCAACTTGCGAGTAGAACCACTAACTTCGCTTCTTTCCTTTGACTTGTGAGTACCTTGACGCTGATTGGCCATAAATTGCTTTACGTCCAAATAAATAGCGTGATCGTTAGGCTCAATGCCGAAGATAGATTCGTTCAACGTAACCTTTCTTCCGGTGTCTTCACCTTTAATATTTAATACGTTAACTTCCATTATTTCTCAATTATTACGATTGAACCTTTGCAACCTGGAACAGAACCCTTAATCATAAGGATATTATGTTCAGGAATTACTTTTAATACTTGCAAGTTGTGTGTAGTCACGCGGTCGCCACCCATTTGGCCACCCATGCGCATACCCTTGAACACCTTAGCGGGATAAGAACATGCACCGATAGAACCCGGCTTACGAGCACGGTTGTGCTGACCGTGAGTAGTCTGACCTACACCACCAAAGCCATGTCTTTTTACTACACCCTGGAAGCCTTTACCTTTAGAAGTTCCAACAACATCAACGAAAGATGCATCATTGAACAACTCTACAGTGAGGGTATCACCCAAGTTTAACTCACCTTCAAAACCTTTGAACTCGGCCAAGTGTCTCTTCGGAGTTACACCAGCTTTCTTGAAGTGTCCCATCATAGGCTTAGTTGTATTCTTTTCCTTAGCCTCTTGGAAACCGAGCTGAACGGCAGCATAGCCATCCTTCTCAACACTTTTAATCTGAGTAACTACACAAGGACCTACTTCGATAACAGTGCATGGAACATTCTTACCATCGGCACTGAAAACGGATGTCATTCCGATTTTTTTTCCTAATAATCCTGGCATTTCAGTTAATTTTTAAATAATTCAATTCTTAAACTTTAATTTC